>JBEILM010000062.1:0-22600 GCA_040379205.1 Gemmatimonas sp.
ACCGCAGCCTAGGCGAGGCGCCGCCGCAGGCAATCGGTGACCGTCACAATCAGGTCCTCATGCCGTATTGAGCGCGTCGTGCGCTCGCGCCTTTTGGCTCGCGCCTTTTGGCTCGCGCCTTTCATCTCGCGCAATCCGAGCTAAACAACGTTAGCAGGTTACTATGCTCACCTTCTGCCTGCGCCGCCGCCTATCATTGAGCACATGACCTCCCCGACCATCCAGACCGCCGACGTGCTCGTGCTCGGCGGTGGCCCCGGTGGCTACGTCGCCGCCATCCGCGCCGCACAGCTCGGCTTCTCCGTCACCTGCATCGAAGCCGACACCACCCTCGGCGGGACCTGCGTCACCGTGGGGTGCATCCCCTCCAAGGCGCTGCTGCAGTCGAGTGAGCACTACGAGTGGCTGCGCCTGCACGCCGCCGAACACGGGGTGAAGGTGGACGGCGCCGCCGTGGACCTCCCCGCCATGATGGCGCGCAAGACCGACGTGGTCGCGCAGAACACCAAGGGCATCGAGTTCCTCTTCCGGAAGAACAAGATCACCTGGGCGCGGGGCTTCGGGACGCTCAAGGCCGGCAACCTGATCGAGGTGCGGGCCACCGACGGCACCGTGACCAGCTGGCAGGGGACGCACGTGATCATCGCCACCGGCTCGGTCCCGGTGCAGCTGCCGTTCCTGCCCTTCGACGACAAGCGGGTGCTGTCCAACGTCGGCGCGCTGCAGATCCCCGAGGTACCGAAGCACCTCATCGTGATCGGCGGCGGCGTGATCGGACTCGAGCTGGGGTCGGTGTGGCGACGACTCGGCGCGAAGGTGACGGTGGTGGAGTATGCGCCCACCATTCTGCCCGGCAACGACGACGATGTAGCGAAGGAAGCCGACCGCATCTTCCGCAAGCAGGGGCTGGAGATCCACACCGGCACCAAGGTGACCGGCGCCGACGTGCGCACCGACGGCGTGACCATTCACGTGGACAAGAACGGCAGCGCCTCGAGCATCGAGGGCGACTACGTGCTCGTGAGCGTGGGCCGCAAGCCGTCGCTCAGCGGCGTTGACGCTGCCGCCCTCGGGCTGCAGCTCGGCCAGCGCGGCGAGATCGTGGTGAATGACCAGATGCGCACGAACCTGCCCAACGTGTTCGCCGTCGGCGACGTCGTGGGCGGCAAGCTGCTCGCCCACAAGGCCGAAGACGAAGGCGTGATCGCCGCCGAGGTGATCGCGGGCAAGCCGGTGCACATGCACTACCGCACCATGCCCGGCGTGGTGTACACGTGGCCCGAGATCGCCACCGTGGGGCTCACCGAGCAGGAAGTGAAGGCCAGCGGCCGCGCCTACCGGGTGGGCAAGTTCCCCTTCAGCGCCAACGGCCGCGCGCGCACGATGGGCGAAACGCAGGGCTTCGTGAAGTTCGTGGTCGACGCCACCACCGACGAGATTCTCGGCTGCCACATGATCGGCCCCCACGTGGCCGACAATCTGGCGCAGGTGGTGCTGGCCATGGAGTACCGCGGCAGCGCCGAGGACATCGCGATCACCGTGCACTCGCACCCGACGCTCAGTGAGACCGTCAAGGAAGCGGCGCTGAGCGCAATCGGGCGGGCAATTCACATGTAAATGGCTGTTCTGCCTCCTCCTTCCAGACGCTCTTCTTCCTGCAGCCTGGAGGTTCAGTCCTCAGTCTCACGAGCGAGACTGAACCCCCAGGCTGCAGGAAGAAGGGTGTCCGGAAGCAGGAAGCAGCACCACGACAAAGGGCGGCGCACCGACTGGTGCGCCGCCCTCGTTATGCCGGTCGTCGCTCAGCGCGCCTCGGCGTCCGCCCGATCGGCCAAGGGCGGCGACTTGATCGCCGACGGCTCCTTGACCGGGATCGCGGCCATGATGCTGGCCATGACGTGCGACGGCGTCTTCGTGCGGCGCATGCGGTCGGTATCGGCACCGGTCTTCATCCAGAAGTCCACGGCCTTTTCATCGGCGCAGCGGGCGTCGGCCTCACTGGCCTCACCGTCGAGCCACTGCTGAATCACGCTGGCGGTGGCGTCGGCCGCGGTCACTTCGGGCAGGGGAACTTCGCGGTCGGCCATCGGACGCTCCGCAGCCACGCCGGCCTCGCGCGCCTTGGACTGCAACTCATCGTGCGCTTCGTGTCGGTTGAGCATCACGCGTATCTCTCCTCGAGCAGGGCCTGAAGGGCCTCGCGTGCCCGATGCACGCGCATCTTCAGTGCGCCAACGGTGGTCCCCAAGAGATCCGCCATCTCCTCGTACGAGCGTCCTTCGACGTGCTTCATGATGAACGCTTCGCGGAGATACGGAGCCAGCTGCGCGAGTGCGGCATCGAGATCCTGCCGCAGTTCAGTGCGGTCGAGGTCCTCATCGGGAGTCGCGTAGCCGGAGGGCTGATCGTCTTCGTCATAGCTCAGGTGCGTGCGCCGAATGTTCTTCAGCCAGTCCTTGCACCCGTTCGCCACGATCCGGAACAGCCAGGCATCGAATCGACCACGGACTTCACCGAGATGGTGATAGGCCTTGATGAACGAGGTCTGGAGAATGTCCTCGGCGACGTCCGGACTGCCCGTCATGCCGAGTGCATGCCGATACAGCGGATCACTGTAGCGGCCGATCAGCAACGCGAACGACTCGCGATCGCCCGCCAACACGCGGGAGATGACGTCCTGATCGGAGTCGGCGTCATTCGGGGGGATTTCGGATTCCGTCATGGGCACAGCGCTAGGATAACGTCGCTGCGACGGCTCGGACACCCCTTCCGCTCAACGATCGACCGGATCCGGTCGAACAGGTCGCTGATGGTCTCGCCGGAAAGACGACGGGGCGACACGAAGGTCACGGGGGCTTCACACGCCTTCACGCTCGGGTATCGGCAGGTCATCGAAAATTCTCCAGCGTTTTTCCCGGATGGTGACAGTGTGCTCGCCAAGGCGCGGCGGCTCGCAGCGAACCCGACCATTCCAGAGCGGCGGCATGCCGGTCCGTGCCGATGCCGCAACGTCATCGAGCGCCTCATGGACCTCGCGCACAAGCCCACATGGTACGCCCGCGTCCTTCAGACGTTGAATCCACACGCCGGACTCTGCCGTCGCCAACTGCTTCGCAATGCACGCCACAATGCGTTCACGCTGCGCCACCCGCCCGGCGTTGGTGCGCAGCGCCTCGTCGTCAGCGAGGTCGAGCAGACCGATGGCGTGCATCGCCGCCGTCCACTGGGCATCGCTGCCCACCGCCAGCACGAGTGGCCGGTCGGCCGCGCGGAACAGCTGGTACGGCACCAGGTTGGCGTGGGCGTTCCCCCATCGGCGCGCTGGGCGCCCCGAGACCAGGGTGTTCTGGGCGACGTTCACCAGCGCCGCCGCCGCGCTCGACGCCAGCGTGACGTGCACCCTCCGGTCGGCTGCCGGCAGCGGCCGATTCCCCGCGCGCTCGCGGGCCGCCAGCGCGGCGAGGATCCCGATGGTCGCGTCCTTTCCCGTGGTCACGTCGACCATGGCGACGCCGGTTTTCATGGGATCGCCATCGGGATCGCCGGTCATGGCCATCCACCCCGATTCCGCCTGAACGACGAAATCGTAGCCGGGGCGCCAACTGTCGGGACCGAAGCCGGAAATCGTACACCAGAGCAGCCTGTGATTTTGCGCCAGCATAGTGCCAGAATCAAGGCCGTATCGTGCGAGTACGCCCGGCAGGAAGTTCTCCAGCACGATGTCGGCCTCGGCAATCAGCGCCTGCAACAGCGCCCGGTCTGCGGCATCGCGGAAGTCGGCGCTCAGCGAGAGCTTGTTGCGGTTGCAGCTCAGGAAGTAGGCGGACTGGCCGTCGGCGTCGAAGGGCGGGCCCCAACCACGGGTATCATCACCGGCTTCCGGGCGCTCGACCTTGATGACCGACGCACCGAGGTCGCCGAGCATCATGGAGCAGAGCGGGCCGGCGAGCACCCGTGACAGGTCGAGCACATTGACCCCGACAAGCGGCAGTGCTGCCATACTGATTCCTTGATGTCCTTGTACAGGATAATGAATGCCGACAGAATACGGCAGATAGGCGACAGAGAGTGGACAGCCCGCGACAGCGGGCCCGGTGCAGTATATGTGTGCCACCTTCGGAAAGCACGTCCGTATACCTTGCATAGCTCACTGAAAATCATATAGTTACCGCGTTCCGGTGGACGCGGACCAGTCGGTGTCGCCTGCTGTGCGCCTTCCGAATCCCGTCGAGCGACCACCTCTACCCCCATGTCTGGCGGAAGGAGTGCGCTCCACCTATGGCCGATACGCCGCAGGCTGACGACGAAACGCTCATCGAAGGCGACGCTCCACCAGCCAGCCCGGCCCCGCGCCGCGGCCCCGGGCACCGCGCGGCGGACGCCCGCGACACCGCCGCCGAAATGGCCGCGCGGGCCCACGAGATCAGCCTCGAGGCCGGCAGCCGCATGGCTGGCGCCATGCGCGATGTCGTGGGAGCCGCCGCGGGGCTGAGTGCCTTCGTCATCGAGAGCGCGCGCGACCTCATCAACTACATGGTGCGGCGTGGCCAGATGAATCAGGACGAAGCCGATCTGCTCATCCAGCAGGCGGAAGCGGCCTACATCGCCAAGTACGGCGCCTTGCCGGCGCCGCAGCCCAAGGCGGCGCCGCCCAAGCCGGTGCCACTCGGCCAGATGCCCAAGGCCGTCAGCGCCCCGGCCGCCGCCGCCGAAGCCGCCCTCGAGGCGCGCGCGGCCATGCGCATCGAGCCGCAGAAGCCGTCGGACAAGGTCACCTTCGCGCCGCCGCCGCCGAAGCCGGCGGCCAAGGCCCCCGCCGCCAAGCCGGTCGCCGAGAGCAAGCCCGAAGCCAAGGCCCCGGCCAAAGCCGCGCCGCCGGCTGCCAAGCCAGCCGCCAAGGCGGCGCCGGCCAAGGCCCCAGCAAAGGCCCCGGCCAAGCCGGCCGCCAAGCCGGCCGCCAAGCCGGCCGCCAAGCCGGCCGCCAAGCCGGCCGCCAAGCCCGCCGCCAAGCCCGCCGCCAAGCCCGCCGCCAAGCCCGCCGCCAAGGCTCCGGCCAAGGCACCTGCCAAGAAGGCCGCCAAGAAGAAGTAAGCCGGCGTGATCATCGCGTCGGCACCGACCCGCCTCGACTTCGGGGGAGGGTGGACAGATGTCCCCCCCTACCCCGAAGAGCGAGGCGGCTTCGTCTGCAGCGTCGCCATCGAACGGCGGGCCGTTGTCACCCTCGAACCGGAGACAGCCGAAACGAGGGCGGTCGAACCGCTCGTGGCTGCGGCGCTGACCCGGTCGGCGTTTGGACACGCCCGGGTGTCCCTCGCCAACCAGTTCCCTGTGGGCGCGGGGCTCGGCGGGTCATCGGCCGCCGGCGTCGCCCTCGCAGCGGCTATCGCCACCGCGCAGGGCAAGCCGTGCGACCCGGCCGTGCTCGCGGAGGCGAGTCGCGCCGTGGAGGTGGAGGCGCTCGGTATCGCCGGCGGCTTCCAGGATCACTACGCCGCCGCCTTCGGCGGCGCACTCGGTCTCAGCTTCGGGGCGGACACTCGTGTCGAGCGCATTCCGCTGTCGCCCGACACCATCGCCGCGCTCGAAGCCCGCGTGGTGCTGGTGTACACCGGCGAATCGCGGATCTCCGGCGACACCATCACGGCGGTGCTGAACGCCTACCGGGCGGGAGACGCGCGCGTGGTCGACGCGCTCGATCGCATGGCGATGCTCGCGCGTGCGATGCGCGGCGCGCTGCACACGGGCGACGTGTCCCTGCTGGCAGTGCTGGTGGACGAACACTGGCGTCACCAGAACTCCCTGCATCCGAGCATCTCCACGCATCGCATCGACGCCCTTGCCGAGGCGGTGCGACGGGCGGGGGCCACCGGCTTCAAGGCGCTCGGCGCCAGTGGCGGCGGATGCATCATGGCGCTGGCGCCGGCCGATGCGGCCCCTGCGGTGCGGAGGGCGGCCGCCTCGCTCGGCGACGTGCTCGACTGGCGCGTCGCGACCACCGGGGTGCAGGTGCACCTGTCCGAGGCGTCGCCCGCGACCTAGACTGTCGAGGTGCCCATTCGCCACTCGTTCGACCCCGTGGCGCTCACCGAAGCGCTCATCGCCATCGACTCACGGAATCCCGATCTCGTGCCGGGCGCCCCGGGCGAACGTTCCTGCGCGGCGTTTCTCGCCGAGGTGCTGAACGGGTGGGGATTCACCGTCACGCTGCGCGATGTGGTACCAGGCCGCAGCAATGTGGTGGCACGGACCGGCCCGGCCGGGGTGGCACCGCTGGTGCTCAACGGGCATCTCGATGTCGTCGGCGTGGACGACATGACGCACGCCCCGTTCACTCCGCACGTGCGGGATGGCAACCTGTTCGGCCGCGGGGCCACCGACATGAAGGGTGGCGTGGCCGCGATGTGCGTGGCAGCTGCCCGTGCCGCCGTGCGCGGCCCGCTCCCTCGCGAGCTGATCGTCACCGCCGTGTGCGACGAGGAGTTCGCGTCCATCGGCACGCGCGCCCTGCTCGCCGATGGCCTCGAAGCGGTGGGGGCGATCATCACCGAGCCCACGCGCCTGGCCGTGGTTCCGGCCCACAAGGGATTCGCGTGGCTGACGGTGGCTGTGCAGGGACACGCCGCACACGGCAGCCGCTACGACGTGGGCATCGACGCCAACCGGCACGCCGGCCTTTTCCTCACGGCGCTCGACCAGTTCGAACACGAGGTGCTCACGGGTCGCACGCACCCGCTGCTGGGGCGGGCCTCGGTGCATGCCGCCGAGGTACGCGGCGGCACCGGGTGGTCGACATACGCCGAGCAGTGCACGGTGCACCTCGAGCGGCGCACCCTGCCGGGCGAGACGGGCAGCCAGGCGCTCGCAGAAGTGCAGGCGCTGCTCGACGCGCTGCATACGTCGCGCGCGACCTTTCGCGGTACCGTGGCCCTCGGCGGGGCGCAGCCGCCGCTCGATCTCCCCGTGGACGCCCCGCTGGTGCAGCAGGTGGTGGCCGCGTGTCGCGCGCACGGAGTAGCCGGCGACATCGACGGGCTGTCCTGCTGGACCGATGCTGCGCTCTTTGCCCAGGCGGGCATTCCGGCGCTGTGCTTCGGACCGGGCGACATTGCCCGCGCGCATTCGGCCACGGAGTGGGTGGAGGTGGACCAGCTCCATCGCGCTACCGACGTGATCGAGACGATCTGCCTGGCGTCGTGACGGAGCGCGGATCACGCCGGCGGCTGGCGTGCCGCTAGCTTTCGCCGTCATGCAACTCTCCACCCGTCAGTACGACCTGCTCGAACGCGCCATCGTGGACGGTTCGCGCATCACGATCATGCGCCGCGGCTCGGAGTACGTGGTGATCCCCGAACGGCTGCGCGTGGACGGCGGCCGCGAGATCATCGTGGCCCGCCATCCCAGCACCGGTCATCGACTGGAGCTGGTGATCGACGAGATCGATTACCTCGAGGTCATCCGGTGAGCGCGCGGTATCCGCTGGTGGCGGTGTACGCCGACGAGTCGTGCCTGGGCAACGGCAAGAGCGGCGCCACACCGGGCGGCCTCGGCGCCCTGATCGAATTCCGGCGGGCCGACGGCACGGTGTCGCGCTTCGACCTGTGGGCCTCCGAGCCCGACACCACCAACAACCGCATGGCGCTGCGCTCGGTCATCGACAGCTATCGGGCGATGTCGCGCAAGGGCAACCGGCTGTCGGTGCAGTTCACCACCGATTCGCGCTACATCGTGGATGGCATGACTTCGTGGGTGCGCGGGTGGATGGCGCGGGGCTGGCGGCGCAAGGACGGCGCCGTGGAGAACGTGGAGCTGTGGCAGGAGGCGGTGGAGGCCATCGCGCTCCACGAAACCCAGTGGGCGTGGGTGAAGGGACACGCGGGACACCCGCAGAACGAGTACGCCAACCACCTCGCCACACGGGCCGCCGCCGCGCAGGATGCCTCCGACGGACTGGTGGCGTCGCAGTTCGACGCCTGGATGGCCGCCCAGGGGGCCAAGGTACGCGCGCAGGCGCTGTCGCGATTCCCCTTGGCGGAACGGTTTGTGCCAGCGGCGGCGTTACCCGCTCCTTCGCGCACGCGTCTGGAGATGTAAGCCATCCGGCGCCCGGGCGTCGGAACCACCTCCCGACGCTCATGTACAAGTTCATCTTTGTCCTCGCCGTCGGCATCGCCATCGGCTACGGCTACGGCTGGAAGGACGCCCAGCGGCACGACAAGAATTTCGCCGAACGCGTAGTCGAGCGGATCGGTGGAGAAACGCGTGACCGCATGGGGAACGACGTCGATACGCGCTACGGCACGAGCGACTTGAAGTGAGCGTCATCGCCCGCTCGCTCGACGATCTGGACCGTCTGGCGTTCCGGCTCTCGCGCACGGTGCGGACGCAGCATCCGCAGCTGTTGACGCAGGGGTTCACGCTCACCGATCTCGAGGAGCGGCTGCTGCCCTACCGAGACGTTCGTCGCGAGATGGCCGATGGCGGCGCCGAGGCGTTCGAGTCGGCGGTGTTGCGTCTGGTGGCGGGCGAACGCGGGTACGTGGTGGCCGACGCCGCGTTGCAGGCCGCCTGCCGGCAGGCGCTTTTCCTGCCGTCGCCGACGCTGGCCCTGATCCGCACCTGGACGAACAGCGTGCTGCATCTCAACCGCACGTCGGGCGGCACCCCGGCGGCGGGGGCCGCGGTGGTGGGGACCACGGGCGCAGGGTCCGCACCTACGGGGGTCGCGGTAGCGGCGGCCGCGCCAGCCACGCGAGCGGAGACGGCCCCGGAGTCGTACGACGTGTTTCCGCCCCGGGGCGCAGCCGGTGCGCCACCACGAACGGATGCGCCGGCCCACACGACGTGCCGCTTCTGCAGCGGACGCCTGCCCAACCAACGGCGGGTCACGTTCTGCCCGCATTGCGGCCTCGACCTCACCAAGCGGCAGTGTGCCGCATGCAGCACGGAGCTCGAGGTGCACTGGCGGTTCTGCGTGACCTGCGGACGCAGCGAAGGCTAGTCCGCCCGGACGGCGGCGGCGTCACCGCGCCGCGCGTGCCGCCGCTTGAATCCGTCGGCGGTCCCGGCGTGTATTGAGAGCATGTCTGTTGCCCGCTCTCTCTGTCTGGCCGGTTGCTCGGCACTGCTGCTGGGCTGCGCCCGGGCGCCGTCCGTCGCCAGCCAGCCACCTGCCCCTTCGGTCGGCGTCTCGCCGCTGGCCGAATCCGGCACGGTCGCGGTGCCGCCCCTGCGGTGGCCGGTGCGTACGCTCGTGCATGTGGATCTCTGGCTGCACGCGTTCGCCCTGCTGAGCGACGACTCGGCCACCGTGCCGCTCTACCGCCGTGGCTACCGCGACTCGCTCGTGGTGGAGAAGAACCGGCGCAACATCCTCACCGCCCTTGACGGCAACCGGGAGACGCTTACCCGCGGGCTGCAGCGGAGCGGCAGCTACCTGAATGCGCAGTTCCTCCCATTCGCCTTTTCGTCGTGGGAGGAGATGCGCACGACCGGCGAACGGTTTCTCCAGTTCGAGGGCGATCCGCGCCGTGCGCCCGACCGCGAGCTGGCGCTGCGCATGAGCGCCTTCGCGGCGGTGTTTCCCTCGGCCAGCGACCAGGAGTGGCTGCGGCTGTTCCTCGCCAGCGTGCAGGATGAGCAGGTGCGCTGGTTCACCGCCGAGCACAACGGCCTGCTGCGCACGCGGGCGGCGGTGATCACCGCGGTGGACAGCCTCTGGCAGCAGGAGTATCGGGCAAAGTTCGAGCGTTTCCTGAACAACACCGGCCAGCGGCAAGGCGACGTGCTGCTGTCGCTGCCCATTGGCGGTGAGGGACGTACGGGGCCGGGGGTCACCGGGCGCACCATGGTGGCGGTGCCGTACCCGGCGCGTGTGGCCGACGCGCCCGAGGTGCTGTACGTGCTGGCGCACGAAATCACCGGTGCACTCGTGGGGCCGGCGGTGGCCGACAACGTCACACCCGCGGAACAGCGCGCCGGTACCGCCGACCGATACGTCGCGGTGGGTCAGGTGCAAGCCGGTGCCCTGCTGCTGGAGCGTCTGGCCCCCGAACTGCTCGACGGGTATCGGCGCTTCTACCTCATCCAGGTGGGCGAGCGCACGGCGGCAGCCCTCGTGGGTGCGCCGCTCGCCACCGCGTTCACCGGGCGCTTTGTGCTGCCGACGGCCATCCAGTCGGCGCTCACGCGCCAGATCGACATCGTCCTGAGCGGCATCTGAGGTGACGCGCACATGAGTGACCTGCCCCGCACCGCCCTCGAGCGCGTGCTGGCCCGTGCAGCCGAGCTGCAGACCACGACCTCCACCGAACCGGGCGAGGTGATCAGCGAGGAGCGGCTGGTCGAGATCGCCGGCGAAGTCGGCCTCGATGTGGCGCATGTGCGTCAGGCGATCGCCGAGGAGCGGGCGCAACTGACGGTCAAGGACCCCGGCACCGGCATGCTGCTGGCGTCGCTCGGGCCGGCGGTCGTGAGCGCCCAGCGCACCGTGACCGGCACGCCCGACGACATCCTGCGGCGACTGGAAGCGTGGCTGCCGCGCAACGAGTTTCTCACGCCGGTGCGGCGCGCGGGCGACCGCATGGTCTGGGAACCGCGCCGTGATCCCGTCGGCAACGTGCTGCGGTCGCTCGGTGGCGGCGGTCGTCGCTTCGACCTCGTGCGGCTCGACCAGCTCGTGATCTCGGCGACGCGCATCGACGACGGCCGCACCGTGCTCCGCTTCGATGCGATCATGGACGGGGCACGGCGTCAGGCGCGCCTGGCCACCGGAATCGTGGGGGCAATGGCGCTGCTGTTGCTGCTGCTCACGGCCGTGCCGATGTTCGCGCTGGCGCTCGTGCTGCCACAGGTGGCGTTGGTATCCACGGTAGTCCTCGGGCTCCTGGGGATCGCGGGCACGGCGCTCACCTGGTTCGGCCTCAAGAAGGGGTTCCGCACGCTTCTGGGGCGGGTACAGACGCGGCTCGAACTGCTGCTCGACGAGGAGCAGCAGGGACGGCTGACGCCGGCGCCAAGCCTGCTCGACAAGCTGCTCAAGTGACGCCGTGGCCGACGACGCCGCAGGGTGGCGTCGTCGGTGGCGCGTGGCGCGGCGTCAGTTCGCGAACGCGAGCTCGAAGCTGCGGCGGCGTACGCGGGCCACGAGCCACCGCACACCGGCGTTGCTCATCACCAGCATGCTGCCGGTCATGAGCAGGCTCTTCACCTCGCGCCGCGTGATCTTCACGCTGCCGCCGGGCTGCAGCATCGCGGTGCTCTGCACCAGGTCGCGTAGCGTGGCGTAGGCCAGCAGCAACGGCAGGATGCAGAACAGGCGGATCTGCACGGCGCGCCGCGGGATGTCGAGCAGGTACACCAGCGCCTCCTCGAGATCGTGCCACGCCAGCTTGATGAGCTGCGCGAGCGCCTCGCGGTTGCTGGCGATGAGCTCGGGGGAGAGGATGCGGCTCTGCGAGCTGCCCTGCGCGCGCAGCAGCTCCTCGGGCACGTACACCGAGTTCTCCTTCTCCGCGTCCACCGCGACGTCCTTGAGGATGTTCACCGTCTGCAGCGCTTCGGCGAACGCGCGGCAGCGCTCGCGCAGGATGGCGTAGCGCTTGGCGCCGATGCTCGGGGAGTGCTCGTGCCACAGGTCGGTGAGCATGTAGCCGACGGTCCCGGCGACGTAGTAGCAGTATTCCTTGTACTCGTCGAGCGTCTGGATGCGGATGCCGTCGGGGTAGAGCAGCACGAACTTGCGCATGCCCACGGCCATTTCGGCCACCCACTTCTGCACCACGGCGCGCGTGTCGGCCGGCAGCGCCGCGAAGTGCGCGAACACCAGCGGCGTGTTCTTCGTGAGTGTGAGGTGCGCGAGATCGCCAGTGAGGTCCTGCACGCCGGTGGTGAAGCGGGCGAGCGCCTCGGCGTCGCTGAACGCCGCCAGGAAATCGTCGAACAGGGCCGCCTTCACGTCGGGATCGATTCCCGGCGCGTCCTCCACGGTGTCGGCGATGCGGCAGAGCAGGTAGGCATCGAGCACCGCCTGCCCCAGCGCACCGGGCAACACCTTGATGCCGAGCGCGAATGTGCGCGAGACCGCAGGCAGAATGGCCTCGCAGAAGCGGGCGGCATCCCGGCGGGCGAGGGCATCGGTCACGGCGGCCGGTAACGTCATGGTGTGCAAGATACGACGGGACAGGCGGCCTCGTCACCGAGTCCGGAATTCGCCGGGGACTGAAGGCCCCTTGCCCGAGGCTCCGGGGGGGCATTGGTTGCGGATCATGGCCATGATGGACTCCCCGCTGCCGCACGAGCCGCCAGCCGACTTCCGGGGGCTCTTCCGCACCGACCTGCTGGCCCGGGCGCTGTACGCCGAGGGCGCGGGTATTGCCCGGTGCGTTCCGGCGGCGGTGGCGGTACCGGCCGATGCCGACGACGTACCAACGCTGGCCCGGTGGGCCAAGCAGACCGGGGCGCCGCTGATGCCGCGCGGATCGGGGAGCGGCATGGCGGCGGGCGCGGTGGGCCCGTGCGTGGTGGTCGACCTCAGCCGGCTGCAGCATCTGGCGCCGGTGGACCGCGGCGGCCGACGGGTGCGCGTGGGCGCCGGTGCCCTGCGCGGGGACATCGACGCGGCAGCGCGGCTGGTGGGGCTGCGCTTTCCGGTGGACCCATCGAGCGGGGCGTTCTGCACCATTGGCGGCATGGTGGGCGCCAACGCCGCCGGCGCCCGCACCCTGCGCTTCGGGGCCACGCGCCCGTGGGTGCTGGGGCTCCGCTGCGTGTTCGACGACGGGCAGGAGGCGTGGGTCCACCGCGAACGGCCGTTGCCGTCGCAGCTGCCGGCGGTGGCGCGACTGCTGCGCGCCGTCGAGGAGATCCGGCAGGGGGTGCCGCCGGAGCGGCTGGCGCACGCCGGCGTACGGAAGGAGTCGTCTGGCTACGGGCTGGCGGCGATGCTGGCACCCGGCGGGCATCTTGTCGATCTGCTGGTGGGCAGCGAGGGCACGCTGGCGCTGTTCACCGAGGTGGAACTGGCGCTGCTGCCGGTGGCGGCGGCGACGGCCACGGTGCTGGCCACCTTCGGTACGCTGGAGGCGGCCACCGTGTGCGCCGGCGCGGCGCGGGAGGCCGGAGCGACGGCCTGCGAGCTGCTCGACCGGACCTTTCTGGATGTGGCGGCCACCGGCGGGCCGACGGGCATCCCGTCCGACGCCGAGGCGGTGCTGCTGATCGAGGTGGAAGGGCCCACGGAGAACGACACCCGTAGTGAACTGAAACTGATGGTCCGAATATGTGCCGATAATGGCGCGATGGAGGTGCACAAAGCGTCAGATCCAGACGCCGAACATCGCCTCTGGGCGTTGCGCCACGCGGCCAGCCCCATTCTGTCACGCCTGGCGCCGCGGCTGCGTTCCATGCAGTTCATCGAAGACGGCTGCGTGCCGCCAACGCAGTTTCCGGCCTACGTACGGGGGGTCCGGGCGGCGCTCACGCGCTTCGGCATGCCGGGGGTGATTTTCGGGCATGCGGGCGACGCGCACGCCCATGTGAACCCGCTGGTGGACACCACCGCCTCGGGGTGGCGCGACCGGGTGCACGGGGTGCTGTCGGAGGTGTGCGACCTGACCGCCTCGCTGGGGGGCACGCTGGCCGGGGAGCATGGCGATGGGCGCCTGCGGGCACCGCTGCTGGACCGGGTCTGGACACTCGAGGCCCTCGGTGCCTTCGCGCACGTGAAGGAGGCCGCCGATCCCAGCGGTGTGCTCAACCCCGGGTGCAAGGTGGCGCGCCCCGGCGACGAGGCATTCACGACGCTGCGCCACGACCCCGAGGCCCCACCGCTGCCCCCCGAGGCCGAATCCGTGCTGCGGGCGATCGAAGCGGGGAGAGACTGGGGGCGATTCAGGCTCGCGGGGGTCGCAGCGCGACAGCGCCGCTAGCGTCGTTACACGTGACGACCCTCGTGTACCGGTGTTCCGGCTGCCGTTGTTCACACGACCGCCGTGCAAACGACCGCCGTGCTCCGTGCCGACGGCACCGTCAGCCGCCCTGATCTCCGCCGGTGCGCACGGTTGCCAGCATGTCGATCAGGGCGCGCAACTCGGCAGGCGTGAGCACATTCATCAACGTTTCGTCGGCGGCGCGCATGGCCGGATCGAGTGTTTCCAGCAACGTTTCGCCGGCGGGCG
The DNA here is from genome assembly GCA_040379205.1 of Gemmatimonas sp. Classification (GTDB taxonomy): domain Bacteria; phylum Gemmatimonadota; class Gemmatimonadetes; order Gemmatimonadales; family Gemmatimonadaceae; genus Gemmatimonas. Next base: position 14,178 of record JBEILM010000062.1, read on the forward strand.
TGATGGTGCACAGCACCTGACGCCGGTCGGGACGACTCCGATCGCGCGCCACCAGCCCCGCCTTCTCGAGCTTGTCCAGCAGCCGCGTGACCGTGGAGCCCTCGTCGATCATGCGATCACGGATGGCGAGGGTGGGGAGCCCTGCCGGACCGGCGCCTCGCAGGATCCGCAGCACGTTGTACTGCGCCAGGCTGATGCCGTGCGGCTCGACCACACGCGCGACGCGGCGCGACACCACCGAGGCCGTGCGCATGAGCGCGATCGCGGCCTCCTGGGAATCCGACCGAAAGGGGCGTGTCTGCCGAATCTCCTCCAGCAGCGAGCGGGAGCTCGGACGTTCGTCTGGCATTGGGACCGGTGCAGGGTGAACCTTCCCGAATAGTGCAGCAATGCTGCGAAAGCTCAACCCGACCGTCCTCACCTTTCTTTCGTCGATGCCGCTCTCCGACGCCGATATCCTCCGCGAGCCGAGGGTCACCGTGCTCGCGCGGCCACAATTCGCCGAGCCGGCGCACATGCCCGTGCAGTGGATGGGCGATGCCACCGATGGTGAGCGACTTGCCGAGTTCGCCGGACGGCTCAGCTACATGAGCCAGCGCAATCCCGCCGGCCGGACGACGCGGGAGTACCTCGCGAACATCAGGAAGCAGGCGCACAGCAGCATCCTGGAGCACGCGACCTATTCCCTGCTGCTCGAGGGGATCAGCCGGTCGCTCTCGCACGAACTGGTGCGCCACCAGGCCGGGCTGGCGCACGCGCAGCTGTCGCAGCGCCACGTGGACGAAAGCGATGCCCGGTTCGTGCTGCCGCCCGGGATGACGGGCGACGCCTCACTCGAGAGCGCGTGGCGTGCGCAGATGTCGGCCGCGCTGGACGGCTATGTCACGCTGGTGGACACGCTGATGTCGCGCTACGCGTGGATCAACGACAAGGTCCACCGCCGCAAGCTGGCGCGCGAAGCCGCCTGCGGCGTGCTGCCCAACAGCACCGAGACCAAACTCGTGGTCACGGGCCACGCGCGCGCCTGGCATTCCATGCTCGCGCTGCTTGCGAGCCAGAACGCCGACCTCGAGAGCCGCCGATTGGCCGTCGTGATCCTGCGCCTGCTGCAAGCCGAAGCGCCGGCGTTCTTCGGCGACCTCGAGATCTACACCGCCAGCGATCGGCAGGAGGCGGCGCGGCTGACCGACCACAAGGACTGAGAGTCCGCCTGGTCGCCTCACGCGGCTGAACCCCCAGGAAACAGGGGGAAGGGATTCAGGAAGGAGGGAGCAGTACACGGCAGTTCGCTGCCCCCTCCGCCCTGACACCCTTCCCCCTGTCGCCTGGGGGTTCGACTGTCTGCCGTCGCGATGCAACCAGCCCCCGCTACGCCTCCACTTCCTCCCGTTCCCTCGCATGCTCGGCCACGATCTTCTGCGCGGCGTCGGGCGGGACCTGCTCATAGCCGCTGAAGCGCCGCGTGAAGGTGCCGAAGCCGTGGGTCAGCGACGACAGCTGCGTGGCGTACAGATGGAGCTCCGATTGCGGCACCACGGCCCGGACCAGCGTGCGATCGCCATCGGTGTCGGTGCCGAGGATGTGGCCGCGCCGTCCCGAGAGATCGCCGAGCACATCGCCGAGGTACGCATCGGGGATGGAGAGTTCGAGCAGGTCGAGCGGCTCGAGGATGACCGGGCGGCACTTGCTGGCCACCGCCTTGAAGGCGAGGATGCCGGCCATCTTGAAGGACATTTCGTTGGAGTCGACCGAGTGCGTCGAGCCGTCGTAGACATCCACGCGGAAATCGACCAGCGGGAAGCCGGCCAGCACACCGCGCGCGGCCGCCTCCTGCACACCGCGATCCACCGCGGGGATGTACTTCGACGGAATCACGCCGCCGACGATCTTGTCCTCGAACAGGTAGCCTTCGCCGCGTGGCATCGGGGCCATGCGGATCCAGCAGTCGCCGAACTGCCCGCGGCCGCCGGTCTGCTTCTTGTGGCGCCCCTGGCCTTCGGCCTTGGCGGTGATCGTCTCCCGGAAGGCGATGCGCGGCCTCGCGAGTTCGGCCTGCACCCCGAACTTACGCTTGAGCACGGCCATGGCCACATCGAGGTGCCGCTCGCCCATGCCCCCGACGATCGTCTCGTGGGTCTCGGGGTTGTAGTGCACCGTGAACGTCGGGTCCTCGTCGTGCAGCCGGTGCAGCCCCTGCTGCAGCTTCTCCTCCTCGCCGCGCGCCGTGGCGCGCACCGCGAAGTGCACGACCGACTCCGGAAACACGATCGCCGGAAGGCGGATGGGGTGTTCCTTCGTGGAGAGCGTGTCGTTGGTGTGCGTGTTGCGCAGCTTGGTCACGCAGCCGATGTCGCCGGCGTGCAGCGCAGCCACTTCGACGCGCTCCTTGCCGCAGGGAATGGACAGATGCCCGAGCTTCTCGACACCGTCACGCGTGGCGTTGAACACCTCCTGGCCGTTGGCGACTTTCCCCGACAGCACCCGGAAGTAGCTCACGTCGCCCACATGCGGTTCGGCGAGCGTCTTGAACACCAGCGCAGCGAAGGGGCCGTCGTTCGTGGCGTGCAGCGGGATCGTCTCGTGTCCTTCGGCACCGGTGAGGGCGTGGATCTCCTCCATCTCCCAGGCGTTGGGCATGAGCTGCACCATCTCGGTGAGCAACGCGCGCACCCCGATCATGTTCTCGCTGGAGACGCAGAAGAGCGGAAAGAGATCGAGGCGCGCCATGGCATCCTTCATGCCGTGAATGGCGTCGTCGCGGTTGATCTCCTGCCCGTCGAGATAGCGTTCGAGCAGCGTGTCATCGGTGGCGCTGATGGCCTCGATGAGCTCCTGGCGATAGCGGGTGAAGGCCTCCTGGCACTCGGCGGGGATGTCGGTCTCGACGTGTTCGCCCTTGACCCCGCTGGTGTACATGTAGGCGCGTTGCGTGAACAGGTTGATCACGCCGCGGAACCCGGTGCCCTGTCCGCACGGAATCTCGACGGGAATCACCTTGCTCGAGAGCCGTTGCTTGATCTGCTGGTAGAGGCGATCGAAGTCGGCGTGTTCCTTGTCCATCATCGAGGCGACGAACAGCACCGGGTCCTGCTTGGCGACGGCGGCGCGGAACATGCGCTCGGTGCCCACTTCGACGCCGCTGGCGGCGCCGATCACGCACAGCGCCCCGTCGGCCGCCGCGAGGCCGGCGATGGCCTCGCCCTGGAAGTCCAGCGAGCCCGGCGTATCGATGAAGTTGATCTTGCTCTCCATCCATTCGGCGAAGGCGCAGCCAAGGCTGATGGAGTAGCCGCGATCGATCTCTTCGGGGAGATGATCGGTGAGCGCGGTGCCGTCGCGCACGGAGCCATGGCGCTTGCCGGAGCCGGCCGCGAAGCAGAGCGCATCGACCAGGCTGGTTTTGCCGCTGCCGCCGTGGCCGACCACGGCGATGTTCCTGATGCCGGCGGAGTCGTAATCCCGCATCGTCCCTCCACGCGTCGCGCGGCGCGAGGCCGGCGGGCGGGCTGGGCGGGTCCGTTCAGGTGGTGGGAGGGACCCGCGTGTACTGGACGTCGCGGCCCCCGGAAGTGGAGGTCGTGAGCGGCCGTTTCCGGTCGCCACCCGGATCGTGCCGACGGGACCGGGGGGCAGCAAGCATGCTCAGCCGGACGCGTCGTCGGGAGAATCCTGACGGCTGGGTACCCCTGAACGTACGAAGCGGACGGCGCACCGAAGTGACCGTCCGCTTCTCCTGCACGTTGCTCTGACAGAACAGGGTTCGTTCAGTCACCCTCCGTTTCGTCATACGCATACGCATCCGCCTGACGGATCGAGTCGAGCCAGTTTTCGACCCCGGCATCGTCTTCGAGCGATGCTCCGGCCCCGCCGCCGGTCGCCGACGCGGCGAGCAGCGAAAAACTAAGGGCGCGTTCGGTGCCCTCGGGCCAATCGGGCATGGCCAGGCCGGCCGCGACCCGTCGCAGGGTGGTCCCGCAGCTGCCGAGCAGCTCCGAGGCCCGCGCTTCGAGCACGAGCAGGGGAATGTCGAGATCCTGCGTGACGAGACGACCCGTCGAGCCATCACGCCAGGCGGAATCGCCGACCGCCCCACGGTCCGGCCACACGCCCAGATGGCGCACGACCCCCGACTGCACGGCTTCCAGTCGCTCACTTTCCACGGTCGCGGCGATCGCGAGCGCCAGGGCCTGCGCGTCCGCTTCACCGTACAACGTCACCACTTCCCGTCGCGAGCGAGTACCGAATGGGAGCACGGGAATCGAGTTCACGTGCGCAAGTACCGGCGAATCGCTCGGACGCGCCTCGAGTCGTACGAGGACGTCCATGTCATGCCTCCTGGGTTGGGGAGAAGAGTGGACCGGCGAAGCCGCCGTCACGTGCGCCGTCCACGTGCAAGACGCTTCAACCGGGGTGGTGCAACCAGCGCTCAGGATGCGCGGTCGCCGGCGTCGAGCCAGATCCCGCCGAGCAGGGCCATTGCGAGCGCGGCCATGATAGGAACCACGCCAGGCAGGGTTCCCGTCACTCCGTAGCCGATCCGTAACGGGGCTGGTACGATGCTGAGCGTCAGCAGGCCATACCCCGCGACCGCCGTCATGGCCACAATGAGGCGGAGTACCCCGCGAAAGGGCAGCACGAGCAGGCCGAGAAGCACACCCCAGGCTGTGGCCACCACGAGGTGATGCAGGTACCCTAGCGCCACCGAGGAGAGCGGGGCGGCGGCGGAGACCACGCCGAAGCGCTCGAGCAGCCCTCGACCGGCGAGGCGGAAGACCCGACCCGCCTCGCCTTCGCGCCAGCCAAGGCCCAGCAAGGCGCCACCCGTGGCAATCGTGGTCAAGGTCCCCGTAGCAAGGGCAGCATCGAACACGCGCTCGAAGCGACTGGGCGAATCGGCAGTGACCATGGCGATAAGATATACGGCGGAGGCGCGCGTCCGGTGCCGATCACGTCGCGAGCGCCAGCACGGCGCGCGGTCACGGGGCGCGATCACGGCGCGCGATCACGGGGCGCGATCACGGGGCGCGATCACCTAGTGCCGTTAACGCGCGGCGCGCCCCGGCGTCGAAGGGAAGGACTGCAACGGAGCCATCGCGTGCCACCCCGGAATCCCCGATCCATTCGTCCCCGTCATCATCTCCCGCAGCGCCTGCTGCTGGGGGCCACCCTTTCCGCCGTCCTCGGCGCCTGTGCCGGCGCGGCGGGAAGCGGTGCCGCCGGTGGTCGTGCGGCCACCGTGGCGGCCGGTGCGAGCGGCCTTGGCGCTCGCGAACAGACCGCCGACGAGCAGGTGCACCACGTCCTCAACCGTCTCGCCTTCGGGGCGCGCCCGGGCGACGTGGAGGCAGTCCGCGCGATGGGTGTCGATGCGTGGATCGAGCGGCAGCTCCACCCCGAGCGCATCGACGATGCGGCCACGCGCCAGTTTCTCACGCGCTTCGCCACGCTGGGGCAGAGCGCTGAACAACTCTACGCGGCCTATCCGCCGGCGATCGCGCTGCAGGCGCAGTTGGCCCGCCGCGGCGGCGAACCGACCGCGGCCGACTCCGCACGGGTGCGGCAGCAGGCGCGCCAATCGCAGCTGTTCACTGCCGAGCTCATCGGGAGCCGAGTGGCCCGGGCGGTGCTGAGCGAGCGGCAGCTGGAGGAGGTGCTGGTCGACTTCTGGTCGAACCACTTCACCGTGTTTCAGGGCAAGGACCGCACCCGCTACTACCTGCCGGAGTACGACGCGACCGTTATCCGGCCGCACGTGCTGGGCGATTTCCGCACCCTGTTGGGCGCGGTGGCCCGCAGCGGCGCGATGCTGTACTACCTCGACAACTGGCAGAGCGTGGCCGACAGCGGGCGCCCGGTGCTGCAGCCCATGTCGCGTCAGGCCGTGCAGCGGCGCGCCGGGGCCGTGCGACGCATCGCGCAGCAGCGCGGCGCCTCGGCAGCGCAGATGCAGCAACTGCAACCGCTGCAACAGCGCCGTCGCGGCCTCAACGAAAACTACGCCCGCGAGCTGATGGAGCTGCACACGCTGGGCGTGGACGGCGGCTACACGCAGGACGACGTGATCAACGTGGCGCGCGCGCTCACCGGGTGGACGCTCGACCGCGGCCCGCAAGGCGGGCGATTCGTGTTCTGGCCGCAGGTGCACGACGCGGGCGAGAAGGTCATCCTTGGCCAGACGTTCCCGGCCGGGCGCGGCATCGAGGAGGGCGAAGCGGTGCTGGACCTGCTGGCCCGCCATCCGAAGACCGCCGAGTTCATTGCCAGCAAGCTGGCGCGCCGCTTCGTGAGTGACACTCCGCCTCCGGCGCTGGTGCAGCGCGCGACGGCCACGTTCACGCGGACGAAGGGGGATATCCGTGAGGTGGTGCGCACCATCGTGACGAGCCCGGAGTTCTTCAGTGCGGCGGCGTACCGGGCCAAGGTGAAGTCGCCGTTCGAGCTGGTCACGAGCACGCTGCGGGCCATGCAGGCCGCGCCGGACGCCACGCCGCGAGCGGCCCTGCTGGTGGCCCGCCTGGGACAGCCGATCTTCGGTCATCAGGCGCCCAACGGGTATCCGGAGACGGGTGAGGCATGGATGAATACCGGCGCCATCCTCAACCGCATCAACTTCGGCATGGCGGCCGCCAGCGGACGGGTGCCCGGCGTGCGCCTGGGGCAGTGGCCGGCGGCGAAGACGCTGGCGTCGCTGCCGCGCGAGCAGCAGGTGGACGGCGTGATCCGTGAGCTGTTCGGCGGCGCGGTCTCGACCGACACGCGCCAGGTGCTGCTCACCGGCACGAATCCGTTCCTGCAGGCCACTGTCGCGAAGGCGGACCCGTTGCTCGTGGACGACGACGACGCGGCCATGGCCCCGGCGGTCCGCGGCCGCCCGAGCGCCCCCACCGGGCTCGCCCAGATCGTCGGGCTCGCGCTGGGCGCGCCCGAATTCCAGCGTCGCTGATCCGGGAGATCGCCTCATGCATCGTCGCGTATTCCTCAAGGGCGGCGCGCTGTCGCTGCTCACCCTTGGCCTCTCGCCGAGTTTTCTGCGCCGCACGGCGCTGGCCATGGATCTGCCGCGCGCCGCGCGCGGCAAGACACTCATCGTGCTCTTCCAGCGCGGTGCGGCCGATGCGCTCAACGTGCTGGTCCCTTTCGGTGACCGGCACTACTACACGGTGCGTCCGCAGCTGGCGATCGGTTCCCCGGCGCGCCCCAACGGTTCGCTCGGCGCCATCGATCTCGACGGGTTCTACGGCCTGCATCCGGCGCTGGCGTCGCTCAAGCCGCTGTGGGACCGCGGCCTGCTGGCGCCCATTCACGCCGTGGGGAGCCCGAGTGCGACGCGCTCGCACTTCGATGCACAGGACTACATGGAAACCGGCACCCCCGACCGGAAGGGGACGACGGACGGGTGGCTCAACCGCTATCTCGCGGTGAAGGGCACGTGCGAGTCGTGCGCGCCCGGCGATGTGCCGTCGAGCCCGTTCCGCGCGGTGGCCATGTCGGCGCAGACGCCGCGCATTCTCGAGGGGCCGTCACCGGTGGTGGCGATGAATGCGATCGACGAGTTCTCCATCCGCACCAACGGCGGTGATGCCGAACGCCGACTGGAGGCGCTCTATCGCACGGGGAAGGCCGATCTCATTCACGGCAGCGGCAGCGACATGTTCGAGGCGCTCAAGGTGCTGCGCGCGGCCAACCCGCAGCAGTATCGCGCGGCGAGCGGCGTCGTCTATCCGCGCTCCCCGTTCGGGCAGCGACTCGCACAGATCGCGCAACTGATCAAGGCGGGCGTGGGGCTGGAGGTGGCCTTCGCCGACGTGGGCGGCTGGGACACGCACGTGAACCAGGGCGCCGCGCAGGGGCAGCTGGCCAACCGCCTGCGAGACTTCGGCGACAGCATCGCCGCGCTGGTAGCGGACCTGGGCGACCGCATGGACGACGTGGTGATCCTCACCTGCAGTGAGTTCGGGCGCACGGTGCGGCAGAACGGCACGGGAGGCACGGACCACGGGCACGCAGGGGCGATGTTCGTGATCGCGGGCTCGCTGGCGTCGCCACGACGCGTGCACGGGACGTGGCCGGGGCTGGCGCCGGAGCAGCTGTACGAGGGACGCGACCTGGCGCTCACGACGGACTTCCGCGCGGTATTCTCGGAGATCGCGGCCAAGCACCTGGGGGCGGCAGAAGTGGGGGCGATGTTTCCGGGGTACGCGGGAGGAACGCGAGAGTGGCTGGGGGTGGTGCGAGGGTGAGGGGGGCGGGAGAGGAAGGGCGCGAGCCACAGGGCGCGAGCCACAGGGCGCGAGCCACAGGGCGCGAGCCACAGGGCGCGAGCAAAAAGCGCGAGCAAAAAGCGCGAGCAAAAAGCGCGAGCAAAAAGCGCGAGCCAAAAAGCGCGAGCCAAAGGGCGCGAGCCAGGCATCGCGAGCTAAGGG
>JBEILM010000063.1:0-22565 GCA_040379205.1 Gemmatimonas sp.
GGGCGGGGAATGCGGGTGGCGAGCAGGTAGTCGGCGGTGCGCTGCCCCGCCTCGCGCAGCACGCGCGTGGCCCGCGACTCACCCAGCGCATCCATGACGGTGTGCACCAGCGCCAGCGGCTCCCGTTCGTCGACCATCTCGTGCGGCAGGTGGGCGAGATCGTAGCCAGTGGCGATGCGCAGCAGACGATCCGCCACCGGGGCCCCCAGCCGGTCACGCAGTACGTGCGCCGACTGGATGATGGCATTGGGGCCGATGCGGGCGATCGGATCGCCGGCGTCGGTCAGGCTAGACGGCGCGGGAAAAGCGCCGAGGGCCGTCGGTGGCGCCACGATACGCATCGAGCGGGAAAGCCAGGTTGCGGAGGAAGAAGCGGCCGAGCGGCGTGACCGTGATGCGATCAGGCTCGAACTCGATCAGGCCGTCGGCGGCGAACCGCTCGTACCGATCCACCAGCGTGTCCACATCGCCCACGAACAGGTCGAAGGGCAGCTCGGCATTGCACATCAGGTGCGAGATGGCGGTGCGGCGCGCCCTGTCGTCGTCACTCAGCACGTGGCCGCGCGCGACCGGCAGATGGCCGGCATCGATGTCCCGCTGCCAGTCGCCCAGTTCGGGGGCGTTCTGCACGAACCAGCCGTCCACCTCGGAGATGGCACTGGTGCCCAGGCCCAGCAGATGCTCGCCGCTGCGCGTGGTGTACCCCATGAAGTTGCGGTGCAGCCGTCCCGCGTCGGCGGCGAGGGCGAGCGGGTCCTCGGGGCGCGCGAAGTGGTCGATGCCGATCCAGCGGTAGCCTGCGTCGATGAATCGCGTGACGGCATCGCGGAAGAGCGCGAAGCGTTCCCACGCAATGGGCAGCACCGATTCGTCGATGCGCTTCTGGTGGGCGCGCATCCACGGCACGTGCGCGTAGCCGAAGCAGGCGACGCGATCGGGACTGAGTGCGAGCGCCCCTTCCACCGTACGGGCGAAGCGATCGGGCGTCTGGTGCGGCAGCCCGTAGATGAGGTCGAGATTGAGCCCCGGGAAGCCCTCCTCGCGCGCCAGCGTGACTGCATCGCGCACGAGCGACTCCGGCTGGATGCGCCCGATGGCTTCCTGGACCACCGGGTCGAGATCCTGCACCCCGTAGCTGATGCGCGTGAACCCGAGCTGGCGCAGCGTGCGCAGCTGCGACCGTGTCACCAACCGCGGGTCGGCCTCCACCGACAGTTCGGTGCGGCAGTCGATGTCGAAGGTGCCGAGCAGCAGGTCGTGCAGTTGCTCGATCTGGCCGTCGAGCAGGAAGTTGGGCGTGCCCCCTCCCCAGTGCATCTCCACCACGCGCGGCCGCTTGCCCATGGCCCGGGCGAGCATCTGCAACTCGGCGCCAAGCCGCGTGAGATACCGCTCGACGATCTCGGTGCGCGTGGTGACGGTGGCGTTGCAACCGCAGTACAGGCACTTGGAGGCGCAGAACGGCAGATGCAGGTACAGCGCCAGCGGGGCGTCGGTGGCGCCGAGCACGCCGAGGTGCCCGGCCCACGCTGCAGCGTCGAAGGCGCCGCGCCAGTCGGGGACCGCGGGATAGCTGGTGTAGCGCGGTCCCGGGATGTCGTACTTGGCGAGCAGCGCGGGCGTAACCGTGGGTACATGCAGGCTAGCAGGCACGGACCACTTCCTCCTCCTGTGGCCGCGACGGGGCGTGACCCAGCACCGGCACGCTGCCCGCGAAGTCCACGTCGGCGGCGAACTCGGGGCGCGCTTCGCTCATGCTGCGCAGCTCCTCGCGCGTGAACACCTTGTCCTCGTCGAAACCGAAGTCCGACTCCAGCCCGGTGCCGTTGAACTTGAGGCGCTCGAGATCGTAGAACTTCTTGTTGATGGTGGTCTTGGCGAAGGCGCGCAGGCAGCCGCGCAGGTACTTGCGCTTGAACGGGTCCTTCTGCCACGGGTAGCTGAAGAACGCTTTCTTGCTGTAGAAGCGCGCATAATTGCGCAGTACGCCCTTGAGCACCTGGTCGCGCGTCATCGCGTCGGGCTGGATGATGGGCGTGACGAAGTTGTACTTGGCGTAGTCACGCACTTCGACGCGCTCGCCCAGCTCCTGGAACAGCTCCGCGAACGGCCACGGCGTGTACATGTTCCAGTTGGCCATGTCGGGCTGCCAGTCCTGCGAGTACTTGTACGTTTCCTCGATGGTTTCCGGCGTCTCGTTTTCGAGGCCGATGATGAACTGCGCCTCGGCGATCATGCCGGCATCCTTCAGCATCCTGATGGCGCGCTTGTTCTGCTCGAGCGTGGTCTGCTTGCGGAAGCGGTCGAGCTTGAGCTGGGCGGCCGCCTCAGTACCGAGCGAGACGTGCACGAGCCCCGCCTTGCGGTAGAGCGGCAGCTCCTTCTCATCGCGCAGGATGTCGGTGACGCGGGTGTTGATGCCCCAGTGCACCGGCAGGTCGCGTTCGATGAGCTCGTTGCAGAGGGCGATGAACTTCTTCTTGTTGATCGTGGGCTCCTCATCGGCGAGGATGAAGAACCCCACGTTGTGCTGACGTACCAGCACTTCGATCTCGTCCACGAACTTCTTCGGGTCGCGCGTACGGTACTTGCGCCAGAACTTCCACTGCGAGCAGAAGCGGCAGGTGAACGGACAGCCGCGGGCGAAGTTGGGCACGGCCACTCGGCAGTTGAGCGGGATGTAGATGTACTTGTCCCACTCGAGCAGCGACCAGTCGGGGGTGAGGTCGTCGAGGTTGGCGATGGGCGGGCGGGCCGGTGTGGCCACCACCTGGCCGTCTTCCACGAAGGCAATACCCTTGATGTCGCGGCGGGTGGCGAGCGCGGTGCCCTCGCGTAGGTGGTTCATGAGTTCGACGATGATCTCTTCGCCTTCGCCGCGGACGATGTAGTCGATCCACGGCGCCTCGTTGAACACCTGCTGATACATGAAGGTCGGGTGAATGCCGCCGAGGATGGTGTGGGCGGCCGGATTCACCTCGCGCGCGATCTGCAGGGTGCGCTGCGCCTGATAGATCATGGGGGTGATGGCCGTGGCCAGCACCGCGTCGGGCTTCAGCTCGGTGAGCCGCCGCCGGAGGGATTCGTCGTCGATGTGGTTCGTCATCGCGTCCACGAACGTGATGTCCGTGAACCCGGCGTGCTTCAGGGCACCACCGATGTAGGCGACCCAGCCCGGAGGCCAGTTGCCGGCGATTTCCGCACCGCCGGCATGGTAGTTGGGCTGTACGAGCACGAGACGCATCGAAACTCCCGTTGAAGATGAGGAAAAGACCTCAACAGGGTGGCGATGGCCGGCGAATGGTTCAGTCGGTGATCTGCCGGATACTGGTCAGGGATTCGCGGACGGGGGCTGCTCGAGTTCGGCCAATCGCATGTCGATGTCCGCTGGAAGCAGCAGGTTGTCGGCGATGCCGGACATGCTTACGGCGCGAGGAGCGCCGTGGCTGCACGTACGCGCTGGCGGGCCGCTTCGAGCTCACGCTGCAGGTTCAGCGGTCCCACGGCGATCTCCGGCACCCGATCGATGGCGCCGAGGTAGTAGTCGCGCCACACCTCGAGGATGTGCTGCTCGTGGGTGACGCTGCCGCCGCGCGTGAGTGTGTCGCGGCTGAGCGCGGCCTGCGTGCGCAGCGTCTGTTCGGCCACGCGGGTGAGCTCGTTGAGCGCGGCGACGGTCACGGCGCGTGATCCATCGGCCAGAAGCAGCCCGGTGGTGAGGGCGCAGGCGCCCACGTTGCCGAGGGTGGTGGCGCTGACGTGCTCGATGCGATCGAGGTCGGTGTGGTAGAACTGGTCGGTGAAGTGCCAGAGCAGCACGGCCGGGATGTTGGCGTTGAGGAACGGCGTGTGATCGCTGCCCCCCTCGAACGGATTGGCTTTCACTACCCAGCCGGTGGCGCGCGCGCGATCGAGGCAGCGCTGGCGTACGAAGTCGTTGAACCAGTGAGCGCGGATGTCCTTCTCCGCCAGCGGACGGCCGCCCCACTCGGTGTGCTGATCCTCGCCGCGCACCCACACCGCCGAGGGGTCGGGCATCTTCTCGATGAGAAACGTGCCGCCGGTGGTGGCGGTGTTCTCGCCCACCATGTCGAGCGACATGCCCCACTTGATGCCGGTGCGGCGGACGCTGTCTTCCTTGATGAAGCGGTCGGTGCTGCGGATCTCATCGCCCCAGAGGAAGGTGACGGTGCGCGCCGGCGTCGCCGCCCCGCGTTGCACGAGTCGCGCCGCCACGCGCGCCATCTCGGCGAGGGCGCCCACTCCGGAGGCGTTGTCGTTGGCGCCGGGTTCCTGCACATGCGCCGAATACACGAACCGCTCGTCGGGGCGGGTGCGGCCGCGCACCTCGGCCACGAGTGTGCGCTCGGGTCGGCGTTCGAACCGCGTGCTGATGCGTACCGTGGCGGTGATCGGTCCCTGGCGCATGGCCGCCGAGAGCGAGTCGTGCGACACGCGCGACACGAACAGCAGCCAGCCGGGATTGACGGAGTCGCGGGCGATGCCGGTGAACTGGATGGCGCGGCGGTTCCTGTCCTGCTGCAGGTACGCGGGCAGCTGCTGTGTGGCCAGCACGCCGGCGGCGCCCTGCTGCATGGCGCGCTGCTGCACGACCCGCGCGTTGCCGTTGGTGAGCACGATCCGGCCGCGCACCGACTGGCGCGCGAAGTCGGCCTCGGTGCCGGCGCCCACGTCCACGATGGCGGCGGTGACGCCACCGTCCGGTGTGGAGGCCGAGTTGATCGCGATCATGTTGAGGTTGGTCGCGAACTGCTGGAGTGGCGCCGAACGGCCGGCCAGCGTGATGGACGCGTCGAGCGGCGTCCACGCCGGATCGCGCATGGGGCGCGACTCGATGCGGTACACGAGGCGGGCCGAGGGGGCCGCGCTGTCCTCGCGCACATAGCCGGCGGCGCGCAGCAGGCTGGCCACCGAGTCGATGGCGGCGTCGAAGCCGTGATTGCCGGGGAGCCGGAAGAAGCGCTGCACGTACTCCACGGTGCGGAAGGCGCGCTGGCCGTCGATGTCGCGGTGGACGGCTTGGGTGACCGGAACGAAAGCGGGCGGCGTACGGTCCTGCGCGGCGAGGGCACCAGGCGCTGTCAGCAGGGCGGCACCCAGTACGCGCCGCCACGGATGCCGCGGACGTCCGCTCATCGCGGCCTCCGGGCCACGCCCTTGGGCGTCATCCATTCCTCCCGAATCCAGTCCACCACCATCTCGATCTCGCGGTCGCTGAGGCTCTTCTCCGGACCATAGCTCGGCATGCGATCGTTGTCGCGTCCGAAGAAGCGCGGGTGCGACGGGTCGTGCACGAAGTCGATCATCCATTGGCGAGAGCCCCAGCCGGTGAGTTCGGGACTGTCGGTACCGACGTCCTGAAACTTGTGACACTCCGCGCATCCGGAGCTGGTGTTGCGCATGAAGGCGATGCCGGCGGCGATCTTGTCGCTGTCGCGCTGGTCGAGCGCGGCCTGCGAGGCAAGCTGCGCCTGCGACGATAGCGCCAGCACCACGTGGCCCCGCGTCACCCGCTCCTCATCGGACTCGGGGATGTGGTCGGCGAGCCAGTAGACCATGTCGCCCTCGGTGTGCGCGGTCCCGCCCCAGTACTTGTGGGTGAGAATGGTGTCGGCATCGAGGAAGCCCCGCACCCACTCGCGGGAGCCGAACCCCTTGAGGTCGGACGCCGAGATGGAATCCCTGGGGAGCGCGTTGCCGAGGCCGTCGTGTCCGTCGTAGCGGTGACAGGAGGCGCAGTTGTTCGCGAAGATGCGCGGGCCGCGCGTGAAGGCATCATCGCGCACGAGCGTGAGCGCGCCGGTGATGGGCACTCCGGTATTCGCCAGTTCCACCGCGCGGGCGGCGTCGCGCTGCGACGTCGCACGGGCCACCTGATACGCCGGGTCATTGCGATCGGCGGCGACGGCCTTCCACGTGAGCAGCCCCACGCCGAGCAGCATCACGCCCATGAAGCCCAGGTTGAAGCGGTGCCCGAGCCGCCAGTTGCCCAGCAGCGGCATGGCCACCAGCACCAGCATGAGCAGCGTGGGGATCACGATGGCCCCGATGATCTCCAGCTTGCCCGGGAAGTACTTGAGGAACTCGAAGAGGAACAGGAAATACCATTCCGGGCGCGCCGCGGCGAACTGTTCGGCGGGGTCGGCGGGAGCGCCGAGCGGTGCGCCGTGCTCTCGCACCACGAGGAACACGACCGCCGCCAGCACCGCGAGACAGGCGACCGCGTCGCGCAGAATCTGCTCCGGCCAGAAGCCTTCGTCCGGGCCCTTGCGCGGCAGCTTCGGCGTGAGACCGTGGCGACGGAAGAGCGCCACGTGGCCCACGATGAACACCACGATGAGCGCCGGCACGAGCCCGGCGTGCAACGCGAAGAAGCGAGTGAGTGTGAGATGCCCGTAGCTGGCCCCACCCACCAGCAGCGTCTGCAGCGCCGGCCCGATGAGCGGCGTCATGCCCACGATGTTGGTGGACACGGCGGTCGACCAGTAGCCGTTCTGGTCCCACGGCAGCAGGTAGCCCGTGAGTGACAGCGCAAGCGTGAACAGCAGCAGCACCACGCCGAACCAGAAGTTCACTTCGCGCGGGGCCTTGTAGGCGCCGTCGATGATCACCTGCATGAGGTGAAGCACCAGCAGAACGGTCATGGCCTGCGCCGTGAAGTGATGCAACCCGCGCAGGAACCAGCCGCCCCACATCTGGTGCTGGATGTAGTACACGCTCTCCCAGGCCGTCTGCGAACTCGGGCTGTAGGACATCCACAGGAACAGCCCGGTGATGACCTGGATCGCGAAGCAGAAGGTGAGGGTGCTGCCCCACACATACCGCCAGCGGGCACCGCCGGGGACGTTCTCGAACAGGGCTTCCCGGACCAGTCCGCGGTAGCCGGTGCGCTGGTCGAGCCACGTGCGCAGGTCGGCCATCAGACGGGGATCTTTTCGGGGGAGCCTTTGCGGAAGTTCTGGAACCTCACCCAGACTTCGCCGTCCTTCACCACCGCCTCGAGTTCATCCATGGCCCGCGGACTCGGGCTGTTGGGGTCGGCAATGGCGCCGTCGATGGCGAACCGGCTCTTGTGACACGGGCAGAAGTAGCCGCTCGTGGCGGCGTTGAAGCCCACCGAGCAGCCGAGGTGCGGACAGACTGAGTTGAGCACGCGCACCGTGTTCTGTCCCGTGCGCTGCACGTAGACGGAGCCCACGGGCACGTTCTCGGTGGTGTTCCACGCGTCCACGAGGGTGTCGAGCACGGGGAACTTCCGGGGTTCACCGCCTTCGGGGAGTGAGGTGAGCGAGGCCACGCGCACCAGCTTGCGGGTGTCGCTCTTGCGGCGCAGCGGATCGAACACCGTGAGGAGGCCGGCGACGGGCGCGACGATCACCGCGAGGCCACCCAGCACGATCGAGGCGGCCTTGCTGACGAAGTTGCGACGGTCAGGGCCAGGGGGGGAGGGATTGTCGACCATAGCGGTGATAGTACGGCGCGTTCCGGGAGTTCGCTGTCGGCGAGGGGCAGGAGCCTGACGCTGGGCGTAGTCCGGAACGACCGGACCGGATGTGGGGTGTCAGCGATTGGTGCGCGCCATGCGTACTTTCCCGGTGGTTCGTCACCGGATGGTTTCCGGCCGGTGCCCCTCACACTCACCTCGCACGCACGCCAGCCATGTCCCGTCTCTTTCGGCAGCTCGGTGCCGCCGTCGCTCTCGCCGTTGCCTTCTCGCAAGTCGCGCACGCCCAGGACCGCGAGGAGAAGACCCCGCTCGGCAAGAAGATGAGCGCCATGAACACCGCGTTCAAAGCCATCGGGCGTCAGATCGAGGACCCGTCGAAGAACACGAGCACGCTCGCGCAGCTCGACATCATCGAGACGAATGCCAAGGCGGCGCTCACGCTGGAGCCCGAGAAGAAGGCCAAGGTACCGGCGGCGGAGCAGGCGAAGTTCGTGGCCGATTACCAGGCGGGCATGAAGGAGTTTCTGGTGACCGTGGAGAAGCTGCGGGCCGCGGTGAAGGCGGGGAAGAACGCCGAGGCGCTGGCGATCATCGACGCGATGAAGGACCAGCAGCGCGACAGTCACAAGGCGTTCCGTATCAAGAAAGTGGGGCAGCCGCCGGCCTGAGGCTGCTGTGCGGCCGCTCAGTCGCCGGCGCGGCTGATCACCACGAAGCGGGTCCAATTGGCCGGCACGTCCTCGATGTTGCGGGCGATGATCTCGAGGCCATAGCGCTCGGCGGCCACGCAGCTCGCCACCGCGCCACGCGAGCGGTCCCGGGCAGCGGCCACTTCGCGCGCGGCGCCGGCGGTATCGGCGTGCACCACCGGCTCGAGCCAGCCGTGGCGCACAAGAAATGCGCGGCATTGCGCGAGGGCCACGCTGTGGCTCTGCACCTGGCGCAGGCCGGCGAGCGTGGCCCCTGCGGGCGCCATCAGGCACAGGTGAATGGGCAGCCGCACCTCGGCGCGCCTATCGAGCCTGGTCTCGGCCTGCGCAAGGGCCGCGAGCCCGGCGTGCACCGGCCCCACGATGGCGTTCTCGATGGGGATGACGGCGAAATCAGCACCGCCGTCGAGCACGGCCTGCACCGCGGCGTCGAAGCTGGGGCAGGGGAGCGGCGTGGCCCCCGATGGCCACTGCTGGCGGATGGCCTGCTCGCTGAAGGCGCCCAGTTCGCCCTGGAACGACACGCGGGGAAGGAGGTCCGGAAGCGCGGCCATGACCGCAAGCTATTGATGGATCGCGCGGTGTGGCATAGCCTGCGTCGTATGACGCATCACGCTGCCTCGCCGCTCGCCTGCCGGTTCTATTACGTGCTGACCCGCATGGGCCCCGGCATGATTGGCATGCGCCGCTGACGGGTCCACCGACTCGCTGACGCTCCCGACCACCGAGAGGCCCGTGCATCGCACGGGCCTCGGTCGTTTCGGGGCCTGTCGCTGCCGGAGCCTCGCGATCCGCTCACCCGCGAGGACCCCATGATCATCGTCACCACCGCCGGCATCTCCCCCGACGCGCTCGACCGCCTCATTCAACATGTCGAGGCCGCCGGTCTGCGCGCGCACGTGTCGCGCGGCGAACATCGCACCATCGTCGGGTGCATGGGCGACGACGGGCTGCTGAGCGAACATGGCCTCACGCAGCTCGAGGGCGTCGAGCGCGTGATGCCCGTACTCAAGCCCTACAAGCTGGCGTTGCGCGAGTTCTCGGTGGGGGACACCGCCAGTCGTCTGGGTGACCCGGCGGACACCGTGATCGGCGGCCGCGAGGTGGTGGTGATGGCCGGGCCGTGCAGCGTGGAAGGCCCCGACATGATGCGCGAGACGGCGCGGGCGGTACAGCAGGCCGGGGCGCGCCTGCTGCGGGGCGGGGCGTTCAAGCCGCGCAGTTCGCCCTATGCCTTCCAGGGGATGGGCGAAGATGGTTTGAAGATCCTGGCCGATGTGCGGGCCGAAACCGGCATGCCGGTAGTGACGGAAGTGATGGACCCGCGGCAGGTGGAGCTGGTGGCGCGCTATGCCGACGTGATGCAGATCGGGGCGCGCAACATGCAGAACTTCGCGTTGCTGAGTGAGGTGGGAAAAGTGCAGCGGCCTGTCTTGTTGAAGCGCGGGCTTTCGGGGACCATCACGAAATTGCTGATGGCGGCCGAGTACATCATGGCGCAGGGGAACGGCGATGTGATGCTGTGCGAGCGCGGCATTCGCAGCTACGAAACGGCCACCCGCAACACGATGGACGTGGCGGCCATTCCCGTGCTGAAGCGGGAGACGCACTTGCCGGTGATCGTCGACCCGTCGCACGCCGGGGGGCGGGCGCACCTGGTGACGCCGCTGGCGTTGGCGGAGGTGGCCGAGGGGGCCGACGGGTTGATCGTGGAGGTGCACCCCGACCCCGCGTGTGCCAAGAGCGACGGCGAGCAGAGCCTGACGTTCGACGTGTTCGCCGGGATGATGCAGCAGGTGCAGGCGGTGGCGCGGGCGGTGGGGCGGGACTGTGCGGTGACCGCGTCGGCCGGTGGTTGGCGCCGTGAGGTGACTGCATGAGCCCCGCCGATGCGGTAGCGCTGGGCGCACTGCGCCGCGAGATCGAGGCGGTGGATGCCATGATCATCGACGCCCTGGCGCAGCGCATGGCGCTGGCCAGAGAGATCCGGGTGGTGAAGCAGCGGCGGGGCAGCCGGTGCTGGACCCCGCGCGGGAGGCGGAGGTGGTGGGGCGCGCGGCGGCGAAGGCGCGAGAGGTGGGGCTGCCCGAGGACGAGATCCGGGCGTTGTACTGGAAGGTGATGGCGGTGGCGCGGGGGGTGCAGGGGAACAAGAAACCCCTCATTTCTGTCCCGTGAAGTCCCTTGAACCAGAGATCAACTTACTAATTCGCGATCGGTGCTCGTGCGATGACTCATAGTAAAACATCACATCGTGGCCGTTTCCATCGGTGCCAAACGCAGAAACAAACATCTGTCGCCGGTCCGGTTCATCAGGCGAACGAAACTGCTCGAGCAAGACAATTCGTTGCCAAGGTAAACACTCCCCCTTGGCGTCCTCCGGAGCAATCTTCAGAGAAAACAGCTGCCGGAGCATGCTGACATCGAGCGCGCTGGTATTTCCGTCCGTGGAAGACAAGGATAGTGAGTCAATCCACTCCCTCATGTCGACGAGACTTTTCTCAGCCTCACTTCCCTCCAGCGCCACGTAACGGTAGCTGACTCCGCGCGCGATGCACGATAGAGTGTCCCTGATGGTACGCTCCTCAAGCTTCCGCATGGCTGCATCGTATCTGTTTGCGACTTCCAAGAATGCGCTACCGGTGATCACGGTCACAGAGTCTCCCTGCCGTAGTTCTCTCAATTGACGTTCTGCGAGTGCTTCCGGTTGAATCAAGTGCGCTTCGCGAAAATGCGCTGCATCTGGTAGTCGGCTGGGGTGAGCCCTCTGTTGCCGGATCTGATGAACTGGTTGTTCCGCGTGGCCTGGCGACAGCTTTACCCAAATGCGACCAATACCACCTTGAACCGTGGCTGGAACTCCCAGAAAGGCATCGATCAAACGGCTCTCGAGAGCACTTCGCGTTTCGCTCTGAAGAAGGAGCCCGCTCTTGTCACGCGACTGGTGCCTAACCGAGAGTCTATCAAAAACGATCAGACGCCCATTGTCGGTAACGAGCTGTGAGACAGCATCGGGTGTTGGCATTGCTCGCATGAGGTGCCCGTGGGGCTTGTGCTTGGCCAGATCCACACACCGAGCAGCCTCATGTCTCGAAAAGGCGCCAATGCCGATGAGTTCTAGGGCGACTCCTCGCTCAAATAGATCCATGGCAATGGACCAGCCTAAACGACCCTGCTCTGAATTCTCATCGCTTTGCAGAAAGCCGTTCGGAGAGGCTACGACGTAAACGTGCCCAGGTTCAAGCCCATCTCGAATACTGTCGAGGAACTTGTTGACATCGATGACCTGTGATCCGTCGCAATAAACGCCCGGACTGATAGTCTGACGGAGGCGTCCAAGAAGCTTGATGTCTTCGTTCTTGTGCTTTCGAAGAAGCTCATCGAGCCGCGCGATATCGACTCCCTTGGAGGCAAGTACATGTCGCGCCCAGCTAAACAGGTCGACCAGTTCCTCCGAAGTGTATGGATGCGACTTGTCCTTTGACGCAGGTGACCCTTTGCTGATCCACCTGACAATGCCATCGGTCTTGAGGTACGGGGATAGCTCACCGAATTCACTGTTCAGAGCCGCCGCAAGCTCGCGAGTACCTGTGGTACGGAGAGCTTGAGCTGCCTCCTTAAGGCCTCGCCGAATCTCAGAGAAGATCTGCTGATCGAAAGGATCGAATAGGGGCGTCGTTGACATAGAGGTATGACTCCAGCCACGAGTCTTCGCCAATAGCGCTGATACCGAGCTGTGCCTGTCAGTTGACGTACGCCAGCAAGGAGATTTAAGGAGAGGTGCGGAGATGCTAGAAGATACTAGGAGAACGAACGCTTGCTGAGCGAGAACCACGAGGCAAGAGGAAGCTCAATACAGACTTCGTAAAACATTGCATTGCAACATGATAGGTGCCTTGTGAAGGCGTCGCTCCAGAGCAAATAGTGGCCTACCGAGTTCACGATGAACTCGAAACAAACCCTTGTTGGGAGGCCACATGAAACCTTCGGTTCTTGCACTCAGTGCGCTGCCGCTCGCCATGGTCGCTGGGGCGTGCAGTTCACAGGACGCCTCGAAAACGAACCCCATTACTGGCCCCGCCTTCAGCAGGGCTGCGGTCACCCAGCGGTTCGCATTCAAGAACTTCGGGCGGCAGCCCACGATCGGGAAGGAACAGAGTCGCCCCCCGATGGTGCCTGCGGCCGCCTTCTCCAATCGCGCGGTCGAGCTCACGCGCATTAGCACCACTGCTTCGGCGGCGGCGCTTGCCGCGTACTCCGGCGTTGCGAATGACAGTCGCATTGGCCTGCTGTCGAGTCATGCCGCACGCATCGGGTGCCAGTGGTCCTTCAATTCTTCTGGGAGCTTTCAGACTCGGATGTCCACGACTTGGACTGGCGTGGCAACGGCCACTGAGGCGGGCTTTCGCACCAACCCCTCGTTCACTTCGACCTTCATCCTGCTCCGCTGTGGCACTAGCCACTCGGCCGGCCTTCTGATTGTTCAGCAGGATGGACTTCGCGCCGCATTGCGCCTCGTCTACCGCCAGATGAAGCCTGACAACACGATGATCGAAGAAGTGAAGATCACGCGCAATGGCCGCGGGACCGACATCGCCAAGGCCAGCTTGGGCGACGCCTACATCCGGACCGCGGAGATGGTCGCGAAGGATGTTGCGCCGGGTGTCGGAAAGGTCGTTTCGGGCGCCCTTATGGCCGAGGGCGGTATGCCGATCGAACGGCTCATGGCACGTCTGCTCGACGCCAACAACTCGTCTGGGCTGCCTGACGCGTTTGCAGGCTGGTACCTCCTCTCTGTCGTTTCCTCGTACGAGGAGGACCTCCCCGGGACGTTCTCTGTGCTTCCGCCGAAGGACACTTACCGGCCCCGCCCGAAGGACAATTTTCTC
This sequence comes from Gemmatimonas sp., assembly GCA_040379205.1. GTDB lineage: Bacteria > Gemmatimonadota > Gemmatimonadetes > Gemmatimonadales > Gemmatimonadaceae > Gemmatimonas. The sequence goes on from JBEILM010000063.1 coordinate 13,068, forward strand.
GAGCGTGTCCTTCGCGTCATCGACTCGTGGTACGACAAGAACCGCGACAAGGTGGTCGAGGCGGCGCTGAACTATCTGGTCGAGGCGATCAACGGCAAGTCGCCCGCGACCGAAGACAACGTACGCGCTCCGCGGCGGTAACGAAGCATCGAACCGCAATGCCGGTGCTCCACCAAAGCCGGCATTGCGGCTCAGATCACCAACGCCTGGGTGTCTCCACAACGCGGGACGCCCGCGGCGTCTGTTACTCCAGAAGACACGAACCATGCCACAAGGCATCGAGATGCACTCATCGACCCACATCTACATGTCCATCGATTTGCCGGACACCACGGCGGACCTGCTGCGCCTACTTCGCGCCCGCGACCCCCGCACCCGCACAGCCGCCGCCGAAAAGCTCGGGACCCACGGCCTCGGCACCGACGCCCTGCGCGCCGCCCTGCGCGACCGGAACTCCTTCGTGCGCAGCGCCGCGGCCCGCGGCCTCGGCCATCCGGCCCACCCCGGCCGCGACGACATCATCGACGACCTGCGGGGCGCCATCCACGACCCCAGCGATCACGTGGCCGCCGCGGCGATTTACGCCCTCGGCCGCCTCGGCGCGACCGAGGCGATCGACGACATCGCATCCTATATCAACTCGACCAGCCCCGTGGTCCGCCTCGCCGCCGTGCGGGCGCTCGGGTCGCTGGAGGCCCGCGAGCAGGCGCCTCCGATCGCCGCGCTGCTCGACGTACCTGATCCGAAGCTGCGCGCCTACACCATCGCGGTCCTGCACCGCCTCGAGTACCACGACAGCGCGCCGCGGATTCTCGAGGCCCTGGCGGCGTGCCTCAATGGGTCGCCGGACGGCCAGACCATCAACTACGCCGTTCAGGCGCTGGCCGACTTCGGGCACACACCGGCCATTCCGCTTCTCGCCGACATCGCCCGCTCCCGCTTCGGCCACCGTACGCGCGCGGTGCAGGCCCTCATCAGGTTGAAGGCCTACGACGTGGCCCCGTCGCTGGTGAGCCTCTATGGCGAAGACACGGCGACTCTGCCGCAGGCGCTCACCGCACTGATGATCGCGGCCGATCACTGCGCGGCGTCACCGAACATTCGGCCGCTCCTGCAGCACGCCTCGCACGCCGTTCGTGTGGTCGCGCTCAAGGCGGTCGCCACCTGGCACGATGTGAAGTCCCGGTCGCATGTGCGCTACATGGCCCTGCACGAGACCGACCCGCTGCTCGCCAGCCAGGCGATGACCACCTGGTACAGCTTCGATCCGCACCGCGCGGAACGGGATCTGGTCGGGCTGGCGCAGGGGGAGCGCGTGCAGATCGCGCGCTTCGCGTCGACGATGCTCAGGGAACACGGTGTGCACGACAAACGGCTGCACGAGCAGGTGTGCGCACTCGCGCAGACGATGCACGACGAGGTGGTCCGCGACAATCTCCGCCTGGTGGTGCTGCGTCCGGCCGATGACGCCGCGCCGTCGGTGCCCCACCACTGCCCCGAGCCGCCGACCACCAATCGGGAGGTCGTGGTGGCCTATCTCACCGCGTGGTGGCAGGACGTGTCCGCCGCCAAGGCCGAGGACTTGGCTGACGCGACGCTGCCGGCGGCGCTCGCCGAGGTGTTGCGGGCCCTCGGCCAGCCGACCGGCGAGGTGCCCGCCCTGACGCCGATCTCGAAGGCCGCCTAGTCACAGAAGGCACTAGCCAGCACACGCGCGCTGCGATGTCCGCCCTCCTCTACCGCCCCCCCTCCAACGACGGCTGGGTCCGGATCGACCCGTGGCCGTTGTGCACCGCCTCGTGGCGCCGCGACGAGTCGTGGCAGTGGGAGCTGTACCCGGCGGCGAGGTTCGATCTGCGCCGACTCGTGCGCTCGGTGGAGGCGCGCCGGCCGATGGTGGAGCAGTGGCCGCTGTTCGCGTCGGCGGCGCATGACGCCGAGTGTGCGGCGTGGGAAGCGCAGCGGGCGTTCGTCGACACCATCCCGCCGTCGGTGCGGCGCGCGGTGATGGCGTTCCGTGATCATCACCTGTTTCTGCTGCGGATCGCGGCCACCGGGCCGTTCGCCGAGGAGCTGCTGGCGCCCGATGTCCGCGGGCATCCGGCGTTGGTCTACGGTGTGGCGATGCACCTCGGTCGGCGTGACGCGGATACGCCGGCCGAGGCCATCGCCGAGCTTGTCAGTCAGCCACGGCAGGTGATCGCCGAGCGATTGGGGTGGTCGCTGGCGCCGGCCGGTGTGCGATTCCTCACTCGCGTGGCACCGGGCGATCTGTCGCCCTCGGTGCTGCGCGCCGCGCTGTCGCTGGTGAACGGCCGCAAGCGCCCGCCGCAGCTTCGCGCCCGCACACCGCTCACACCCATCCTGCTGTCGATCCTGACGCATCCGGTGCTGGGGCCGAAGGTCACGCCCTGGTTTGCGCTCGAGGTCTCCGGCGAGGCGCTGCGCTTTCGTGCCCAGCTGCGACGGCAGCTGCTGGCCCTGGTCGACCGCGAAGCGGGCGGTGATCGGGCGCGCTACCCGATGGTCTGCCCCTTCGAGTCGTTTCGGCAGCTGCAGGACCGCGCCCGCGTGCTCCGAGAGCAGGAGACCACGACCGATGTGGTGGTTTCGTCGTTCCCGCCGCCGCCGCTCCGCCTCGATGCGGGCCCCTTGCAGCTCTGGCCCATCACCACACCGCAGGCACTCACCGAAGAGGGAGAGATCATGGCCCACTGCGTGGCCAACTTCGCGCGCGACATCGGCATCCGGCGGACGCACTATGCGTATCGGCTGATCACGCCGGAACGGGCCACCGTGCTCGTCGCCTGGCGCCGTCGGCGCTGGGTGCTGGTCGAGGCGCGCCGGGCCGACAACGTGGCCGTCAGTTGGCAGACGCGTGCCACCATCCGGTCGATGATCGCCCGCGCGCAGCAGGTGGCCGCCCATGGCTGACCTGACCTCGCTGATGCGCCGCCTGGCGGCTCCGTTCGATACGAGCCCGCACCGCCGCCTGGTCATGGACGTGACGTTGCGCCTGACCGTCCTGTTCATCACGATCGCCCTGTACGTCGTGGTGGCACGCGCGACGTACAACCGCGGCGAGCTGTTGCTCGGCTCGCTGCTCGCGCTGGCGGGCTTCGTGGCCTTCACGTCGGCCGTCGACCGGCTCATGCGGCTCACCGGGGGACGTGACCACCCTTCGGTGGTGGCGCGATCGGCCGAGCACGCGCCTCACGCGCCCCACACGGCCGGCTCGTCGCATGACCCCGAGGTGCTGGCCTAGCTGCTGCTCGCGCATGCGCGTCCGCACGACGGCATCCTGACGCTCGCGGATGCGACGGCGTGCCTCGTGCGTGAGTTGGGACCGGTCCCCTTGCCACGCGTGGTCAACGCGCTGGAGGCGCTCGTGCGGCATCAGGCCATCGTGCCGGATTTCGATGAGGCCACGGACCAGCGTTGCTGGCGATTTCCGCTCACGCCGAGCGCAGCGCGGCTCCCGGAGGCGTCGATGCAGCAGGAGCCGCGTGACCGCTGACGGGCGTCTCCCCCGCTCGCCAATGGTGCGCTTTGCCGCTTCGCTCCGCCGGCTGCTGCACCGCTCACCGGCTCACGCGCAGTATCGGCGGCTGGCCCGGCAGTGGAACGCGGCCGGGCGCCCCGCGCTCGACCGGAGCGCGCCGGCGGTCGCCATCGCGCACTGGTGGCTCACCGATTCTGAGCGACGCGGTGCGCGTGTGCATCGCACCGTGCGGGCGTGGCAGCTGGAGCACGAGGCGGTTCTCGAGCGAATGCAGCCCGGATGGCTCGCGCAGTATCTGCGGTCGCGCGTGACGTGCGACTGCGGCCAGACGTGGCGCGTGGAGAGCGCAGCGTTCTGCACGCACTGCGGCGCGGTGATTGCGCCCTGTTGCATCGACCGCTGGGCCCTGCCGCGGTGGCGGAGCGGCACGGCCATCTGTCCACTGTGCGGCCAAGGGGAGATCGTGGGATGAGCCACGCTGACGACGAATACGCGCACGACGAGGCGTCGCAACTGGCCATCGTGCAGGGGGAGCATCGCCTGGGGTACCGCGTGGCGCTGCATTGGCTTCTCACGGCGGCCGTGCTCGAGCGTACGCGTGTCGGTGCCATCACGGTCGACGGGGCATCCGACGCGGTGTGGTGTGATGTCGCGACCTGGCGCCGGCGCGTCATCAACCTGCTGGTGGAGGAGTCGGCGCTCGACCCGTGCTCGGATGTCTACGATCGGTACGAGGAGAGTGAGGAGCGGGCCGCCGAGCGCGCCTTCGGGGCGCTTCGTCGACTGTACCACGATGACCTTTACGGCTACCGCGCAATGGCAACGCCGGAGCAGGACCGGTGGCGGCGACGCCAGCTCACGTCGCAGGAGGTGCGCCGGCACCGCCTGCGACGCGCGATCGCGCTGGCCGAGCCTACCATCCAACCGGTGTCGGTGAGCGGCATCGACCTGCTGGATGAACCATGGCGCCCAGGCCAGGCGTGGGGCGAGCGCCTCGCGCGTCCGCTGATATTGCTGATCGTGACGGAATCCCGCGATCGGAAGCGTCTGCGCGTGTTGCGCGAGCACGCGCGGTGGATGGCTGACTTCACCGAGGGGTTCGTACTCTTCTGCGAGCCGGACGGGGTCGACGGCGGCGACGACAGAGCGGTCGCCGATGCCATTCGCATCAGGATCAGCCACCACCTGCCGTCATGGCTGCCCGAGTCCACGGAATCGGGGGAGCCGTTCGCGCTGCACGCCCGCCACGCCGGCAATCCGCGGCCGACGTTCGCCATGGAGATCGTGGACCGCGGGGATGGGGTGTTCGCGTAACATCCACGAGAAGGGCTTCGCTGACGCCGTGGTGACAGGGGGCGACATCGTAAAGAGGCTACGGAACGAAATGTCATCCGGCTTTCCACACGAAACACTTCCTGATGCGACTGCCCCATGCTGATCAGGCGTTCATCGACCCCGTGAAGCTCCGAGGCTACCTGCTATCGTCGGAACACCCCGTAGGCCAAGCCAAGGCGCGTTTCTTCAAGGCGCTCGGATTCCATCCGTCGGACTGGCTGAGGCTGCGGACGGCACTCGAGCGGCACGGACGCTTCGGGCGAGCTCGGGAAGTGCCAAGCTCGTATGGGCGAAAGTTCGCGGTCGAGGGTATTATCGAGGGACTGAACGGCCGCCAGGCAGCGGTCGTGTCTGTCTGGATCATCCTGCCGGGAGAGGCTGTCCCCCGGTTGGTCACGGCCCTGCCGGGAGCACGCGAATGATCAACGCAATCCGAGAGCTCGACACGGTCGTGCTCACGCGAGATGTCCCGGAGGCTGGCCTGCGCACCGGTGACCTTGGCGCTGTGGTTCAGGTGTACGGCCCGGATGCCTTCGAGGTGGAGTTCGTCACCGCCGCCGGACGGACGCAGGCGCTCCATGTGCTGCATCGCGACGACATTCGCCCGGTCGCCGACGACGACCTGCTGGCTGTTCGTCCGACCGGTCCGGCGCGTGGGGCGGCGTAGGGGGCGCGTCGCCTCAGCTTGCGGAGCGGAGGGCGTATCGGCCTACACGAATACACCCCAATTAGAGCCCCCATGTCCGTCGCCAGAAGCCGCACGTTTCGCAGTGGCAACAGTGAAGCGATCTGCCTGCCCAAGGACGTTGCCTTCGGGCCGGGCGTCGAGCTGGTGCTGGTGCGGTCCGGTGACGTGCTGACCGTGTACCCGGCGAGCCTGTCCATCGCGGACATGGTGGCCCGACTGCGTGACCTGCCGGTGCCGCCCACGGTGGAACGGTGCGGCGAGACGGAGATTCCCGAGATCCGCGGACTGTAGCCGCCATGGCCTGACTGTTCGAAAAGAACGCCACGATCCACCGACTACGCCTCGATCGTCGCCCAGCTTGGCTACTCACGCCGGAAGATGCTGGACCGCATGATCGCCGCCCAGGCGCTCGCGCATCGGGCCACGGTGGTGACGCAGAACGGCGACGACTTTCGCGAGATCCCGGGACTTCCGCTGCTGACCTGGTAGCCGGCAGCGGAATCGCCCTCACCCAATCGGCTTCTTCCCCGCCGGCGGCACCACCGCCCGCCCGATCGTGCCGCGGTCACTGCCGAACCAGATGCTCTGCGTCTTCCTGTCGAAGACCATGTGCCGGATGGTGTTGGGCTGCACCGGGCCGACATCGGTCTGGGCGATGAAGGCCCGCCGCCGAGGATCGAAGCCCACCAGCTTGTTGGGCTTGGAGCCGGTCTCCACCAGCCACAGCCGGTCGGCATCATCGACGGTCATGGCGTAGGGCAAGCTGGTCGCGCCGCCGGGAAGCGGCCACTCGGTTACGGCACCGCTCACCGGGTCGAGGCGGCCAAGGTATCCGCGCGAATAGTCGCCGTACCACACCGCGCCGTCGCTGGTGAGCGCAATGCGCCGGCCGCGCGCGCGCTCGTCGGGGAGTACGTACTCGCGCACCCGCATGCTGGTGGGATCGATCGTGCCGAGCTTGTTGGTGCCGAACAGGTTGAACCACGGCCGGCCCCCCTTGTCCATCACGATGCCGTAGGGCCGCGACCGCGGTGTGGGCATGGTGGCGAGCGTCACCCGCCCGCTCGCCCGCTCGAGGAAGCCCACCATGTTGCTGTTCTGCAACGTGAACCAGAGGTTGCCCTTGGCATCGAAGGTGATGGTGTGCGGATCCTTCGCCGCGGCCTCGGGCATGGGATAGCGCGTGATCTTGCCGGTCTTGCCATCGATGCGGCCGATCATGCCGTTGCGGTTGCCGGCGTACCAGGCGTCGCCCTGCGGGTCGACGTTCACCGTGTGCGGATGGGTGCCGGGATCGATCTCGAAGCGCTCGAACGTGCCGGTCTTCGGGTCCATGCGGGCCACGTAGTTGCCCTCCTGCCCCACGAACCAGATGCGCCCCTGCGGGTCGACGCTGGGATCGCGCGGGCGTCCGGCGGCGCCCCACGGCACATCCCACTCGGTGAGGGCGACGGTGTCGGCGCTGCGCGCCTGCGCGGACAGCGACGGGAACGGCGCACCGAGGGCCACCAGAGTAGAGAGGGCGAGGGCAACCGGCCCGGCAGGATGACGGCGGGGCATGGACGACTCTCCGAGGCGGGGGACAGGTGGCGCCGGTCAGTGTCGGTACCACGCGTGAAAGATACGGTTGCGTCATGCGCAACGCTCACCGGCCCCATCCGTGCCGGCCGCTACCCCCGCACGGCGCGCGTCCGCTGCTTCTCCACCGGCCGCCGCCGGAACCAGCTGGCCACGAGATAGAACTCGTCGAGGTCATGCGTGGGAATGTCGGCCCCGGTGGGGTCGGCCCCCTCGTACACCCGCGCCACCAGCGCCTCGAACGCCACGCGCTCCTCCTCCGTGCGCGGCGCCGGCACCTCGGCGCGCACGGTCCCGCGGCGCACGAGATACACCCACTCGCGATCGGCGTGGCCGATGGCGTGGTAGCGGAAGGTGAGCCGGTCGACATTGGCGTGAAAGTGCTGCACGCGCTCATGCAGCCAGCGCACCAGCGCCAGCCGGTCGCGCACCACACCGGCGCGCTCGAACGCCAGCTGCGCGGCGGCTTCGGTCATCGCGGCTTCGAGTCTGCGCACGGGGCCTTCACCACGCCCCTCGAGGAACTCGCGCACGTCGGTCGCCGCCTGGCGGTATGCCGCGGGCTCACCGGCGCCGATGCAGGGGCCGGCACAGGTGCCGAGGTCGTGCCGAAGGCAGCCGGGCGCTCGCGAACGGGGCGTACCCCGACGGGGGCGGGTGGCGGGATCGGCGGTGAACCAGAGCGCGCTGCCACGCGACGAGCCGACCCCGCGCACCGCATCCTCCAGCGTGCAGTCGCGCAGTCCGGTGGCTTCGGCGAGCGCACGCACGGCGTCGCGGAGCTGCGCCACCCGACGGAAGGGACCGAACAGTGCGACGGCCGAGGGATCGTCGGAGCGCGCGACCACCCGCAGCCCGGGCACGGCGCCGCCGGTGAGCGCCACGTAGGCGCGCGGCCACTCGTCCATGACCATCATGGTGTTGAAGTGCGGCCGGTGCTGCTTGATGAGGCGCAGTTCGCGTAGTAGCGCCCCGAACTCGGTGTGCGTGTACTCCCACTCGATCTGGAATGCATGCCGCAGAATGCGCGCGGCCTTGTTGCGCCGCCCCCTGGCGCGGAAGTAGCTGAGCAGCCGACTGCGCAGCACCCGCGACTGCCCCACGTAGAGCACGGTGCCGGTGGGGCCGAGCATGCGATACACCCCCGGGCGGTTCTCGACACCGGCGCGTACCATCTCGCGCAACTGCTTGCGGTGCGCTGGGGTGGTTTGCGGGGGACGCGTGTGCAGGCGCGGGGCGGGCTCCGGTGAGCTCATGCTCCGGAAACTAGCGTCGTTGGACAGCCCTCACGGAGGGCACCGAGGATGGTGAGGACACGGAGGGGTCGGCACGATGCCTCGGTGACCTCACGTTCCTCGGTGCTCTCCGTGTGAGGCTGTTCCCAACGAGGCGTTCAGGATGTGCGCCGAGCCCGTCCTGCCTTGAGTTCGGCGGTGCGCTTCGCAATGACCTCATCGACCAGCACGATCTCCCCCGGCTTCTCATCGCAGATGCGGAGCAGCAGCGTCTTCTTGCCCCGGTACGTGAAGAAGATCTCCTGGCCGCCCTCGAGCGTCACCCCGCTGTTGCTCTTGGGCGACAGGTTGGGGTTCATCACGCCGGGGATCTGCAAGGGGATCGACCGGAGCGAGTTGTTGCGGAAGGTGAGATTCACCGAGCGGCCGTCGTTGGCGCAGGCGGCGACGGCGGCGGTGAGGAGGGCGAGCAGCATGAGACGTCCGGGTCGGGGTGGCGTGGTACGAACCCACTGGGTATTCGCACGAACGCGGCTGGCTGGATGCAGTCGGACGCAACTGCACCCCAAAGCTCACACGGAGGGCACGGAGAACGGTGAGGGCACGGAGAACGGTGAGGGCACGGAGGACGGTGAGGGCACGGAGAGGCCACCATAGGGCAGGTCCTGATCGCGCATCAACGTGAGCTGATCTATGACACAACCCCTCCGTGCCCTCACCGTCCTCCGTGCCCTCCGTGTGAGCAGTTCAGCAGTTCCAGGAAGTCACGTCAAAGGCCAGTGAAGCCCGAAACTCCCCCGCCTGCCGCCGGATCTGCACCAGCTCCTCGTCGGCCATGCCGTCGAGATGCTTGGTCATCATGCGCATGCGCGGATGATTGGCGAAGCGCGCGCGATGCTGCGCCATGAAGTCCCAGTACAGGAAGTTCATGGGACAGGCATCGGGGCCCGTGCGTTGCTTCACGTCGAAGCGGCACGCCCCGCAGTAGTTGCTCATGCGGTTCACATACGCGCCGCTGGCCACGTACGGCTTGCTCGCCAGCGCGCCGCCGTCGCCCCAGGTGCCCATGCCGGCCACGTTGGGGAGCTCCACCCATTCGTAGGCATCGGTGAAGGCGCTCCAGCACCCGCGTGAAAGCGCCGCGGGCTGCACGCCGAGCA
>JBEILM010000064.1:0-22322 GCA_040379205.1 Gemmatimonas sp.
CCGCTGGGCGCGGGCAGGATCAGCGCCGCGGGCGTGGTCAACTCCAGCCCAGTGCCGCCTGCCGCGGGGTCGATCGCCACCGGCGAGCCCCGGCCCAGCGCCGCCAGGTCCGCCTGGTACTCGGGCGACGGCGCAAAGTCGATGAACTTGGCCCATCGGTATGAGTTTGGGATTTGCCCATCTCCGCCGCTGGCACCGACCAGCACGGTCCCCGTGGTCACCGTCGCGGTGCCCAAAAGGCTGATCGTTCCGTCTCGGCCACCGGCCGCCGCTGGTCCGGCCCGCTGCTGAATGGCCCAGATCGCCACACGCACGCCCGTGTCGTTCACGCCGTCCATCGCCGCGCGAACTTTGAGCATCGCCCGCGGCCCCTCGGGCCCGTTGCGGTCGATGTCCACGCGCCGCACCTGCCGCGCTCCGCCCGCGTTGGCCGGCATCAGCGCCGCCAGCACATCCTGCCGCGTCACATCACCGATCTGCCGCGGCGTCAGCGCCGCCGCCGTATCGGCCGCCAGCACGTTGCCCACAATCGCCACCCTGTTCATGGTCGCTCCGTTTCTGTTTTCGCTCCTCCCCCTGTTCCTACCGGGGGAGGTGCGGCGTCTTCGCCGCGGAGGGGGTGCCTCCGCCTTTGCCTCTGCCACTCCGCCACTGCGCCACTCTGCCACTGCGCCACTCTGCCACTGTGCCACTTCCCGCCCCGTCACTGCCTCCCCGGCGCCCGCCTCGGCACGCTCGGCCCGATCCACGCCATATCCGCCGGCCTCCCGTCAAGGTCCACCCCGGGCCTCAGCCATCGGATGTACGGCACACCGCCGCGCACAAACGTGCTGCCGGTGATGAACGGGCTGCCCAGCAGCGTCGGCGATCGTGTGTTGTTGATCCCGAAGAACTCGTTGGTCCCGGCGGAGATGATGTTGTCGATGTCTCGATTGCCGAAGTACCCGTTGAACTCCTGGCCGCCCGTGCCGCCGACGGCCGGTGCGCGGTTGCGGATCATCGTCCCGTTGGTGTCCACGCTCAGCGCGTACACCCCTTCAAAGGTAAAGGCCGTGTTGGTCGCCGTCACGCGCTCAAAGAGCCCCGCGCTGGTCCGCTGCCTCAGCAGCAGGTGCATGCTCTGGTTGCGGTGGCCTTTGAACGTCACGGCGCAGTGGCTGAAGATGATCGCCGGATCACCGCCCGGCGTGGTGCCGACGGTGAATGCGGCAAAGAACGTGTCGGCCGTTCCGGTCCGCGTGCGAAAGTCCAGCGCGATCTCGCAGGCCAGGTAGAGCACATTGTTCGTGCTCCCGCCGGCAAAGCTCGCCAGGACCGATGCGGGCGACGGGGCCATGCTCGCGGCGATGCGGCTGCTGACAAAGGCCGTGTCGGTGGTGGTGATCAGCGCCGCCAGCGGCCCGGGTGGCTGGGTGCTCTGGATCACGCGGCTCCGCCAGCTCGTGGCCAGTTCGGGGTTCGGCCGCGCCGCGTTGCCGCGCGGGTCGCTCCCGCCGATGGCCACGAACGATCCACCCGCCGCCATGGCCTCGGTGTCGATGCGGCAGCGGTAGATGATGGACAGGTCCGGCCCCGGTGCCGATGCGCCCGCGTGGCTGTACCAGCCGTAGGCCACGCCGATCGGCGCCGCGGTCGTGCCCGTGCCGCTGCTGCCCCCGCCGTTGACGCTCATCAGGTTTCCGAAGCCCAGCCGCTCATCGGCGTAGATCACCTCATTGCGTCCGCCCTCGGTGTAGCAGACGGCGGTGGTGCTGTTGCCGGTCTGGTCGCCCTGCGTCCAGCCCGAGAAGTTGCCCTGCCAGAGCGTGGTTCCCCCGGTCAGTCCCGCGCTGGTCACAAGCTGCCCGTAGGCGTGGTGCCCGGTGTAGGCCGCGATGGAGTTTGTCACCGCCGCCACGTTGTTCTGGTGGTGCGTCAGGTGGATGGCGTAGGCCTGGCTCACGCCCACGGTGCTGTTCATCCCCCAGCCGATCGCCGCGATCGAGTCGATGCGCACGTTGTTGACGTTGCTCGTGCTGATCCCGCGCGTGGTGCTCACCACCGCTTCCACGCGGCTGTTCGTCGCCCAGTTGGTGGCCCGGGCCGCCCGCGGCCGCACAAAGAGCCGCTGGTTGGTCGTGTCGTACACGGCGCTGTCCTGCACCGCGTCGGCCTGCATCGCCGTCAGCGCCGTATCGAGCGTGGTCCCCGCGGCCAGCCGCCCGTACCAGCGGATCGTGTTTGTGCCCAAGCCGTACGCGCGGCCGTCGACCGGGTCGGTCTCGGCGTAGAGCACGTGGTACACCACATTGCTCTCGGTCCGGTGCCAGATCGCCGTGTACGCCGCGTTGATCGCGGTGCTGGCGGTCCAGTCGCCGGAGTAGGGGGCCAGCGTGCCGCGCAGTTGCGGCAGCCGTGCGCGGTCGCCCGCGGTGTGGGTGCCGGCCGTCAGCGCCGGGTCGATGTACGAGGAGAAACTGAAGTTGTCAACCGCCGGCAGATCGATCTGCGAGCCGGCCAGGTTGCCCGTGTCCACGCGCAGCGTATCGCCGCGGCGCAGGTACCAGGTCCAGTTCGGCCCGCTGGTCACGCTGGCCATCAGCGACCGCAGGTCGGCCGTGTGCCGCACCCCGTAGGCCGTCGCGGGCGTGAGCCCATCGCGGCCGCCGCCGCTGATCGCCCCGGTGGCCGAGCCGTTGGCATCGAATCGCACAAACCGCACCGAGCGCCCGGGAGCCGTGATCGGCGTCCGCCGCAGGATCAGCTCGATCGCCGCCTCAACGTAGTCCAGCTCAGCCACGGTCCCCGGCGCAGGCGGCGCACCGAGCGTCCCGATCACCAGCCGATTCTGCGCCGCCGCCGAAGGCACCAGCAGCACGAACACCATCGCCGCCGCGAACACCACCAGCGACACCACCGCCGCCGTCAGATTGCGCAGAACAGTCCGCATCGAGCACACCTCGGAAATGGTCAAATGTCCAAATCAGAACCGGCCATCGGCCCCCGGCCATCGGCCATCGGCCCCCGGCTCTTCAAGCTCCTCCCCCGCCAACTGTGAGATTGGCCACCGGGGGAGGTGCCGCGCGCCACCTGTCATCCAGTCCGCGGAGGGGGCGTCTCCCTTTGCTGCTTTGCCCTTTGCTGTTTTTCCCTCTGCCACTCTGCCACTGCGCCACTGCGTCACTCTGCCTTCAGATACCGCTCATTCCGCTCGGCCCGTCCTTCCATCCGCCCGAGCCTCTCCCGCACCGCCGTCAGGTCATCGCTGACCTTCTGCAGCTTGGTCTCAACGGCCTTGAGTGTCGTGCTGATCGACTCGAGCTCGCGTTCGCTGGTGGCGCTGGTCTGCCCGCCCTGGCCGAGCACCGACGGGATCTGCCCGCCGCCGATCCCCAGCGCCGCCGCGATACACATCAAGAGCACGGCCTGCGGCACCTTCAGCACCACCGCCGGCTTCTCCTGATGGCTCTTCCCGCTGATCGTCATCGCCATCCTCCGCATGTTGTATTCGGCCCCAACGGGGCCGAGGTGTGTAGCCACGGGTGCATCGCAGCGCAACCCGTGGATGTCTCATCACGCTTGGTCCTGCCCCGGCAGGGGCAGAGGAATCACGGCGCGCCCGCGGCCGTGCGGATCGCCTGGCCGAGCACATCACCGATCATCTGGCCGACTTCGCCCTGGGCCTTGAGCTGCTCGATCACCAGCGCCCGCTGGTCCTCGCTGAGCTTGACCCAGTAGGCCACGAGCCGGTCATAAGCCTCGTTGCTGGCCCTGGTCGGCTCGCTGGCCGTGGTTGTCAGCGCAAAGCCCTTCAGGTCGATGATCCCGGTTTTGGGGTCCACCTTGGCGTTGTCGGCCCTGATGTTGATGTCCGTGCCGCTGGCCACGTTGCCGATGAGCGTGCCATCGGGGAGCCTTCGCGTGTACAGCGTGCGCTGGGTCTGGTTTTGCGCCCACCAGCGGGCTTCCTGGTCGTTGACCACGGCGTATCCGGCCGGGCCGGTGCCGGTGGATTGGAGCGTCTCGCGTCCATCGGGCTCGAACACCCCGCCGATGGTGATGGGGCTTGAGTTTTCAACGCGTCCGGTGGCCGCGTCGATCTGCGCCCGCGTCCCCGGCGCCACCGCCGTCTGCACGCACGCGGGCAGAATCATCGCCGCCGCGGCGATCATCATCAGGGCCAAGGCCATCATCATCATCCTGACATTGCTCATGGCATGTTCCTTTGCGTTGCTGCCAGAATCAACAAAAGGGCGGCGTCGGCATGGAGCCGGACGCCACCCCGTGGGGGGTGCAGAAGTGGTCGGTGCAGAAGTGGTCGGTGCAGAAGTGGTTGGTGCAGAAGTGGCCGGGGCCTTCACCCCGCCCGTTCGCACGTCATCACGTCAGCACGTTGGCGATCAGGTACAGACACTCGGGGTTCTGATTGAACAGACCCGCGAACATGCCCGCCTCGATGACCTTCACGTGCGGGCCCTGGTTGTAGCTGTAGACCTGAATGTTGGTCTGGGCCAGGACTATGCCGGGCTCAGGATCGGCGTACTCCGGCTGCGGCTCGTCTTCCAGCAGCAGCGTGCGGCCCCACGTGGGCAGGATGCCCAGGTTGTTGGCCGGTGCGGAGTAGTCGATGTTCAGCAGGCAGGCAAAGTCCGCGTTGAACATGTCCGTGAGCGTCACGGGCTGGCCATCGTCGGTCAGCGAGTCGATGCCCTCGTGGATGATCACGCGCTGGATGCCGATGGCCTGGGCAAGCATCTCGGCCGTGAGCATGTCCGGCTGAACACCAACGGTGCCGCCGCCGATGCGAGCACGCACTTCGGCATTGGCCGCCAGATACGGCACCACCGCCGCGCCGATGACCAGCGTGTTGGGACGTCGCCCGCCGGAGCGGCGGCGATTGGCCTCCCTGGCGATCTGGATGTCGGTGATCGGCTTGGCCCCGGCCTGGTCCCAGGGGGTCGCCAGCGTGATGCCCGTCGCGCCGCTTGCCGGAGTGATCGTCGTGTTGGTCAGCAGCGAGAGCACATCCCGCTCCCAGTCACGCAGCGCGTGCATGGCACAGACCTGCGCCTTGCGCTCCTGGATGAGCTGGGGATTGCGGTTGGGGTGCAGGGCCTCGGACTTGGTGCGGTCCCAGGGGCTGGCGACCTTGTACTCGTTGAGCACGTACGGCGTATCTCCGGCGCCGGTCTGGATCATCGGCGCGGTGCCGCCCTCGGCGCGCTTGCTCTTGTTGCCGGTCTGCTGGAAGAACTGGCTTCGCGGCAGCGTCTCCAGGAATCCAGCACCGCCGGGCATGACCAGCGGCGGCAGGATCAGCGGGGCGATGAAGCCCAGCTCCGTCATGTCCATTTGCATCACCGCGCCCTCGAGGTCGACGCGGCGCGTTGCATCAATCGTGTGTCCCATTTTCGAGTCCTTTCGTGTCGTGTGTTTCGATCCGTGCGTGCCCGTCGCACGGGGCCGACATGGTCGCGTCCGTGCGACAGCGGCCCCGTGCGTCGGGCGGTGTGTACCTGTCCCCGGTTCTTTGCCCTGGCCGGTGCGCCCGCTTACTCAATGAGCTCGATGAGCACCTCGTCGGTCGCGGCCAGCGTTGACGAGGCCAGCGTGACGGTCGTTGCGCCGGGCTTGGTCACCGTGATGGGCTCGCGGCTGAGGCCCGCGTTGCTCCGCACGGTCACGCGCAGCCGGGGCCGCGGAACGTCGACACCGATGTCGATCGTCACGGCGTTGGAAGCCGCGCCGGTCGCCGCGCCGTCAAAGAGCACGCGAGGGCCGCCAGCGCGCGCGAACAGATCAACGTCGATCACCGAACCCGCGCCGCTGGCCGACTGCCGCGCGATACCGACCGCCTTGCCGGCACGCGTGGCCGAGACCTGGCCATTGGCCGCCGGGTACACCAGCGTGTTGACGGGAATGGCACCGGCGGCGGTGAGCTTGAACCGTCCTGGTGCGTTGCGGCTGGTGACCGCCACGCGGCTATCGGCCGCGGCCGTCGCGCCCGAAACACCAGAGAGCGAAACGCCCTCAAAGACTCCGTCGGCCTCGCCTCCGGCGGGGTTGAGCCCGACGGTATTGGCGGCGGTGAAACGCACCAGCGTGTTCGGCGGGATCGCGGCCCCCGCCACCGCCGTGGGAATGTCATGGATGCTCATCGTCTTTTCCTTTCATGTTCGTGGTGCGCAGGCGGCAACGGCCCGCGCGATTGTGCGGATTGGTCTTCTGTCTCGTTGCGACGGTCTGTCGCGTGCGTTCAGGCCTTCTTCAGCGCCGCCAGCCGCTTGGGATCGCTGGCCAGGGCCTGGTACCCCTCGTGATCGGCGCGGGCGGCGATGGCGCATGCCACCTTGTAGTTCTTGCCCTTGCCCATGGCCTGGATGATGATGTTCTCGGCGTTCTCGGCCGTGCCTTCGGCCGCGTGGTCGCTCATGCCAGCTGCCGCGGCGTTCTGGCCGCGCGTCTTCTGGCCGCCAGCGTCAAGATCGGCCCCGGGAATGCGCAGCGGCGTCACGCCGGCACGCTTGGCCGCAGCGCCGCTCGCCTCGGCGCTCTTGGCCGAAGCGGCCTCCAGCTCGGCCACGCGCTTGCTGGCGGCCTCAAGCCGCGTCCGCAGCACATCGGCAAAGGCCGCCTTGGCCTGGCTCATCGTCGCGCCGCGCTCCGCCTGGCCGAGCACAAACTCCGCCTCGCCCGCAAACGCGCTCTTGAGTTCGCCGATGCTCGCGGGCTTGTCCTGTGCCGCGGCGGGCGCGTTCTTGACCGCATCGGCCTGAATCTGGCCGATGAGCTCTTCGCCGCCGTCGAGCTTCTTGAGTCCTTCCAGTGTGATCGCCATGATCTGTCCTTTCCTGCCGCGCTGCGCGGCCCCTTGGGTGCTCCCGGCGTTGCCGCCGCGCTGGCCGCGGTCCGCCCGCAGCCGCGTCAGCGCCGCCGTCATATCCGTCACAACTTCATCAGCCAGCCCCGTGGCCACCGCTGCCGCACCGGCGTACCAGTGCTTGCCGCTCCAGCCCTGGGCGATCTCCACGCTCACGCCGCGGCCAGCGGCCACCGCCCGTGTGAACTGCTGGCCCATGGCGTCGATGTCTTCCTGGAGCGCGGCCCGCTGCGCATCGGTCAGCGGCTCGCGCCAGAGCTTCTTGATTTCGGCGCTGGCCACCGTCTGCGGCTTGATCCCCGCAATGGCCATCGCCTCAAAGTCCTCGTACCAGTGCAGCACCGTGCCGATGTTGCCGACCTCGGCATCGCTGGTGAGCATGAACAGCCCGGGCGTGCAGGCAGAGGCCAGGTAGAACGCGGCGCTCATGCACCATCCCGAGCACATCACGCCGATGGGCTTGAGATCACGCAGAGCCCTGATCTTCTCGGCCAGCGGATCGCATCCGATCGCTTCGCCACCGGGCGAATCGGCCACCATCAGAATCTCGCTGATGCGTGGGTCCTCGATCCCCGCCGTGATCGCCGCGGCGATGTCCTCGTAGGCCGACGCGAACGCGTAACCGCTGCTGTCGATCGCGTCCTCGACCTTGCGCACCAGCGGCCCGCTGAGCGGGATCACCAGCGTCGAGCCCTGCACGCTCGGCGCGGCCAGCGACCAGTACTCGCGTCCCGCGTAGGTGCTCAGGGCCTGCTTCTCGGTCGCGCTTGCGCCACCATCGTCGTGCCAGGCCGCCGGGCCAACAGCCGGTCCAGCAGCCGGTCCAGCAGCCGGGCCAGCATCCGCGCTCGCGTGATCAAGGCCGGCTCGTTTGCTCCGCACAGACCGTCCAGCGTCTCGCATCATCGCGTTTAGGCGGATGCCGCCGCTGACATCGACCTCGCCAAGGGCGACCCGGCGCAGCATCGCGCGCGCGGCCATGTCAACGCTCGCCTCGAGCATCCACGGCTTATTCATCGCAGCCGCGGCCCGGATTGTCCAGTGCATGTGCATTCGCTATTGGCCCTCTACCCATGTGCGCCCGTGATGCATTTCTATGTACCATCGCCACAAAACCACCGGCCCCCGGCATTCGGGCCCGAAGGGGCCGCGGCATGTAGCCACGGGTGCAGCGCATCGCAACCCGTGGATCAGTTGGCATTCTCATCCTGCCCCAAAGGGGCAGAGGAACTACCGCCGCCGCCCTGAGTGCCCCCCGCCGCCTGCCCCGGCATCAGCGCCGGCCGGATTCCCTTTTCATTCTCATCGTCAACTTCCACCTTGCGCTCGGCGCGGACCTGGGCCGCATCGCGTCCGGTCAGCCGCTCAACGGCATCGCGCTGGGAGAGCAGGTTGGCGTTGATCTGCGCAATGATCGCGTCGGTTTCCTTCTGCGGGTCAAACAGCCCGATCGGCGCGCTCGGCCATTCGTTGCCCCGCGTCGAGCAGACATACTCAACCTGCTCGGGACTGAGGCTGATGCGCCCGCTCTGTGCGCTGGTTTGCACCCACCGGGCAAAGATCGGTCGGCAGATCTCGCGGATGATCCGGTTGACCAGCGGCAAGGCCCGGCGCTGACCGAGCATGACACCGGTTCGCCCCGCGTACGCGGTGCTCTGGCTCGTGTCGAGCATCAGCACCTCGATGGGCAGGCCGACCGCGCCGCCCAGCAGTCGCATGATCATGCGCACGCTCGAATCAAACGCCGCCGCCGGGTATGAGCTCTGGGGGAAGATGATCTGCGCATCGTCGCCCAGGTGGTGAATCGATCCCTCGTCGATCGACGTGGTGCGCGGCTTGTCCGGTGTCGCGGCGCTGTGCCGACCCATCAGTTTGCTGGTGATCTCCGGCCTGCGCGATGTCACAAACGCCGACAGACGCGCGCTCAGGTCCGCCGCCGCCACGTAGCTGGCGATCATGCGGTCGACGGCGATGATCCGGTCGACCACGTTGCCGACAATCGGCACGCCGCGGTACTGGCTGGGCGACTGCGTAAAGGCCAGGAACACGCAGTCTTCTTTGGCCAGGGTCCGCACCGTGTTCTGGTTCACGCGTCCGCCGACAAACTCCGCCACGTTGTACCCGAGCACGCGCCCGGTGTCATCGAGCACCACGCCATCGGCCGGCAGATCGCGCGGGCGATACACGCCCGCCTTGTCCCGCACCAGTTGTCCTTCGACGATTTGCACCGCCAGCCTGGGATCATCCTCACCGACATCGATCATCACGCCCAGCACGTCGCCGTCGATCATCGCCGACATGAGCATCTGCCGCTGCAGCTCGCCCCAGCCGTATCGGCCGGTGTACTCCAGACTCTCAGCGTCGGCGATGAACGCATCCTCGATCGACCGCGCAAGCTCGGTGCTCTGTTTGTCCGAACCCGGCAGGCTGACCTGCGGCCATAGACCTGGGCCGAGAACAAAGTCCAAAAGGGCCGTGAAGATCATCGGGCCCACGGTCGTGTTTCGGAAGATCTGCCGCGACTCGCGGCGCATGACATCGCGGCGCTGGTGCTTGGCCAGCAGATCGCCGGCCGCCCCGCCGGGCGGTGCGTGCGGACGCAGGTTGGACCGCTCGGCCGCGGTGTACGGCGCGGCCACGCCCGGGCTCCGCGTGCCGCCGGTGACCGCGGACGAGGCGGCCTTGGCCATGCTCCTTTGCCAATCACGGATCGACCTCTGCCGAGCGCGGGCCTCCATGCTCTGCGCCTTGGCCTCATCGGCCTGTGCGCGCAGCGTTCCAATGGCGGCCGCAACCCGTGCCGCCTTGATCGCATTTGCCTTGCTGGTCATTGACCTCTCCGCGTTTGCCATGTCGCCCTTGGCGCGTGTCCCTGCCGGTTTCGTGCTTGCACCAGCCGCCGATCTCTGATTCCCTTTCAGGGCGGCCTACTTCAGGCCGCGCAGCCTGGCCTTGAGCTGATCAAGCTCGGCGACCAGCGGGTGGAACTTCTCCCTTTCGACGCGCGCAAAGTCGGCGTCAACGCGGGCCTGCTCCTGGTCGAGCTCGGCCAGCACGCGGGCTTTCTTCTGGGCGAAGGCTTCCCTGGCCTCCCGGACCTCCCGCAGCACGTCGCGCGGCTGGCCGATCTCGGCGATGCGCTTCTCGATGGCCTCGATGATCGCTTGGCGATTGGCGGCAGCATCGCGTGCGGCCTGCTCGTCGGCCTGGTCGATCTCCCGGGCCTCGGCAAGCTCCAGATCAATCGCCTCATCGCCGTGGCCATCGTCGCCGATGCCGACCGTGTTTGCGACAGCCTCCACATCACCAGCGCCCTCATCCAGATCCGCCGCGGCGATGCTCGCCTCACCGCTGGCGCCGTGGATGCTCTTCTTGCTCGCCTCATCCTGCTTGGTCCTGCGTCCCATGCCTGTTCTCCTTGGCCATTTCGTTTCGATGTCCGCCACGTCCGTGGTACTTGCCGATCCGTTCTCGGCTCACGCCCTGAGCGTGACCGTCCCGCCCCCAAGCCCATCACCCCCACCGACCACCGCCGCCAGCATGCGTTCTTCCTCGATAAGCATGTTCAGAAGGCTCGTCAGCGAACCGCTGGCCACGCTCATGTTCCCGCCGCTGACATCCGGCCCGATCTTCTGCGTGACTTCGACGATGTGCAGCCGCAGCCGCGCCAGCCGCTCGGCATCGCTCGAGTACCCCCGCCAGTCCGCGTACTGCCACATCATGCCGCCTCCTGTTCCGTCGCTGCGTCCGCCATCACCGCCGCCCCCCCCGCCGCCGCTCCTGTTCCGCTCCGCTCCTGCAGCGCCGCCGCCGCCCGCTGGCGGATCTCCAGAACCAGTCTTTCGGCCGCGGCCCGCAGCCGGGCCACGCTCATGGGGTCCATCGGCTCGGCGCTCTGGCCGCGATCGCCGGCAACCGGCGGCAACCCGACCTGTGCCAGGTCCGCCAGCCTCTGCGGCAGGCCGTCGATCGCGTGCACCAGCCCCGTGATCACCTCCTGCATCGCCGCCGCCGCTGCCGCGCGGTCGACCAGCTCGCCGCGCTTGGCCTTCATGGCCATGTCCTTGCTGCTGGCCTCGATCAGCGCCCGCAGGTTCTCCGCGTCGGCCCTGGTCACCCGGCCGATCACTTCATTCAGCACGCCCGGGTCGCTGATCGATCGCCCGTTCAAGATCCGCATCAGGCTCAAGCCCTCGCCCTGCTCGGCCGCTTCCATGGCGGCCTCGCGCACAGCCTGCCCCAGCGGCGACTGGTCAAAGGCCTGCCCCGGCTCACCGGCTGCGGTCGACCGACCACGGCCACTTGCACGCCCGGCCACGCTCCCGGCTACGCCGGACGCACGCCGCACGCCCCGCACGTTCAGCCCGGCCTTGCGTCCGGCCCCGCCGCGAATCCCGCCGTGGTGCGAGCTCGACGCCTCCACCGCGTGCGCCTTGTTCGTCTTTGCCCAGGCCACGCACGCGGCCTGGTCGAACCACCTCTGCCCGCTGGCCACCGTGTGCGGCATGCCGTCGCGCACGTAGTTCGTGATCGTCATTCGCGTCACGCCCAGCGCCTTGGCCAGCTTGCCCGCGCCGACCATTCCCGGCGGCGGCAACTCCGCCGCCCCCGGCAGCAGCAGCCCACCCGAGTTGTCGCCGGTTGCTTCGCCCATGGCCTCTACCCATGTGCGCCGGTGGTGCATTTCTATGTCTCATCGCGCTCTTCGCACCTCCCCCGCTCGGCGGGGGAGGTGCCGAGTCCCAAGTGTCATTTGGGAGGCGGAGGGGGCGCCCGCCTTCAGCCCCAACGGGGCCGCGGCCTGCCCCCCAATAGCCACGGGTGGAGCCCGCGCTTCCCGGGCGCAGCCCGTGAACGCCTCACCCACGCTCCTCTTGATACAGCTCCACCGCCATCTGCCGCGTGAACGTCCGCACCTCGTTTCTGTCCGCGATCGCGCAGGCATACACCTCGCAGTCCAGCAGGTGGTTGTCCTTCCGCCCCTCGCGCAGTTCCCACACCGCCATCGCGCGGCCGTACCGGTCCGTCGCCACCACTTGCCGCTCGGCGGTCACCTGGTGCCAGTACCGGTCGTGGTTGTCGCCCCTGCGGACCGTGCCCCCCGGCTCGGTTCGGTCGGCGGTGTACGCCGGCCACCACCACCGCTGCTTGTCGGCCTCGATGCTCAGCCTGTCTGAGCCATCCCGTGCCGCCGTCGGCGGCGCCGCGGCCATGTGGCCAACGATCATCGTTTTGTAGTAACTGCCACCAACCATCAGCAGCAGCCTCGGCGCAGCGCCCCCCGCCGCACCCCTGCCCGCCCCGCCGATCTGGCTCATGCGGAAGTTCACAAGCCCCGGCCGTGATTCGCTCATGCCCTTGGCCGCCTGCGCCCCCGTCTGGTCGCACGCCGCGTACACCTCGCTGGTCCGGTCGCCCGAGTCCACGGCCAGATCAATGATCGGCAGGCCAACTCGCTCGATCATGCCCTCGGGCCGCTCAAGTGTGTACCGCAGCCCCTGCAGGCCCGCCAGTTCATGCCCGTCGACCAAGGGGTACCGCCGGCTCTTGACCCGCTCGATCGCGCCGACCAGCGCGTGCCGATCGCCGGCCTCGAGCGCGCCGTAGTCGATCAGCCAACTCGACCGCCCCTCTGCGCCAAACCCGCGCACCACGTAGTAGATCCGGTCGGCCTGCACATCCACGCCCGCGAACAGCGCCAAACATCCGCGCGGCACCGTCCCGCGTCGGTACCCGCCATCGGCCAGGCTCAGGCAGTGCGCCTTCATGCTCCCCGGCTCGATCGACCGCCCCACGGCCTGCGTCGCGCGGCCGAGCATGCCCGCCCACCACTTGTCCGGCGGGTTCTTGCCGAGCTTGACGTAGTCGTGCACCAGGCTCGCCCACGTGGTCCACGGCGAATACATGCCGGAGATTGAGAACGACGCCACCCGCGTCCTTGGCCCCTCGCCCACGACTCCCGCCCGCTCCCCGCCCGCCTCCCTCCGCTCCCACGCAAACGCAAAGGCATCTTCGGCCCCGAAGGGGCCGAGGGATGTAGCCACGGGTGCAGCCCGCGCTTGGCGGGCAGAACCCGTGGAAGCCTCCGCATCCGAATCCTGCCCCGGAGGGGCAGAGGAAGCTTCATCGGACCCGACGCCTTCCCCTTCTCCCATTTGACCATTTGACCATTTGACCATTTGGCCCTTTTTGACCCACACCCCCCGCCGCATCATCGCGGCCTTGTACTTCTCATCGATCTCCGCCCCGCAGCACTCGCACACGTACACGCACGATTGCTCGGCGTCCAAGGGGTCAACGTCATCACGGTCTTTCCCCTCCCAGTCCAGTTGCTCGAAGGACAACTCGCGGTACTCGCCGCAGTGGGGGCAGGGCACGTGATACGTCCGCTGGTCCCCCTGCTTGTAGAGCCGATCGATGCCCTGATCGGCGGCCCCCGGCGTCGACACGGCCATCCGCACCGCGGCGTCCTTGAAGGTCTTGGTCCGTTCGCACGCCAGTTCCCACGCGTCCTTGCTCCACTCCTCAACCTCATCACCGATCAGGTAGCGGATCGGCAGGCTCTTCAGGTCCGCATCGCTCCGCGTGCCGCGCAGAAAGACCGTGCTCTGGCCGATGGTCAGGTCGGCGATGCGGGCTTCCTTGCCATCGAGAGCGCCCGCGTTCTTGAGTTTGTTCTTGATCCTGGGCGTGGCGCGAATCGCGGGGATGAGCCTCTTGCGGTTCTGCTCGCGTGCGAAGTCCGTCGACGGGTACACCACCATCGCCGGCCCCGGCGCGTTGTCGATGCACGCAAAGAGCACGTTGATCGCCGCTTCGGTCGCGCCGACCTGGGAGCACTTGATCACGACCACATCCGAGTACAGCCCGCTGGCCGCCGCATCCATGATGTCCACCAGGTACGGCGTGACATCGTTCCGCCAGGGCCCCGGCCTGTGGCTCGACTCGGCCGCCACACCGCGGTGCCGCTCGGCCCACTGGCTCGGCGTCAGCCGCTCCTGCGGACGGATCACCCCGGCGGCCACGCTCAGCAGAAACGCGCGATCACCGCCATCGGCCACCGCCGCCCCCCCCGCACCAGCATCTACGCCGGACGCCCCGACCGCCGCCCTCGCCACCGACACCGCCGCACTCATCGCACCACCTCCGCGTCTCCGGACCCGAAAGGGCCGCGGCCTGTAGCCACGGGTGGAGCGCAGCGCAACCCGTGGACCGCCCCCGACTCATCGTCCTGCCCCAAAGGGGCAGAGGAATCGGCCATCAACGTCCCGCCCTGAGCCCCCACGCATCCGCACGCCAAACCCGCAATCATCTTCCTGATCGTCCGCGGATCAATCGCGTGCCGCCTGGCCGCCGCCCGCGCGGTTTGGCCCTCGACGATCACCGCCCGCACCGCCTCAAACCGCGCCGCCGCCTCGGCCTTCTCCCCCTGCGTCCACCCCAGGCAGTACGCTGCCAGCCACTCTTCCGGCGGCATGTTCATCCGTTACCCCCCGCGGCGTACGCCGCGATCACCTCTTCGGCGCTCCGCCGATCGTCCTCGATCCCGCGCTCGCGTTGCCGCAGCGTGGCCAGCACGCTGGCCTCATCGAACGCGCGAGCGCTCCGCACCCCGCGAGCCGCCGCGGCCGATGCCCCGCACGGCTGCCTGGCCAGCCAGTCCCGCACCTTGTCCATGGTCGACCGGCCCCGGGCCCACGGATCCAGCCGCACCACATCCTCGCCGAGCTCCGCCGCCAGCATGCACTGGGCCGTGTGCAGGTCATCGGCCCGCGTGTCATCGCTGACCAGCTCGGCGTACTCGAGGCTCAGCCCGCCGCCGCGCACCCGCACGCGAACGTACCGCGTCTGGGCGCACGCGCGCGGGTACCGCCGCGGCCGCGAGCCCGGCAGTGGGGGCGTGCTCACGCGGCCGAACCGATCCACGCCGCACGCCGGCACCAGGCCCGGGATGCCGAACGCCCCAGCGCGATCCCCACCACAAAATCGTGTTGATCCCTCGCCCATGATCCCCATCACCGCGTGGGCGCGGTCGGTCGCATCGGCGGTGCTGATCATCTCGCACGCGCTCTCATCGGCGCAGACCAGCACCTCGGCCCTGTTCGGGCACAGCTGATCCTGGTGCGATTGCTCCTGCTCGCCCCGCCACGCCTTGGGTTTTCTTCCAGCCTTCGCCGCGCCCATCGGTCACCTCCGCACACGCCATCCACGCCCATCCGCTCATCCGCCCATCCGCTCAGGCCGTCATCCGCCCAGCCGCCCATCCGCTCACCCGCTTATCGCCGTTCGCTCGTGCGCCTCGGCGATCGCCAGCGCCGCCTCGAAGCTCGCCGCGCTGTGCTCGCTCATCAGCCCAGGCTCCGAGCACGAGACCTTGAACAACCCACCAGGCCTCCGCGGCGCGATGATCGTGAAGTGAATCGGCGAGTCCGGCCTGCTCAGCCCGCTGGCCGCCACCCACACCACCGCCCGCCCCCGCCCCGCCTCTTGCACAAACTCCAACGCCCGCTCGCTCACGCCCTTGCTCCTTGTATAGTCATTGCATCGGCATGACAACCGCTTATCTTTACCCGATCGCCGCTCGAGCGTCGATCGCCTCCCGCTCCCAGTCCTTTTCCGCTTCCACTCGCCGCACCACGATCGGCCGCCCCATCCGGTCCGGGTGCAACTCGGTCACCACGCCAGGCCACGCATCGCGCCGCCGCAGGCAGATGTGCACCAGTTGCCGCGCCGAGCCCTGCACCACGTCGACCGCGACCACGCTCTCTCCCACGTTTCGCACGTGCGAGAGCACCTGCAGCATCGCGGCCATCGTCGCCGGGCCCAGCGGCTTGCCGTTGCGGCTGGCCCGCTGATCGGTCGACGCCGCCGCCGCCCATCGCTCGGCCGCCAGCGCCCCCGGCCCGGCGCGGTAGGCCGCGATCGCCGCGCTCCGCTCGGCCACGCTCGGCCGCCGGCCCCGACCACCGCCACCATCACCGCCGCCCGCGCCCTCCTCCAGCAGCGGCCCGACCTTCTCCAGCAGCATGTTGCCGATTCGTGCGCAGTCGCCCGGCGTCAGGTCGCCCAGCTCGCACATCGAGGCCAGCGTCGGCCCCACGCACCGAACGAACAGATCCACCGGCATCTTGGCCAGCTCGCCCACCTCCGCCGCCACATCACGCCTATCGCCGCCACCCTCGCGGCCCCGCGGCATCGCGTCGATGATCATGGCCACCTCGCCGCTCCTCATCTTCATCGCTCACCCCCTTCTTCCCGCCCGCCATCAGCACGGGAGTCATCGCCCACGCGAGCAGTCCCCACCACCGGCCGCGGCGCACCATCGCACTCGCACACATAGGGCTCGCCGCAGGCACACCCCGGCCAGCTCCGCGCCGCCACCGCGGCCTCAACCGGCACCTCGCGCCCGCCGCACGGACAGCACCCGCGCGAGCCCGCCAAGCCCGCACCCCGGCCCGCACCACAACCCACACCACCGCCCGCACCCCGGCGCGCCCGCTTGGCCCGCACATACGGCCTCAGCCTTCGCATCTCCACGATTCGCCGCGAGCGCCGCACATCAGCCGCCACATCGCGCCCAACGGCCACGAGCAGCCCGACCGCCACCCCCAGCAGCGTCACCAGCAGCCCGATCTGCACCAATCCCGTGGAATACTCAACAACCCACCACGCCGCGGCATGGCCGAGCATCCACCCCAGCCACGCCCCGAGCACCGCCAGCACCACCGCCAGCACACCCACCAGCCCCCGAGGCACCCCGCGAACAACCGCCAGCGCCGCCCGCGCCACCGCCAGCACCGCCCGCGACACAACCCACCCCGCCGCCGCGGCCACACTCCTGCCCAGCCACCAAGCCCGCCCCCAACTCCCTGCACCGGCAAAACGCATATGACCGCCCGAGCCTCATCGGCTCGGAGCGGTGTGCAGCCGCTCCCTTGGTGTTGGTGCGACGATGATATGCCCGCACCCCCGCCAATGCAACAATCCACACCCCCATTCCACCAGGCCGCGATCGGGATGCACGGGTTCGAACGGGTTCCAGCCTAGAGCGAGCGCCAAGAGCAAATATCACCCAAGCATTTCGATATTGCCACAAAGGCCAACCATGGCCCGCGCACCGGTTCACGCTCGGCCATCCCCCCGCACCCCACGCCCGGATGCTCGGCCAATCAGTTTCACGCCACCCCCAACCCGTTCACCCCATCAAACCCCACCGACCACCCCATCCAACCCACCCCAACCCCACCTCCACTCCACCCCAAGCGGCCTAAATCAACCCCACCGCCCCCATCCATCCCAAAAACGGGACGCCTTCGGCACTGCGGACCACGTAAGGGCTCCGGTAGTACCAACGTGGGGGGGGGGCCTCAGAGCACCTCAGAACGCCGATTTCTCTGCCTCATGGGGTGCGGGGCGACGATCAGAACACCGGCACGCCGTCGCCCTGCTGGTCAGGCTGAGCGCCGTAGCCAATGGTGAACTCCGCGGGCCTGCGTGCCAGACCAAGATACGCCGGCACTCGCTCGCCATTGATCGTGTTGCGCTGCACCCGCCGGACCGACGGCGCTGCGACCAGCAGTTTGCGGCCGAAGATGTTGCGAGCCAGCATCTTCTTCTCATCGATTTTTGTGTGATTGCACCAGCGCATGTACTCGGTGTACACCTCGTCCGTGGCAACCCACGAATCAGGCTCACGCACAAACCCAAAGCGGCTGTCTTCGAGGAAGTCCAGCACGTGCGACTGCTGCCGCCGAAGATCGTCGGCCATCTCCTGGCCGTGCTCGCTCATGGCCCACGGGCTCCCCGACGTACGCAGTCTCCGAAGGTGATACAGCGCATAGAGCGCAATGCCCGTGCCCTCGCCGCGGATGCCCGCCTTGATCGACGGGTCGGCCTTGCCCACAAACGACTGCGAGAAGGGGATCACAACCTGCCGCCTGGCCAGTGCGCCCGAGTTGTCGGGCAGCGTGGCCGGCTCGTTGTAACTGATCAGAATCTGAGCCGCAATCCGCACCTGCTGCGCCTCTGAGTAGAGCCTTCGCACCGTCAGCATGTCGCCGCCGCTCAGCTTCTTGAGCCCCTCCATCGCCGCCGCGGCGTCCACCTTGCCCAGGCTCGCGTCGTGCAGGATCACCGCACGCTTGCCCACCATCTTGGTCAGGCCGCGATCGTCGGCGAAGTCGCCAAGGCTCGCGGCGCACACAGCCTCCTCGCCGATCATCGAAGTCACCGCCTCAAACGCCGACGACTT
Organism: Gemmatimonas sp.; assembly: GCA_040379205.1. Classification (GTDB taxonomy): domain Bacteria; phylum Gemmatimonadota; class Gemmatimonadetes; order Gemmatimonadales; family Gemmatimonadaceae; genus Gemmatimonas. Next base: position 18,111 of record JBEILM010000064.1, read on the forward strand.
GCCGCTGCCCGGCGGCCCGATCAGCAGGAAGATCCGCTCGTGGCTCACATCGGCCGTCAGGCAGAGTGCGAACATGCCGCCGAGACAGTTGCCCCAGTTGGCGTCCTCGGCGGGCGCGACACTGTTGAGCCACCTGGAGAAGCACGGAGCCAGCCGCTCAACCTCCGCCATCCACACGGCCGGGCGCTCGGCCTCGGGCGCGGCCTCGATGCGGTCGACGGCCTCAGCCGGAAACGCGTAAGGCAGCACCTGCTCGCTGAACCACCTGGGCGTGTGCGGCCGCATGATCAGCTCGCCGCGCGCCCAGGCCTCAACATCCACGAGCGCATCGGCGAACGCGATCACCGAGTCCGCACGCCACATGCCCTGATCGTCCGCCCTGCCGCGTGCGCTCAGGTCGCCCCACACCGGCTGGCCGGCCGCGTCAAAGGTCGTGGGTGCCCAGCACGGCACCGACACATCGGGTTCGACGCGCACGATGCACTCGCTCGCCAGCGCCTGCACAACCTCCGTCGTGGTCTTCGGCCCGGGGTTCATCGGCGCGGGCCCGTACGTGTCGCCCTGCTTTTTCATGACCTGGTAGCGCTGCAGGAGCTGCTGCGTCTCCGTGGTCAAGTCCTCATCGGTCTTTCGCACGTACGCGTAGCCGCCGCCGCGCCGCTTCTCCCACGAGTACCACTGCCCGCCGAACCGCACGCGGTGCCACCTCTGCCCCTCGCGCTCGCCGGTGGGGTGGTACATCGGCCAGTCCATCAGCAGCCGCCGCGCCCTCGGCAGAGCCCCATCGGGCATCACGTCGGTAATATCCGCCCCGCCCGCAGCGCCCGCGCCGATGGTGTAGAGCGTCCGCTCGGCGCTGGCCGGCTCGCTGCGCTGCTCGGCCGCCGCACGCTCGAGGTGCGTCATCGAACCCTTGCCCAGAATCGCCTCGCGCACCACCTCGGCACCCGCACACACGTACACGTCCAGCCAGTCGAGGCCCTTGATCGTGCAGCCACCTTCGCCAAAGACCTCCGGCACGTGGTCCGAGCCCGGCATGGCCAGCGTCACCGTCAGCCACGGACAGTCGGCTCGCAAACGCTTGGCCAGGTCGGCGCTGGCGTCGGGCCCAGCGGCGTTGCCCTGCTCGTTGCGCTTGTCCCGATCAACCGCGATCACCACGCGGCTCAGCGGCCCCGGCCTGCCGAAGAGCTCGCCGGGGAGCTGGAGCTGGCGCACGCCGTTGGCGCTGATCGCGGCCCACACGCCGACGCCCGAGCCGTGGCCAACGCGGCACGCCGCGGCGATCGCCAGCGCGGTCTCCACACCCTCGGCGATCACCAGCGTGCCGCCCTCGGCGGGCTTAAAGAGCCGGCAGGCCGCACCGGCCATCACCCCCATGCTGCGCTTGGCGGCGGCCCCTCCAAGGTCGGCCTTGCCGCCATCGGGCCCGAGGAAGATCCGCTGCAGGCCCACCACGCTCCGCGGGTCCGCCCGCACGCACGCGCACAAGATCGCGGGCCCTTCGTGCTCTTTGTTCACCTCCCCGAGATACGCCTTCGTCTTGGCCACCAGCCGCAGCGACTGGGGCGTCTCGCCCAGGTCGACCAGCGCGATACCCCGCCGCGCGATGTACTGGCGTATGTCGGCGTGCTTCGGCGTGCCCTGACCCCAGAGCCTCTTGGCCGTGTCGATTTTCCGCTGCTCGGCCAGTTCCTCTTCGGCCTTGATTCGCGCCAGTTCGATCGGCCCGAGCGTGCGAACGCTCGCCGATGCGCCATCATCGGGGACAAAGATGTAGTCGCCTTCCCCGTACGGCTGGCCACCGGGGTTGATCATGCGGTACCCGGTGATGCTCATGCCGCCGCCGGATGCGGCGGTGCCGCCTTCGCCGGTCACAAAGCAGTGCACGGTTCCGTCGGGCCACGTGCCCTTCTTGCCGGGGGTGGGTCCATCGGTTCGGCAGCAGCGTGAGGAGCCGCCGCAGATCGGGCAGGGCCGCTTTTTCCCAAACTCTTTCCAAGCCATCCATGACCTCCGAGCAGACGTAGAAGCGCACCACCGGCCGCAGGTGGTGCGCCTTCAAGTTTCACAGATCAAACCCGCAACACGACCCCGCTGTTAACCGGCAGGTTATAGGTTCGAGTCCTATTCGGGGAGTTCAAAAGAGCCTTGTTTTCCCGCACGAAACGCGCACCACCGCGCACCACGCAAAAACCACCGCGCACCACCTTCCCGACCCGCACAGGCCCCTCGGCCCCGTGTACGCTGGCCCCATGCCCCGCCCTCTGCCCATGATGCGAAAGCACGCCCGCGGCATGTGGACCGTGCGGATCGACGGCATCGACCACTACCTCGGCCTGGACCGCACCGCTGCCGAGGCCCAATACGCCCAGCTCATCGCCGAAGTCGCCGCGGCCCGCGCCGACGAGGCCGAGGCGATCGCCGCGGCCCACGCCGCCGCCCCTGCCGGCAGCACGCGCCGCGAGCCGACGATCGCCCAGGTCATCACCGCGTACATCACGCAGCGCACCGCCGAGCGTGGCCGCGGCACGGCCCGCTACGACCGCACCAGCCTGCGCCGCCTGGCCAGCACTTTTCCCAAGCTTCCGCTCAGCCGTCTCTCGGCCCCGCTGGTGGCCGCCATGGCCGCCGACGCCCAGCAGTCGGGCCTTGCCCCCCGCACGGTCTCGCACGAACTGACGGCCATCAAGGGCCTCATGCGCTGGGCCGCGCTGAACTACCCGCACATCCGCCTGGCCTGGAACCGTGACGCCCTGCCCCGCGTCCGCGTGCCGCGCAGCCCCCGGCGCTACCAGCCCGTGGCGTACATCGCAAAGTACATCCTCGCGCACGAGGCCTACGACCCCCGCATCGCCCCGTGGCTTCGGCTGCAGTTCCTGGCCGCCCTCCGCCCGATCGAAACAACCCGCATCATCCACGGCCAGTACGAGTTTCACCGCCCCGAGCTCGGCGAGTATGTCCTGGCCATCGACAACAAAACCACCGGCGTCTCCGCCGAGCCGCTGCGGTTTGTCGTGCTCAGCGTCGAGGCCGCCGCCGCCCTCGCGGCCGCCACGGCCGAGCCCCCGCCCTGGAGCTGCCCGCAGCCGGGGGAGCCCGCGTCCAACGCCTCCGGTGCCGATCAGGTCTTCCGCCGGGCCTGGCGTGGCCAGCACACCAAGAGCCCCACGCTCATCGAGGCGCTCAGCGTCCGCCGCCCGCGTCAGTCCGGCCTGGGCCCGCCCGCTGGCGCTCCGCGTCACTTCCTGCGTCACTCGGCGTATCAGGCTCTGCTCGACGCTCTGCCCGAGCAGCAGAGCACGGCCAAGATGCTCGCCGGCCACGTCCAGCCCGGGGCCTGGAGCGCCTACGCCGATGCTCCGTGGCACCGCTGGCGCGATCAGATCAGCAGTGCCTTGACGCTCACCGCGCACGAGTCAGCCCTCCTTGCCGATCCGGCCTTCGCCGCCGTGCTCGAGAAGATCCGCGCCGAGAGTCCCGTGCGTGCCAAGCTGGCCCTGGGCCTGCCCGCCAGCCACCGCGGCATGCTCAAGGGCCGCAGGCTCGGCCCCCGTCAGCGTGCCCTTGAGTCCCCGTCCGGCGACACCGGCTCGGCGACGGTCGACGGCGGCCGCTGATCGTTCCCGCTCGAGCCTGGCCCGTGCGGCGATGGACAACACACGGGGTGCGGGGCTCATGTACTTCTCGAGCCCAAGCCGCCGGGCCAGGAGCCGCGTCTGCGTGACCGGCCCGCACGTCACGGCCAGTTCCGCGGGCCGCATGCGGCCGACCAGATCCAAGCACTTTTCGGTGTGATTCACGCCGCACCTCCCGCCATCATCTCGCGCACCTGTCCCTCAACCTTGCCAACGATCTCCAGCGCCTGCCGCCGCGCTTGCCGGTTGCGATCGCTGCCCCTGGCCTCATCGGCTCCCGCCTCTTGCCTGGCCAGTTCGATCATCTCCGGCATTCTGATGACCGAGCTATGCCCGGTCCCGTGCGGCCGCACCCGATCGGCAACCTCCGGCCACGAGAGCCGCGACAACGTGCGCAGCAGGTACGCCATCGCCCACCGCGCTGCCAGCACCTGCGGCATGCGGCCGATGCCGCGAATCTCGCCGATCGGCACACCGCTGGCGAACACCACCATCAGCACAACGGCATCCGGCTCGGCACGCCGAAGCCCCCTGGGCACCAGATGCGAACTCAGCGACTGGGCAACGCTCACGC
>JBEILM010000065.1:0-22200 GCA_040379205.1 Gemmatimonas sp.
CCGGCCTGGGCCTGCATGACGGAGAACGGCGCGGCGAGGGCGGCGGCGAAGGCCAGCACGCGCGCAGCGGGCGCGGGGATGCGAGCGGAGAACATGGGCACAAAGGGGAAGGGGGTCACGGAACCTTCAAGTGGAGCACTTGGAAAAACGGTACTTCGAACCACGGTACGGCAAACCACGTGACGTGTACCGACGTTATCGGAGGGCGGGGCGGGCGAGCAGCGCGCAAACGGCTGGTCCCGATAACGTCGGTACACGTGACGCCATTTGCCGTACCGTCGTCCCCGCTCCCGCAGTCAGTAGTTCGCAGTCAGCAGTCGGCAATCCAACGCTACCCCTCGGCCCGCTCCCGCGACAGCCGCTCCCCCGCCTCCCGGATCGCCGCCCGGATCCGCGGGTATGTTCCGCACCGGCACAGGTTCCCCTGCATCGCGGCGTCGATCTGGGCGTCGTCGGGCTGCGCGGTCGTCGTGAGCAGCGCCGTCGCGGCCATGATCTGCCCCGACTGGCAGTAGCCGCACTGCGGGACATCGGCCGCCACCCAGGCCGCCTGGGTCGCCGCCGCGACCGGCCCCGTGAGCCCCTCGATCGTGGTCACGCGCCGCCCCGCCACCGCTGACAGCGGCGTCACGCACGAGCGCGTCGGCACCCCGTCGACGTGCACCGTGCACGCCCCGCACAGCGACAGGCCGCAGCCGAACTTGGTACCCGTCAGCCCCAGCGACTGCCGCAGCACCCACAGCAACGGTGTCTCGGGCGCCACGCGCAGCGCGCGGGTTTCCCCGTTCACCGTCAGCGACACGGCCGGCGCCGAGGTCGCCGCCGTATCCGTCGTCGCCGCACTCGTCCCCGCAGCATCCGCGCCCGCCGACGGCGCCGTCTGATCACTCATGTCGTCACCCCCTCACCCGCGGCCCGCAACGGCAGCGACCGCACCCGCTCTCCCGTGAGCGCAAAGAGCGCGTTCCCCACCGCCGGGGCCACCGGGGGCAGCGCCGGTTCGCCCACCCCCGAGGGTACCTCCGCGCTCGGCATCAGGTGCGTCTCCAGCACCGGGCACTCGTCGAAGCGCAGCACGCGATACGTGTCGAAGTTGCCGGGACGGATGCGCCCCGCATCGATCGCCACCTCACCGTACAGCGCCGCCGACAGCCCGTAGATCACACTGCTCTCCACCTGCTGCGCCACACCGCGCGGGTTCACCACCAGGCCGCAGTCCACCGCGCTCACCACGCGGTGCACCCGGATGCGTCGGTCGGCCGCCAGCGACACCTCGGCCACCTGCGCCACCACCGTGCCGAAGCTCCAGTGCAGCGCCAGTCCACGCGCGCGCGGCTGGCCATCGGCCGCCGGCGGCAACGCGTTTCCCCATCCGGCCTTCTCCGCCGCCAGCCGCAGCACCGCCGCCGCCCGCGGGTGCCGTTGCAGCAGGGCGAGACGGAACGCCAGCGGGTCCTGCTGCGTCGCGTGCGCGAGCTCGTCGATGAACGACTCGAAGAAGAACCCCTGATGCGAGTGCCCCACCGATCGCCACGAGCCCACCGGTACGGCCAGCTCCACCTCGGCGTGCGCCGCCCGCAGCGCCGGAAACTCGTAGGGCTGGTCCCACGTGCCCTCGGCGGTAGTTTTGTCGGGAATGTGCATGGTATACACCAACCCCACGCGCCGGCTGAGCGCCTTGAACGGCGCCTGACCCGCCGAGTGGGCCACGAGCCCCGTCACGCGTCCGTCGGCGTCGAGACCGGCCTCGAGCTGCGACACCGCCGCCGGCCGGTAGAAGTCGTGACGCAGGTCGTCCTCGCGGGTCCAGATGGTCTGCACCGGCACGCCCGGCATGGCCTTCGCGATCGCGGTGGCCTGCGCCACGTAGTCGGCCTCCAGCCGCCGGCCGAAGCCACCGCCCAGCATGCGCTGGTGCAGCGTCACCTGTTCCTCGTCGATATCCAGCACCATCGCCACCGCCGCCCGCGCAAACGTGGGCACCTGTGTCCCCGTCCACAGCTCGGCACGTCCGTCGTGCACCAGCACGGTGGCATTCATGGGCTCCATGGTGGCGTGCGCGAGATACGGGGCCTCGTAGGTGGCCCGGATCACCCGCGCCGCCGACGCCACCGCCGCGCGGGCGTCGCCGTCGCTGCGAAAGGGCAGCCCGTCGTGCTCCGCCGCCGCCATGCGCAGCGTGGCCATGATCCCCGGCGTGGAGAGCGCCGCGTGCGGGCTCGCGCTCCACTGCACGTCGAGCACCGCGAGCGCCTGGCGAGCCTGCCACCAGCTGTCGGCAATGACCGCCACTGCCGGCGGGTCGCCGTAACGGCTCCCTTCGAGCGCCACCACCGCACGCACGCCGGGGCGCTGCATCGCCGCCTCGCGCGAGTACTGCACCGGCCGGCTGCCCAGCGTGGGCGGCATGAGCACGGCCGCATACACCTGCCCGGACAGCGCCACATCGATGCCGAAGATCGGCGCCCCGTGCACCTTGTCGTGACTGTCGAGCCGCGCCGTGGGGGTGCCGATGAGCGTGAACGCCTCCGGGCGCTTGAGCGTGATGCGCGACGGCTGGTGCGCCAGCGCGTCGGCCGCCAGTTCGCCGAAGCGAAAGCGGCGCTCGCCGCACACCACCACGCCGCGCTCGGTGCGGCAGGCGCTCACCGGCACCTGGGCCTTCGCCGCCCCCGCCGCCAGCAGCGCCGCACGGGCGGTGGCGCCGGCCTCGCGCGCCACCTGCCACACATCGCGCACACTCGACGAGCCGCCGGTCATGTTCACCCCCACCTCGCGCATCGTCTTGGCGGTCAGCCAGCGCACCCCACGCACCAGCGCCCGGTCGTCGAGATCGGGGTGGAAGGGCAGGCCATCGACGATGGCGGCGATGTTGTGGTAGATCGCGTCGACGGGAGCGTGCGTGACCTGCACGCGCGCCCACTCGCAGTCGAGCTCCTCGGCCACCAGCATCGCCAGCGCGGTGTGGATGCCCTGGCCCATCTCGGCTTTGGGGCACACCACGGTGATCGTGTCATCGGCGCCGATGGTGAGCCAGCCGTTGAGCGCGATCGTGCCGGGGCCGGTCTCGGGCGCATGCCGCCCGCGCAGTCGCTGACGCGGCGGGGTGAGCGACCACCCCAGAAAGAGGGCACCGCCGGCCGCCAGCCCTGCCAACAGGAACGTCCGACGTTTCATATTCACAAGATGCCCACGCGCCCCGCGCGCTGCCACCGCCCTCCTCGCATTCCCCGCGCCTCATGTCCGTGCCTCGCACCCTGCTCGCCACCAGTGCCCTGGTGGGCGTCGTGTCCCTGCTGTCGGCCTGCGACGACGACAGGACGAGGGTGGTGAAGGCCGCCGCCGAGATGGCCGCACGCACGCGCGTGATCGGCCCCGACGATCTGCAGATCCTCAGCCTCGACCGCACCACGGCGCTGGAGGTGATCGGCGACTCGGTGCATGTGTTCCTCGCCAACAGCACCATCAGTGTGCCGGCCACGCACATCGAGAGCGTACGCTACGCCGACAACCGCCTGCGCTTCGACATCAAGGGGCTCGGTACGAAGATCTTCGAGGTGGGCGACGGCACCGAGGGCGCCGTGTTCCGTCAGGCCGACGCGCTGCGCTTCGTGGCCCTGGTCGTGCAGCGGCAGAACGACCTGGAGACGCGCACGCCGCCGGCGCCCTGACGCGTCAGGAGCTGCAGGAGAGCATCGAACACCCCGCCTTGTGCCGTGCCCACTCGGGACGGCGCGCGGCGAAGTGCGCAAAGGCCGGCTGCTCGGTGTAGGGAGTGCGCAGCAGCTCGAGCAGCGTGTGCACGAGTGACGGGTCACCCGCCGTGGCGGCGTCGATGGCCTGCTGCGCCACGTAGTTGCGCAGCACGAACCACGGATTCACCGCGTGCATCGCCGCGCGGCGCTCGTGGAACGTCCGCCCCTGCACCCGCGCGCGCTCGTGCCAGCGCCGCAGCCACGCCTCGAGCGCCTCGGCCTGCGCCACGCGCCTCGCCTCGTCGTAGAATACGTCACCGAGCAGCGCGACGGCGTTCGTGTCGGGCAGTTCGTCGGGGATCTCCCCCAACGCGCGGAAGAAGCGCGTGTAGTCCATCTCGGCGTCGTACAGCAGCTTGAAGCCTTCACGCAGCAGCAGCTGCTCCGCCTCGCCACGCTCGGTGAAGCCGAACTTGGCCGCGTTCATCGCCTCGTACTCGGCGATGTACACCGCCGAATACCGGTCGATGCCCGCCTGCAGCGCCTCCTCGTGCGGAAACACCGGGGCCAGCGCCTCGGCCAGCCGCAGCAGGTTCCACTGCGCGATGGCCGGCTGCTGCCCGAAACGATAGCGCCGCATCTGCGCGTCGGTGGTGTTGGGCGTCCAGTGCGGGTCGAAGTTGTCCACCCAGCCGTACGGGCCGTAGTCGATCGTGACGCCGATGATGGACATGTTGTCGGTGTTCATCACCCCGTGCACGAACCCCACGCGCATCCAGTGCACCACCAGGCGAGCGGTGCGTTCGCACACCTCGGCGAACCAGGCGGCGCGCTTCTCGTCGGTGCTGCCGCCGAGGTGCGGATAGTCGCGGGCGATGGTGAAGTCCACCAGCTGCGCCAGCAGCGCGAGATCGTTGCGCGCGGCCAAGATCTCGAAGTTGCCGAAGCGGATGAACGACGGCGCCACCCGGCATACGATAGCGCCAGGCTCGGGCGCGGCGTTGCCGTTGTAGAACATGTCGCGCACCACCGGCTCGCCGGTGGTGACGAGGCTCAGCGCGCGCGTGGTGGGCACGCCGAGGTGGTGCATGGCCTCGCTGCACAGGAACTCGCGAATGCTCGAGCGCAGCACCGCGCGGCCGTCGGCGGTGCGGGAGTACGGCGTGGGGCCGGCCCCCTTGAGCTGCAGCTCCCACCGTTCGCCGCGGGCGTTCACCGTTTCGCCGAGGGTGATGGCGCGCCCGTCGCCGAGCTGCCCGGCCCAGTTGCCGAACTGATGTCCGCCGTAGCAGGCCGCGTAGGGCTGCATGCCGGGGCACAGCGCATTGCCGCCGAACACCTCGGCGAAGAGCGGCTCCTGCACGTCGGCGTCGGTGAGCCCCACCAGCTCGGCCACGTCACGGGCGTGGGCCAGCAGCGCGGGGCGGGCCACCGGCGTGGGCATGACCGGGCTCCAGGCGGCGCCGAGCACTTGTCTCCGCCGGTTTTCCGCGACAGGATCCCCCGGCAACTCGCTGACGAACCGGTTGTCGAAGGGGAGGATGTGGCGAGGCATGTTCACTCGTGAAAGATAGACCGTTGCCCAAGGAACTCATGCGTACCCCCGTGCCCTTCGTGGGTCGCCTGCCGGCCCTCGTCTCCGCCTCGGCCGTCGCCCTGCTGGTGGCCTGCGGCGGCAAAGCGTCCGACGCCGGCCGGGCGCCGGACAGCGTCGTGACCATCGACCCCAACCCCACGGTCACGGTGGCGTCCATCGCGCCGGCCTCCTACGCCGGCACGCTGCCCTGTGCCGACTGCGGTGGCATCGCCACCACGCTCACGCTCTGGCCGGACACGGTGTACCGGCTGCGCGAGGTGTACGAAGGCAGTGGGGGCACGCCGTTCGTGAGCATGGGCCGCTGGCGTGTCGATGCCGGCACGCTGTCGCTGGAAACCGACTCGGGCGTGCCCCGCCTGTACAGCCGCGTGGGCGACGACACCCTGCGGCTGCTCGACCTGCAGGGGCAGCCGATCGCGTCGGCGCTGAACTCCGCGCTGGTGCGCGCCGATTCCCTCGACCCGATTGGTGACGCGGCCGAGTACACGGGCACGTTCACGTACGAGGGCGAGGCGCCCATGTTCCGCGAGTGCGGGTCGGGGCAGACGTACCCGGTGCTGAAGCAAGGGGCCTACGCGGCGCTCGCGCAGGCCTTCACGGCGGCCAAGCTGCCGGCAGGGAGCGGGCAGCAGGTGATCGTGCGCGGGCGGTTCGCGCCGCGACCGGCGGACGCGAACGGCGCGGCGGGCGAGGCGCTGCGCGTGGAGAAGTACGTGGCGCCGGGAGCGAACCCGAACTGCCGGTGACGCGGGCACGCATCAGACGGGGGACACGGGAGACCGGACTTCAGCGCGGAGCCGGAGGGGAGACACCTGACGTCTTTCGAAGTGGGAGAACCGATCGGTCGGTCCTCCCACCTCGGAACCCGTCAGGATTCCCACCTCCGGCTCCGCGCTGATGTCCGACGTCTGACATCTGACTTCTGACCCCCGATCATGGAACCCCCAGCCCTCCCCGCGCCTATTTGAAGCATGACCGACAAGCCCTACACCAAGCCCGACGCCGACCAGCTCAAGCAGGCGCTCACCCCCGAGCAGTACGCCGTCACCCAGCAGTGCGGCACCGAGCCCCCGTTCCGCAACGCCTACTGGGACAACCATGACCCGGGGTTGTACGTGGACGTGGTGAGCGGCGAGCCGCTCTTCGCCAGTGTGCACAAGTTCGACAGTGGCACCGGCTGGCCCAGCTTCACGAAGCCGGTCGCGCCCAACGTCACCGAGGTCGAGGACCGGTCGTACGGCATGCGGCGCGTCGAAGTGCGCAGTCGGCACGGTGACTCGCACCTCGGCCACGTCTTCCCCGACGGCCCGCGCGAGGACGGTGGCCTGCGCTATTGCATCAACTCGGCGTCGCTGCGCTTCATCCCGCTCGCCGACCTCGAAAAGGAAGGATACGGCGAGTTCGCACCGATCTTCGCCAACGGCGGGTCGCATGGCTGATGCCGCCGAGCGTCCGCAGGAAGTCGCCATCCTGGCCGGCGGCTGCTTCTGGGGCATGGAAGAGATCATCCGCGGCATTCCCGGCGTGCTCGATACCGACGTGGGCTACACCGGCGGATGGCTGGAGCACCCCACCTACCACGACACGCACGACAGCAAGAGCGGTCATGCGGAGAGTGTGCGGGTGGTGTTCGACCCCACTGTGCTGAGCTACGAGACGCTGCTCGCCGACTGGTTCTTCCGCATGCACGACCCCACCACGCTCAACCGGCAGGGGAACGACATCGGCACGCAGTATCGCAGCGCCATCTTCTACACCAGCGAGGCGCAGCGCGAGACCGCCGAGCGCGTGAAGGCACGCGTGCAGGAGAGCGGGCTGTGGAGGAAGCCAATCACCACCGAGATCGCCCCCGAGGCGACGTGGTGGACGGCGGAAGGGTACCACCAGGATTATCTGAAGAAGAATCCCGGCGGCTACACCTGCCACTGGATGCGGTGAGTTCGGTTAGCGAGGGGGCCTCGGAGAGAGGCCCCCTATTGTCATCCCCCAATTGACTGCAGCTCCGCTACGGCACGAGGACGTGCCGATCAGTGGTACTTCCGTCCTGCTTCGCCGTTTTGACAATCACCTCGGGTCGCTGATTGGCATGAGCATCATCGGTGACGAAGTCGTAAAGCATCAGCGCTCGTCGGATGACCTCACTCTTCTTGACACCTCTACGCTTGGCGAGGTTCTCGAGCGACTCGAGCGAGGCGGGATCGAATGTGAATGACGTCTTTGTCGACATAAGTGAGGTGTGCGAAGGTTGAAGTTGGGATGCGACCATCAGTGGACTCGGCCAACTGGTCGACGCCCTCGGTGATCTCGTCGCCGATGCGAGCAGGTCTTGACCGCGGCCTGGAACGCATGGTCTGGACAAGTGCTGATGGTGCATGGGTTTGCACGAGAGTAGCCTATCGGGTATCCTTTTATACCGCAAGTGAACGTTTAAGTCTCCTCAAAGAATACCGCATTTACGACGTACAATAGCAGCAAAGGTAACGGTAGTCGAGCAGAAATGTGATCGTGCTCATACCCGGGAGTCGCCATGAAGCCCGTCCGGCCTGCCGCGCCCTCAGATTCTGTCAGTCAGCCGGTGAACTTCAGCCTTGTCGTCAAGAGTGAGGGGAGACTCGGTCAACGACATGGTCTTGCCCTCACGCTTGGCCAAGCTCATTTGGTACCTCGTAGTCTCCTTGCGCCGGTACCTGGCGCCCCGATCGACCTTCGTGCTGTGCGAATCATTCCGCTCGACATGGTCGAGGAGGCTATCGTGGGGGACGTGAGTGCACATGCGACCCCTTTTGGTCGAGCTGGTGTTTCCCGCGCGCGAGTCGCGTCGTGGCACGCCTGGAGCGATCGGAGCCATCCTCTCGTCGCACTTGCGAGGTCCGGGGAGATCAAGCCTCCTGAGCCGTTGTCACGGGGGAGGCCAAGCTGGCCGACACTCGGTCGCATAGCGACATTGACGCTGGACGGAGACCTCGCTTCGACCACTCATGTCTTTCGGTCCCGGGAAGTCCGTTCACGCGCGATGCGGTTGATGCTGTCAGGCGAAAGCTCAGCCGCCAGTGACTACCCATTGCTGGGGTCACCAGTCCTCACGTCGTCCAACGTCGTTGTCGGAATGGTGGTTGACCTCGAAGCCGCGAGTGACGACTCGCACAGCGCCCGAATCGTTGTCAACAGCATTCGCGGACTGCGATTCCGCGATCGTACGATTATCGCCCGATAAGGAAGACGACCCATGACACCCACCGATTCTTCGAGTCAGCCCAACGAGCTTCCGATGGCGGGTAGTGGATCGGGAATCAAGGAGCCGAAGGAAGAAGCCGCTGCGAACCTGGAGTTTGCGGCCAAACACCCATTCAATGCGCCACGCCAGAGCAGACTTGATCGCATGGCGCAGAACATGTTCGGATGGGTGCTTGCGCTACTCGCCGCGTCGATTGTTGCGCTGATCGTTTACACGTGGCGACACACAGCAAACGCCGAGGCCGATGTGAGCACAGTGATCAAGGCAGTGTGTCTTGACGACAGCATCCGGAACCGCGATAGCGACAGCGCACTGGTGATTCCTGAGTCGACGGGAACACCCGGATCCTCCCGGGAACCTCGGACTGGAGCCTGCCATGTAGACTCCGCAAAGCTCAATGCAGTCCTCCTCGCACACCGCGAAAGCGTCCGTGCCGATCGAAAGGCGCTTCATGAAGACTCCCGTCAGTTCCTCCAACTGATCCTGCAAGCGCTCGTCCCGATCCTCACTGCAATTGTCGGGTATCTGTTTGGAACGGCACGAGCCGACCAAGAGAGCTGAAGCACCAGTGGACTGCACGGGTAGCAACCGGTCCTTCCGACAACACGCTGGTCACGCAGAAAGACTGACCGGAAACGCGCGACAATCGTACGATTCCCCAGGCCATCACCGATCGACTGAGAAGACTCAGTCGCCCGGCGCTTTCGACGCGTCACGCACCCGCAGCGCCCCGCTCGGGCACCTGGCCACGGCGGCGCGAATGTCGTCGGCGGTGCCCTCGCCGGTCTCCACCCACGGCTGACGCCGCGGGTTGAACACGCGGGGCAGCGCCCGCACGCAGTTGCCACTGTGCTTGCACAGTCCCTGCCGCCATTCCACAACGAGCCCATCAGCGGGGTACTCGCGGGTCAGGGCATCGGCGGGCGGCGAGGCATCCCCGGAATCGTGATTCGTCATGGCCGTGGCGTGCGGCGTGGTAAAGATTGGGACACCGGAATATGCGCCGTCGATACCACCGGCGCGCAGGGCCCGGATGCCACCTGGGGAGAACGCATGCGCCTGCGTCATATACAACCGTCGGACTACGCGCAGCTGCGATTCGACGACGCCGAGTCGGAGCGCCGCCTCGGACGCTGGCTGTCGGCGCTCGGCATCACCGACGCGCCGGTCCGGCGTGCCGGCCTGCGCGAGTCGCTGCGCTTCTTCTCGACCCACATGCGGCGTCTGCCGGTCATGGACGCGATCGGCTTTCTCGCCGCCATGGACCTGTCGCGCCCGGTCACGGCCACGCTGCTGGAGGTGGGCACCCGCGTGATCGCCTTCCGCTTTCCTACCGAGCAGGACTTCAAGCTCTTCTACACCCTGCCCGGTGGCTCGCCGTACAACAGCGGCATCCTCCCCGATGGCCGCATGATCGTGCGCTTTCGCGTGGCGTGGGGCAAGGCGGCGGCGCTGCACAGCTACACCAGCGGCGCTCTCGATCACTGGTCGGAGTGGAACGCGCCGCTGTCGGCCGATTCGCTCTGGCGCAAGCAGACCGGCGTCAGCCTCCGGTTCGGCGAGATCGGCCGTCTCGTGATTGGCGGGGCGCAGCAGCTGCTCATTCCCGGTGCGGCCCGCTGGCTGGCCAACGACACCGCCGGGCAGGCGTCGTCGCGCGGCGCGTAAGGCGGCTCGCATGAGACAACGCGCCCCGCACCACGTCCTGCGCCGCACTCGCTCGTGGTGTGCCCCGCTGGTGCTGCTCGCCGCGCTGGCCTGCAGCACCGACCGCACCACGCCCGCCCCCGCCACCCCGGTCACCCCGGCAAGCGTGGTCACCAGCGCCGACGGCACCGCGTCGGCTGCCGTGACGCTCAGCGGCACCGGTGGCGCGGTGGCGGTACGTGCGGTGGCGCAGGGCACCACCCTGTCGGCCCGCTTTGCGCTGGTGGTGCGGGCCCCCGAGCGGGACTCCACGGCGGCGCCGGCGGTGTTCAATCCCGATTGGACCACCGCCTCGCACGCCAACGGCGTGCCCGCCGACTATGCGGCGGTGTTTCCGCAGGATGCCGTCAGCACCCTCGAGCTCGAACTCACCAGCGCGCAGTGTGCGGCCATCCGCGCCGACATGCAGCGCATTCACGGCTTCGACTTCGGTGCCCGCCCCAGCGGCGCCGGCAGCGCCTTCGTGAACGAGGACCCGCTGTCCGTGGCCGTCACTGCGCGTCTCGACGGCCGCACGTGGCGCAAGGTGGGCTTCCGCCTCAAGGGCAACTCCACCCTTGTGAGCGCATGGGGGCAGGGCAACTGGAAGCTGCCGTTCCGTCTGCACCTCGACAAGTTCGAGGACACGTACCCGGCCATTCGCAACCAGCGGATGTACGGCTTCCAGGAGCTGTCGTTCTCGAACGGACGCAACGACCCCACGCTGCTGCACGACAAGCTCGCCGCCGACCTGTTCCGCCAGGGCGGTGTGCCGGCGGCGCGCACCGTGTTCTTCCGCGTGTTCATCGATTACGGCGACGGGCCCCGCTACGCTGGGCTGTACACCGGCGTCGAAGTCATCGACGACACCATGAGCCGCAACCAGTTCGGCGAGGACGTGGGCAACATCTACAAGCCCGAGTCGCGCTTCCTCACCTTCACCGCCTCGCAATTCGAGAAGAAGAACAACATGTCGGCCGGCTTCGACAATGTGCAGGCGTTCATCCGCATCCTCAACGATCCCCTGCGCTCGGCCAAACCCGCCACCTAGCGCGGACTGCTCAAGGCCACCTTCGACGTGCCGCACTTCCTGCGCTGGTTGGCCATCAACACCGCCATCGCCAACTGGGACAGCTACGGCGCCACCGCCCACAATCACTACCTGTACCACCACTCGCGCCGCCGACTCGTGTGGATTCCGTGGGACCACAACGAAGCCTTCACCGGCTCACCGGGCATCGCCGGGCCCTTTGCTGCGCCACCCGGCGGACCACGCCCGGGGCTGTCGCTGAGCATGAACGAAGTCGGTGGTGGCTGGCCGCTCATTCGGCACCTCATGGACAATCCCGTCTACGCCGCGCAGTACCGCGCCCACGTGCGGCAGTTCAACGCCGAGGTGCTGTCGCAGCCCGCGCTCATGACGCTGGTGGACCGCTATGCCGCGCTGATTGCGCCCCACGTGGTGGGCACCGCCGGCGAGCAGCCGGGGGCCACGCACCTGCCAAGTGCCGCCGCGTGGAACGCCGCCGCGCCGGCGCTCAAGCAGCACCTGCGCGCCCGGTCGGCGCTCGTGAGCAGCTGGGTGCCGTAACCGCTGGCGGCCGCGGCGGCGTCGCGAAACCGGCGCATGGCGTCGGGTACGGCGCGAGCACATCTTGGGCCAACCCTCGCCTCTCTCAATGCGCCCGAACCCCACGCGCTCCATGCGCTCCTCCCTCCGCGTCGCGTTCACCCTCGGCCTGCTGCTCTGCATGGTGAGTCCTCGGCTCGCTGCCCAGTCGCCCCTGTCACCCGGCAAAGCGGTCGCCGGGAACGTGGCGGGCAAGGACACTGCCCGCTTCACTTTGCGCGCCGACTCCAATGCCGTGGTCAGACTTCGGGTGGAGCAGCGTCCGGCCAACGTGGCATTGCGGCTGCTTGGCCCGAAGAAGTCCGTCGTGCGCGTGGTGAACGGCAATGCCAAAGGTTACGAAGAGCTGCAGGTCGTGACCACGGAGGCGGGCGAGTATCAGCTGCAGGTCACCGCCGCCGACAGCGCGGGCGGCGCGTTCGCCGTCACCCTGCTCGCCAACGAGCGGCTCTCTACCGATCCGCGGCGACTCACCGATCAGCTGCTGGCCCCGTGGGATCGGCGTGATGGTCCGGGTGCGGCGGTGGCGGTGTGGCGCGGCGGGCGCACGCTGTTCGCCAAGGCGTACGGCATGGCCAACCTGGCGTACGACGTTCCGTTCACGGTCGGCACGCCCACCAACATCGGCTCCACCTCCAAGCAGTTCACCGCCTTCGCGGTCATGCTGCTGGTCGAGGAGGGGAAGCTGTCGCTCGACGACGATGTCCGGAAGCATCTCCCCGAGCTGAAGAGCTTCGGCCAGACGGTGACGGTGCGGCACCTGCTCACGCACACGAGCGGCTACCGCGAGCTGTACAATGCGCTCGTGCTCACGGGCCGCCGCATCGACGAGGCCGACTACGTGGGGCGCGAGGAGTTCATCCCGCTGATCAACCGCCAGCCCGTGCTGCAGAACGCCCCCGGCGCCGAGTTCAATTACAACAACACGGCGTTCGGCCTCGCGGCCATGATCGTGGCCCGTGCGAGTGGACTGCCGTTCGAGGAGTTCATGGCGCAGCGCGTGTTCGCGCCCATCGGCATGACCAGCTCGCGCGTACGCGCCGACGTGCGCGTGCCCGTGAAGGGCGCCACCGTCGGCTACTCGCGCAACGCGAACGGCGTCTGGCGCGACCTGGGTGATTTGGGCGGCAGCATGGGCGCCGGCGGCATCTACACCACGCTCGCCGATCTGCAGAAGTGGGCCGAGCATCTGGCCAATCCCCGCGTGGGCACCAAGGCGAGCCTCACGCAGATGATGACGCCGTACACGCTCACCGACGGCAAGAGCACCGGCTACGGCTTCGGGCTGTTCATCGACACGCAGAACGACCAGCGGCGCGTGCACCACGGCGGGGCGGACGTGTCGCACCGCTCCATGCTGGCTCTATACCCCGACCTGAACGCCGGTATCACCGTGCAGAGCAACGACGGCGCCTTCGATGCGAGTGTGGCCTTTCAGATCGCGCAGGCGTTCTTCCCCGAGCTCGCCCCCAAGCCGCTGGTGGCGGCGGCGACCTTCGATGCCGCCACCTACGACCCGAAGCAGTTCGACCAATTCACGGGGTCGTACCCGCTCGATGCTGCGCCGCAGTTCGTGCTCACGTTCACGCGCGCCGGGGACACGCTCTATACCCAGGCCACCGGGCAGATGAAGCTGCGTCTCCGCCCCACGTCCGATACGTCGTTTGCCGTACAGGGCGTGCCGGCGTCGGTGGAGTTCATCCGTGATGCCGCGAAGAAGGTGACCGGCGCCGTGCTCGTGCAGGGTGGGGCTCGGCAGAAGGCCACCCGTCAGAGTGCCGCCGTCGTCGTCGCCGCCCCGTGGCGTCCGACGGTGGCCGAGCTGAACGCGCTGAGCGGCCGCTATTTCAGTGAGGAGCTCGAGACCTACTGGGAGTTCGTCGTCAGCGATGGCAAGCTGGTGGTGAAGCATCGCCGACTCAGCGACATCCCGCTGACCGCTACCACCAAGGACACCTTCAGCGGCGGCGCATTCACCCTCACCCTCGAACGCGATCGCAGTGGGCAGGCGATCGGCTTCTACGCCAACGCCACGCGGTCACGCGACATCCGGTTCGCGCGGGTGCGTTGACGCCGGGGTTCGCCACCGAGGCTCACGGCACCGCCACCACGCTCACCAGCGCATGCGGCCCCACGCGCACGGTGCGACCGTCCGCGCCGGGCCGCAGTGACGTGCTCGCCACGGTGGCACCGGCGCCGGGGCGTGAGAGCGGTGCCGCCGTCTGCTGCGTCACGGTGGCCGAGGCAAACCCCAGCGCGCGAAGGTCCAGCGACAGGGAATCGGCCGAGGCATTCGCCACCACCGCCCGCGCGCCGGTTGCATCGCGGGCCATCACGCCCACCACGCCGGGCGTGGCCGCCGGCAGCGCCCCGGCCGGCAGCGCCTGCACGCAGGTGGCCCCGCGCAGCGCCGTCGACAGCACCGCCAGCGCCTCGCCCGTCGAGGTGCGCGCATAGGGCGTGAAGCCCGGGGCCGGCACGATGTCCGGCGTACGCCCCGGATGCACCACCGCCTGCCACTGCGCATTGCCGGTGAGCATGTGCTGCAGCACCACCTCCACCCGCGCGTCCTGCAGCATCAGCAGCATGAGCTGCGCCTGCATTAGGCCATGCATCCAGCTCCCCACCAGCTCGGCGGCATCGGCAAAGCTCGCGTTCAACTCGGTGACCCAGAGCCGCTTGCCGGCCGGCAGGGCGCCCCACTGCGGCTGCTGCACCGTCAGCGCCCAGTACGACGGGGCAAAGGTCGCCAGCTGTCGCAGGTACTCGGCGTCGCTGGCACCGCGTCGGCCAGGCCAGCGCGGATAGAAGTGCAGCGCGAAGGCATCCACGTCGTTGGCAATGCCCGCCGCCAGCGACTGCTCGTTCCACGTGAGCATGCGCGCATCGTGCCCCGCTGCCGGTTGGCCGGTGGCGGGATCCAGGCGCGGCACGAACATCGGAAATCCGAAGCGGGCGTTGGGCACCCGCGGGCGCAGCGCGGTCGCCAGGCGTCGCACGTACGCCACGTGTGACGCCGCGGTGGGATACAGCCGTTCCGTGTTGTCGGTGCCCTCCACGCGACCGAAGTACGGCTCGTTGGACAGCTCGATCAGCGGCAGCGTCCCCCCGGCGGCGAGCGCGGCGTTCACCCAGCGCACGTTGTCGTCCACGCTGGCCGTGACCGTGTTGGTCACCAGCAGCAGCGTGCCATCCACCTGGCGTGCGAAGTTCACGAACCCGCCCGCCGTGCTGTTGCGGAACGTGCCGAAGCGCTGGAAGAGCCCCGGCGGCGTGAGCTGCGCGCTGTCCCACGTGCGGCAGCCGCCGTAGCGGCACGCGTCCACCGGTCGCCCGAGCTCCCAGTCGAAGTAATCGGCCTCGGTGCCGCCGGGCAGGCGCACCACGGGTCGGCCCAGTGAACGCACCGCGCTCAGCAGCCGATCGTCCCCGTAATGCTGCTCCCAGAAGAGCGCGTTCACATTCGCGCCGAACTGTACCCCGTGTGGGCGGTTGGGGGTGGTACACAGCGCGGTGACCGGTGTCGGCGGTGGCGGTGGTGGGGGCGGCGCCGGCGTGCCGATGTCACTGCCCGTGGCCTCCGAGGCCCCGCACCCGCCCATCATCAGGAGCAGCAGCGAGCCGCCGGCCCACCGGCGCCGAGTCCACGAGGGGCGCTTCATGTTGCGCCTCCGGCGGCACTCGCCTCGATCGCACTCGCCCCGATCGCATGCGCGCGCACCCACGCCTCGGTGTGCGCCGCCGCCAGCTGCGCTCCCTCGGCCACATGCGCCTCACTCGCGCCGTTGGCGAACAGCGAGAAGCGCATGGCCGCCACCGGCGCCACCAGCGACCAGGCGAGCACGCGTGGCGCACCGTGCGCGGCGAGTGCACCCTCACGTACGTAGCGGTCGAGTGATGCGCCGACCGCGTCGATCATGGCCAGGATGCCCGCGTTGAATCGATCGCGCAGCGCGGGCGCCCGCGAGGCTTCGGTCTCGAGCAGCACGCGCAGCTTGCGGCCCTCCGGCTGTGTCCACAGCGCGACCAGCTGCCGCACGAGCTGGTGCACGTACGCGTCGAGCGCGAGTCCGGCATCGGCGAGCTGCTCGGCGATGCGCGATGGTGCCTCCGCGCCCGCCTTCTGCAGCAGCTCCTCCAGCAGCGCCTCCTTGCTCGGGAAGTGCGCGTAGAAGCTGCTCTCCCGAATGCCCACACTGCGGCAGAGGGTGCGCACCGAGAGGGCCTGCACCCCCTCGCTGGCGATCAGGTCGAGGGCGTGGTGGCGCAGGCGCTGCTTGGTGGACGGACGGGCGGACCGGACGGCCGACGGCGTGGACGGCATGGGGCGCGGGCGGTTGGGGCAAAAAACGAACGTTCGTTAGGTCGCTCGGCGCAAACATTCCTCCGCCCGGCCGGACCGTCAAGACCGGGCGCGGCCGGCTCGCTCAACGCCAGCCCCGGCAGCACGTTATCCCAGCGATGCGTCTCCTGCCTGCCACCCCCTCCGCCTTCCCCACGCCCATGTCCCTGTCCTTCGGCCGGATCGCCACCGGCGCGATGCTGAGCCTCTCCGGCACCCTCGCCGTGGCCACCGCCGCCACGGCCCAGCGCGCGCCGCGCCCCGCCGCCAACGCCGCCCCCGTGGCGCCGTCGGTCGCCACCCAGTTCGATGCCCTGCACTTCCGCAGCATCGGCCCGGCCACCATGTCGGGGCGCATCGCCGACGTGGCGGTGTTCGAGAACAACCCGGCCATCTACTACGTGGCCACCGCCCACGGCGGCGTGTGGAAGACCGTCAACAACGGCACCACGTTCACGCCGCAATTCCAGAACGAGGGGCTGATCGCCACCGGTGACGTGGCCGTCTCGCAGATCAACCCCGACCTCGTGTGGGTGGGCGCCGGCGAGAGCAACAACCGCCAGAGCACCTCGTGGGGCGGCGGCATCTACAAGAGCACCGATGGCGGCAAGACGTACGCCAACATGGGGCTCGCCAACTCCAAGCACATCAACCGGGTGCTCATCCACCCCACCAACAACGATGTCGTGTTCGTGGCCGCCACCGGCCCGCTCTTCGGCCCGGGCGGCGATCGCGGCGTGTACAAGACCACCGATGGCGGCAGGACGTGGAAGCTGGTGCTCAAGGGCGACGACGACACCGGCGCCAATGACATCGCGATGTCGGCCACCGATCCCGATGTGCTCTTCGCCAGCATGTACCAGCGCCGGCGCACCACCTGCTGCATGAACGGCGGTGGCCCCGGCAGCGCGCTGTACAAGAGCACCGACGGCGGTGACACGTGGACCAAGGTCACCGGCACCGGCTTCCCAACCGGCGCACTCGGGCGCATCGCGGTGGACGTGTTCCGTCAGAGCCCCAACATCGTGTACGCGATGGTCGAAGGCCCCTCGGCGGCCGGTCGCCCGGCCGCGGCCGCGGCCGAAGGCGCCGAGGCGGCACCGGGTGGCGCGGGCATGCAGCCGCAGGCCCCGGCCCCGACCACGAGCGTGACCGGCGTGTATCGCAGTACCGATGGCGGCGCCACGTGGACGAAGCAGAGCGGCACCAACCCGCGCCCCATGTACTTCAGCCAGATTCGCGTGGACCCGGTGAACCCCGAGCGGCTGTACCTCGGCGGCGTGGGGCTGCACCTGTCCATCGATGGCGGCAAGAGCTTCGAGACCGATGCCGCGCTGGTCACGCACGACGACGTGCACGCCATCTGGATCAATCCGAAGAACCCCGACCATGTGCTCACCGGCAACGACGGCGGGCTGGCGGTGTCGTACGACATGAGCCGCACCTGGCAGTTCATCCCCAACCTGCCGGTGGGGCTGTTCTACCATGTGAGCTTCGACATGGAGTGGCCGTACAACGTGTGCGGCGGCATGCAGGACAACTACAACTGGTGCGGCCCCAGCGCGTCGCGCCACAGCCGCGGCATCTTCAACTACGACTGGTTCCAGATCCTCGGCGGCGACGGCTTCGTGGCCATCCCCGACCTGCGCGACTCGCGCATCGTGTACACCGAGTCGCAGGACGGCAACATCATCCGTCGCAACAAGATCACCGGCGAGTCGCGCTCCATCCGCCCCAATACGCAGAACGTGACCAACGCGCAGCCGCGCGAGCAGTACCGCTTCCATTGGGACACGCCGCTCATGCTCTCGCCCAACGATCCGGGTGTGCTGCTGGTGGCGGCCAACAAGGTGTTCCGCTCGCGCGACCGTGGTGACAGTTGGGAAGCGATCAGCCCCGACCTCACGAAGGGCGCCACGCGCGACAGCCTGGTGACGATGGGGCTCAAGGGCAGCGACATCCGCATTGCCCGCAACGACGGCATTTCGCAGTGGCCCGCGATCGTGACGTTGGCCGAGAGCCCCAAGCAGGCGGGCGTGTTCTATACGGGCACCGATGACGGCACGGTGAGTGTGTCGCGCGACGACGGCAAGACGTGGCAGAACATCACGAAGAACCTGCCCGGATTCCCCGCCGGCTTCGTGTATGTGAGCGAAGTGGTGCCGAGCCGGTTCGATGCCGCCACGGTGTACGTGGTGGTGGGCAACTACCGCGAGAACGACTACGCGCCATACGTGTGGATGAGCCGGGACTACGGCGCGACGTTCACGCGCATCGTGGCCGGGCTCGACGGCGAGACCGTGCGCACGCTCACCGAGGACACGCGCAACCCCGACGTGCTGTACGTGGGCACGGAGACGGGGATCTTCGTGACGCTCGATCGCGGGGCGAGCTGGAAGCGGCTCAAGGCCAACTTCCCCACGGTGCGGGTGGACGAGCTCACCATTCATCCGCGCGACAACGCGCTGATCGTGGCCACGCACGGCCGCGCGCTGTGGATTCTCGATCATCTCGAGCCCATCCAGGAGTACTCGGCGGCGGCCAAGGCCGACGTGGCGCTGTTCACCCCGGGCATGCAGCTGCAGTGGAAGAACAAGGACGACCGCAACGACGAGTTCTGGGGGCACCAGTTCTTCACCGGCGAGAACCCGCCCACCGAGGCGGTCATTCAGCTGCACTTCAAGGCGCCCGTGAAGAACCCGACGCTGCGCGTGCTCGATAGCAGCGGAGCCGTGGTGCGTGAGCTGCCGGTGCCGGCGGCCAAGAACGTGGCCGGCATTCAGACCGTGTGCTGGGACCAGCGGGTGGAGCCGGTGCGTGATTTCAATGCGCCTGCGGGAGGTGGACAGGGGGGAGGGGGTCAGGGGGCAGGAGGGAGTGGGTTTCAGGGGCCCCGGCGGGTGATTCCGGGGTATCCCGAGCCGTTGCCGGCGGTGGGGTACGAGGCGGAGAACCCCTGTGCGCCGGCTGGCGGGCAGGGCGGTGGCGGCTTCCGCTTTGGCGGCGGTGCCAACCAGGGCCCCATGGTGGTACCCGGCACATATACGGTGGCGCTGGTGGTGGACGGCACCGAAGTGGCGCGCGAGCCGCTCACGCTGGTGGCTGATCCGCAGGTGGCGCTCACCGCCGAGCAGCGCGTGGCCTACAACGGGCTGGCCATGGAGCTGCACACCGCGCAGCAGCAGGGCGCCACGGCCGCTGCGCCGCTGGCCGCGCTCAACGCGCAGATGCGTGCCGTGGCGGCCAAGGTGGACAGCAGCACCACGCTGCCCGCCGATGTGAAGGCCGAGTTCGCGCAGTTCCGGAAGGACTTCGACGCCCTGCGCGCCAAGTTCGGCGTGGGCGTGCCGGCCATCGGTGGGCCCGGTGGTGGCGGCGGCTTTGGCGGTGGTGGTGCCGCGAACGATGCCAACGTGCTGGGGCGCGTGGGTCAGGCCAAGAGCAACGTGCTCGCCGTGTGGGAGCTGCCGAGCGAGGCGTTACGGAAGCAGGCCGACGCCGCGAAGACCGCGCTGGCGGCGGCGGTGGCCGAGGCGAACGCGTTCATGCCGAAGGCGCGGGCGGTGAGTGGGAAGCTCGCGGCGGGTGGGATTGTGATGAACGTGGGGAACTGACGGGGGCTGTTGGCTGACGGCAGGAGGAGCGGGCGGCGTGGGTACTCGGGGGAGTGGCTGCGCCGCCCTTTCGCTTGGCGAGGACGTCATGTCCCGGGCGCGGATTTCGCGGGGCGTGGCGCGTGTCGCTGGCGGGCTCTTCATGCAATCTCCGTTTAGGTTGCGTGGCTCGCAGCCTATCGGCCAAGGGACACGTCGCACTGTGAGGCAGAAGTGCTTGCAGCACATTGGATTGCGAAGTGATGCACGCAGCGGCACCTTCGTGATAGCCTGCAGAAAAGTGACTGCATAGCGTCCGCTTCGCAGTCACTGACTGCAAGGTAACTCCGACTCAGGCAGACTTATGAGGTTTGATGGATGAGCTCTCCAAGCGACGCAACAATGCGATCCTGCCTTCATTCCGTGGCGAACCTAGCCGCTGACTTCCTCGAATCTCTTTCCACGCGCCACGTGGGCGGCGCCGTTACCCCGGAGGAGATGATTCGTGAGTTGGACCGACCGCTCCCTGAACACAGCACACCTGCTGAGCAGGTGATCCGGGATTTGGTGAACGATGTCAAGGGCGGATTGGTCGCCAGTGCCGGACCGCGGTACTTCGGGTTCGTGGTGGGTGGTGCGACACCCGCAAGCCTGATGGCCGATTGGCTTACGTCGGCCTGGGACCAGAACGCTCAGGTCTACGCCACATCGCCGGCAGCTGCCGCAGCGGAAGTCATCGCCGCGCGATGGATAGTGGAATTGCTGGGACTTCCCGTGCAATCATCCGTCGGGTTCGTGACGGGCTGTCAGATGGCAAACTTCACCGCGCTGGCGAGCGGCAGGAACGCCGTCCTCGAGCGTGCTGGATGGGACGTCGACTCGCGCGGTTTGTTCGGCGCTAAGCCAATCACGGTGTTCATGAGCGAGTGCGGCCATGCGACCGTCCGCTCAGCGCTGCACATGATGGGGGTTGGTTCCGCGCAGATCCACGAGATCCCTTCAGATTCGCAAGGGCGGATGCAGCTCAGCGCGCTCGAAGCTGAGATCCGGCGCGCATCCGGACAGCCCATGATCCTCTCAGTTCAGGCGGGCAACGTGAACTCTGGCGCATTTGAACCGATAGAGGCCATTGCCGATCTCGTGCGAGGGGAAAACGCGTGGCTCCATGTCGACGGCGCGTTCGGGTTGTGGGCGGCGGTATCACCGGAACTGAATGGGCACCTCAAAGGGATGGAGCGTGCCGATTCATGGGCTACCGACGTGCACAAGTGGCTCAACGTTCCTTACGACTCCGGCATCGTAATCGTGAAGAATCCAGTGCAACACCGAAGCCTCAAGACATCCCGCTGCGCCTATGCAGGTGAGGAATCAGAAAATAGACGCGATGGATCAAGCTGGGCTCCCGAGAATTCCAGGCGGGCGAGGGCTTTCGTGGTCTATGCGGTGCTGAGAGAACTAGGACGAGCCGGAGTCCAGGACATCGTCGAGCGGTGTTGTATGCTGGCTCGGTGTTTCGCTCGTGGAGTCACCCAGATCCCCGGCGCGCAAGTACTGAACGATGTGGTACTGAATCAGGTACTCGTTCGACTCGGGTCTACGACGGCCAATGGTGCCGACGCGTTGCACCGAGCAGTTGCTGCAAAGTTGCAGGCGGAGGGCAGGTGCTGGTTGGGCACAACAACGTGGAGGGGCCATTCGGCACTCCGGCTATCGATCTGCAACTGGATGACGACCGAAGATGATATAGCGCTCGTCTTGGAGTCCCTAGCCTGCGCGGTTCGCGAGACAACGGATGGATCTACTTGTCGCGATGGCTGACAATTGCTGTCCAACAACCGGTTGCCGCGGACAGCGCCCCGCGCCGCCGCTGATCCGTCGCGTTGGACACCCCCAATCGCTCTATGGCGCGCTGGCTCGTTGAACGCGAAGGCGAGAGGTTCGATCTCGACGAATACCCCTATTCGTTTCCCTCCGGGGAGATCTTCGCCGTAGCCGATGGAGAGAAGGTCTTCCTCGTTGGCGATGCCTCTGAGATGCTCCAAGTGGCTGGACAGGTGAGAGAGCGGGCCTTGCAAGCAGTGGATGAGCTATCGGCCGTTATTGCAATCCTTTGGCCTGGTTGGGCCGTAGTTGAAATGTGGATAGCGCAAGCGTTGTGGTATCGGGTGGTATGTTTACCGCTACGATGGATCTCGTGCTCGCCCCGGAAGATCGCCGCACCCTCGAGTAGATGCTGCGGCAGACGACGCTGAGCCAAGCAATGGCGAAGCGGGTGCGCGTGGTGCTCGCGCTGGCCGAGGGCGACAGCTATGCGACGATTGGCGCCCGGTTCGCCTGCACGGATCGGTTCATCGCCCTCTGGAAGCGCCGCTTCGTCGAGGGCGGGGGCCTGTTCCGCGCATAAGACCCAGGCGGTGAAGGA
>JBEILM010000066.1:0-22159 GCA_040379205.1 Gemmatimonas sp.
GCCGACGCAGGATTGTGGCCTTCTGCTCAGGCGTGAAGACCCGACGCGAGCGCTGGACAGCTTCCTTTGAGGGACTCATGACAACCTCCGTTGCTCCATAGTGTGGAGCGGGTGGTGTCACATTTCAACTGGAGCAGGACAGTGCCACCGGATCAGCGCGACGCCGTGGTGGATTGCGTCACGTGGCTCAGCACGCGTACGGCGTTGCCGGTGCAACCGATGCTGGCGCGCCTCGGCATCGCGCGCGCGAAGAATGTCGCTGGACCGCGTCGTATGGCGCGGTGCCCACGCCGCACGGACCGGTGACGCGCGAACATTGGCTGACGGCAGCGGAGCGGGACGGGATCCTGCGGTTTCGCGAGCAGCATCCGCTCGAAGCGGCATCGACGCTTGACCTACATGCTGCTCGATGGCAGCGAGGTCGCCGTGAGTCCCTCATCCGTGTATCGCGTCCTGAAGGCCGCCGGGCGCCTCGATCGCTGGACGCGCTCCCCGTCCAAGAAAGGCACCGGCTTAGACCAGCCGACAGACGCGCATGCGCACTGGCACATCGACTTCACGTACGTCAACGTCGCGGGCACGTTCTACTCTCTCTGCGCCATCCTCGATGGCTGGTCACGCTACTTGGTGCACTGGGAACTGCGCGAGTCGATGACCACGCGTGACGTCACCACCATCGTACAACGGGCCCGCGAGCGATTTCTGGAGGCGCGCCCGCGGATCATCTCGGACAACGGGCCGCAATTCATCGCCCGCGACTTCCGCGATTTCATCCGGCTCGCCGGCATGACACACGTGCGCACCGCCACCTACTACCCGCAGTCGAACGGCAAGCTGGAACGCCGGAACCACACGATCAAGGTAATCACCATTCGTCCGGAGGCCCCGACGTCTATCGACGAGGCGCGACGCGACGTCACGGCCTTCATCGCGCACTACCACGAGCAGCGGCTGCACAGCGCCATCGGGTACATCACGCCCGCCGATCGCCTGGCGAGACGATCCGAAGCGTTTTGGGCCACGCGCGATGCCCGACTCGAAGTCGCCCGCGCAGCGCGCGCCCTCGCGCAGCTCGCCGCGGCAGCGTCACCTCACCTCATTCGGCGTCCACGATTCCACTGTAGCTCCACCCACCGGTCACATTCACGCTGAACCAGGAGAGTCGCACTTCCCTGCACCCGATCATTCGATGGTTTCCTATCGGTTTGCACACCGCAGGGGGCGACTCGTTCGATCCGCCCCCTGCGCCATTCTGTCGCTCGGCTCGTTCGCCCCGTGTGAGAGGACGCCCTCAGCTCGGCAGGTGCCGCGTCGCGCCCAGCACGTCAATATTCGCACGGCGTGCGTTGTCTCGGCCCAACGGGTTATGAAAGCGCCGGCTGATCTTCGATCGACCAGTGCACAGACCGGGCGACTTACGCCTTCAGGCAGGTGCCGTACGAACGAAGAAGTGCTGCACAACCGATAACACCGACATCGGTTGTGCAGCATGATTTAGTCGACATGGACTGGCTTCTTCCTGCTTTGCAACAGACATGCCGGTCCATTGCAGCATTTATCCTTGGGGTCGTCGACGCACTCGATTTCCTGAACTCCACCGCAGATAGGAGTTTCGGCTCGCACAACCGCAGCAGATGCATTCCCAGGAAAAACTGCACTGGGCATCAAGAGCGCCGCCGACACTACCGACCACCGGATGACTCGCATGTGCCTACCCCTCATGGCTGAAGGAAACCCCGCCCTCTCCTACTTTCAGCGCATTCGGCTGAGCGATGCGGGGAGCGTGTACACCATCACCTGCGGCAAGGGATCGTTCCGAATGGCATACAGCAAGCGCTCGTCAGAGTCCACGGCGATGTCGAGGACTTCCATATCCAGCATGAGCACCGCGAGCAGTTTTCCCGTCCAAGCGAAGACGTGCACATACTGCGCAAAACTGGCCCTTCCCTCGAAATCACCGAATCGTTTACCGGAGAAGAGGGCGTAAACGCGTGCGTCGGTCGCCCGGACCGCCACGTAACCGTTTCGAGAATCGGGAAGCGACGCCACGTTCCGCTCGTCGTCCCTCCCAGTGACAACGAACTGGGGTTCGAAGCCGAACGGACGCTCCGCCCCGCCTATGCGCCGTCCCGAAGTCTCGTGAAACTCCAGGCGATCACTGTACCTGGTCGCCAGCACGAGACGAGTCCCCGAGTCATCGGTATCGATCGTGGAGGGATATGCTTGCTGGCGTATATAGATAGGCAGCCTCGGATCCCCGAACCGAAAGTCGCCCCGAGACGCAAGCGGCTGCCCCCTCGCATCGAATGCCGCCAGTAACCCATCCCGCACATGACCCGACGCGAGGAGTGTCCCGTCTGCCGTCCACCGGGGACTGTTCAACTCGACGCCTCCCGCCAACTGGAAGGAACGACCGGGTAGGTAGTAGCCACGACGAAAGTCCTGATCGACATCAACTCGCGTCATGCGACGAAGGGACGTATCGAAAATCCAGAACGCAGCAGAATTCCGTTCTGGCACCACCGCCCACGGTCCGCGGTACTCCCCGGGACCGCTTCCTTTTTTCCCGAACTTCCGCAGAGTGCGCCCCGACTTGGCATCGATCACGTGGATCATCATCTCGCTACGACGATCGATGACGACGAGACGCCCAGAGACGAATTCGATATCGGTCGGACGGGCGAAGTCGTCCGGGTTGCCCAAGGGAACCCCCCGCAGCCTCGTCACAGGAACTCGGTACTGATCGAGGACGGGACGGGATTGGGCGCCAAGCGGTGCAGCGAACCATTGGGTTAAGAAAACGCTGAGGCCGACCACCAGCCTGACTGCTGTCAAGCCACCGAATTCTCCTTTATCGAATGAAGTCACCACTGTCGCTTGACCGTTCAGAAGTCCTCGCCTTTGTTCAATATGAAGAGCGGTAATGCATGAGGTCCGTGCCGTCAAGTGTTGTCTCGATGGGACGAACGCACACCGTGTTCTATAGGGCAGCCAGCTACCAGACGCCGATCTTGACGAGGCGGCGCTTCCGACAAGGCGCGTAGCGGTTCGAGCCGGTCAGCGAGCCACGCGCGCCAACCCCGCCGCATCCCACCGCACCCGCACAATGGCCGGGTACTCCTCGAGCGACACCGCCACAAGATCCGTCGTACGGCCCGAGAGCACAGTGAGCCCGATCGGCAGGCGAAGGCTCGCCAGGTAGCGGCCGGTCGTGGCGACGTAGACATCGAGTGTGCGCCCGTCGAACGCCTCACCGGCCGGAAGCACGAACAGGTGCTCGCCCACGATCGCCACGTCACGAATGGCGGGCTTGGTGCCAGGTGGAAAGCCCGCCACCACCAGACCGTTGTCCCCGGCGAGTGGCACGCGTGGCGGGAGGGGCCGAGCGTCCAACCCGTCCACACCGGAATTCAGCGCGAGCGCACCAGCGCGGAGGGGAAAGATGCGCGCCGTGACCGTACTCACCGCCACCGCGCACGGCCAACAGCGAGGTGGGGTTCGCAAACTCACCCGGCCCCTGCCCGCGACGCCCGGCCCGCCAGAGCAATCGCCCGGTGGTGTCCATCGCGCTGAGTCGCCCGTCGCCGTAATCGAACCAGTAGATGCGTTGGTCGTCAGCCGCGAGCAGGAGCGGCCGCGCGAGTGTGTCGTCACGGGCGCCGTCGCGCAGCGTGTCCACGCGCACGGGCAGTGTGACGTACCGGCGCGGCTGGAGGTGCGACGTTGGGTCAGCGACCCTCGCGCCGGACAACAGGGCGGCGCATACCAGGGCGATCAAGTGGGGCCCGACCACCGCAGTGTTGCGCATTTCATGTTGAAGCTCATGATCGACGGTGAAAGACACCATAGGCACGGTGAGGGTGCAGTGGTCCCCGCCAGGTGGCAAGCGAGCGCGACGACGGCGCAAGAGCACTCCGGGGCCGAGGAGGTTTGACGGCACCTACTGGCATACGTATACTACAGGAGACACACGTATACTCCCATGAAGACCAAACTGACCGTCACCATCGACCGCGACCTGCTCCCACGCGCCAAGCGATACGCGCGTGAGCGCGGCATGTCGCTCTCGGAGATCATCGAAGGGAGCCTGCGCCAGCTGAGCAGCAAGGGTGAGACGCCGTCGTTCTCGTCGCGCTGGCGTGGGCAGTTCGAACCTGCCCGCCATGATGACGCCCGTTTCGAGGCCTTGGCCAGGAAATACCTGTGATCGTCCTGGTGGACACGGATGTGCTGGTCGACCTCGCCCTTGGCCGTGCGCCCTACGCCGATGACGCGGCCGCTCTGGTCGATGCCCTCGAGCGGGGCGCGGCCCGTGGGTTCGTAGCGTGGCACACCGTGTCGAATTTCTTCTGTCTCGTGTCGGCTCGGCAGGGCGCCACGGCGACCCGTCGATTCATCGATGATCTCATGCAGTTCATCGACATCGCCCCCACGACCACGGTCCATCTGCGCGCGGCGTCGGCGCTGGCACTCAAGGATTTCGAGGACGCGATGCAGGTCGGCGCCGCCCTGGCGTGCGGCGCGGAAGTCATCGCGACCCGCAACACGCGCGACTTTCGCAAGTCACCCATCCCGGCGCTGGCGCCGGCGCAGGTGCTGTCGCGATTGATGTAACGTGTCGTCGCCACGGCCGCGGGAGAGCCACCGAAGGGCTCAGGACCCGTCGGCGTACCCACCGCGACCGTCCGACCTTGCACACCCTCACGCGCCAGTCCCTCACCACACCAAACCCACCCCCGCACACGCGGCGATCGCCGGATCGCGCGTGATGAGCGGCAGCTCGAGCGCCACGGCGGTTGCCGCAATCAACCGGTCACCCCGCTCAGGGATCGCGAACAGCTGGTGGGCCGTGCGCACGATCTGGTCCGTCAACGGCTGCGCAATGAAACACGGATTGCTGAACACCCCGTCCATCCAGTCATCGAACGGTACCTGCAGCATGATCCTGCCGAGGTGCGCCAACTCGCTCACTTCAGCCAAGACGAGCGCCGGCACGTACACAGCTGCCTGACCCACATCGGCCCGCCGAAAGAGTGCGAGCGCGTGGCGCCCAAGCTTTCGATGTGCACGCGGCTCGCCATACCACAACAGACTGTGCGTGTCGGTGACCGCAATTTCCGCCGCCATCAGAGCGCGTCGAACTTGGCCGTGGCACGCTCGACCTGCGCCGCCCGGAGTGCCGCCAGGGAACGGTCGAGATCATCGCCTTCAGCTGACACCGTCAGCGAACCCGCCAACGCGAAGCGCGGCCCCGCCGCCGGTCCGACCAGCGCCCGCACCGTGGCCTCCAGATCGCGGACGTACTGCTGGTAACGCTCGCTCACCAGCATCGCACGTCCCGGCAGATCCTTGTGCTCGACGTAGACCACATGGCGCTCGTCGTTGACGACCGACTCCAGCAGCGGAAAGAACTGCTCCCGCGCCTTGGTAGCCTTCACGGACGTCTCGAGCTCTTCATGGCTCGCCAAGAGCGCGAGCGCAGTCGCGGCGTTGATGTCGGACGGAGCACTCACGGTGGCATCTCCTGTACAGGTGTACGTACAACTGTACATAGTCTGCCATCCGCGATCAAGGTGAGCCGGTGAGCAGACGCTACTTCGTCCTTTCCTTGCCGCCCGCCCCCCCGCCCCGTTAGGTTGCCCAGTCTGGCGGGGGATGAGTCGGTCAGTGTGGCCGACGCAGCACCCCACAGGCGGCTTTCCTGGCAGCCCTACCGCCCGGTTCGCCCGCACCGCGCGCGTAGCTCAGTTGGATAGAGCGTCTGCCTCCGGAGCAGAAGGTCGCAGGTTCGAGTCCTGCCGCGCGCATGGCCTGGCCGTCAACGCCACGCCGGATCGGCTTCGGCCGCGACGCCGTCGGCCGCCCGCTCCCCATGTTCTCCTTGCCTAGTGCACGTCGCCGAGCTGAAGCGGAAGTCGGTCCCGGAGCTGCTGGCGCTCGCAGAGTCGCTGCAGCTCACCAGCGTCACAGGCCTGCGCAAGCAGGAGCTCATCTTTCGCATTGAGCAGGCGCTGCTCGAAACCGAGACGACGCTCTACGGTGAAGGCGTCCTCGAGGTGCTGCCCGAAGGGTACGGCTTCCTTCGCGCGCAGGACTTCAACTATCTGCACGGCCCCGACGACATCTACGTCTCCCCTTCCCAGGTCAAGCGCTTCGACCTCCGCACCGGCGACACGGTGATGGGCGAAGTCCGCCCCCCCAAGGAATGGGAACGGTACCTCGCGCTCCTCAAGGTGGAGCGCATAAACGGTGGTGACCCCGAGCAGTCCAAATTGCGCAGCGCTTTCGACAACCTGACCGCCAAGTACCCCGACGAGCGCATCCGCCTCGAGCGAGCCAACGGGGAAGTCGCGACTCGCGTGTGCGACATCATCGCCCCCCTCGGCAAGGGGCAGCGGGCCCTCATCGTCGCGCCCCCCAAGGGCGGCAAGACGATCCTGCTGCAGCAGCTGGCCAACGCCATCGTCGAGAACCATCCGGAGATCACGCTCATCGTGCTCCTCATCGACGAGCGCCCGGAAGAGGTCACCGACATGCAGGCCAGCTGCCCGAAGGCCGAGGTGATCTGCTCCACCTTCGACGAAACCGCCGAACGCCACGTGCAGGTGGCCGGCATGGTGCTCGAGAAGGCCAAGCGCCTGGTGGAGAGCGGCAAGGATGTCGTCATCCTGCTCGACTCCATCACCCGCCTCGCCCGCGCCCACAACGCGGTGGCCCCGCAGGGTGGCAAGCTGATGTCGGGCGGTATGGAAGCCACCGCCATGCAGAAGCCCAAGGCGTTCTTCGGCGCCGCGCGCAATCTCACCGAGGGCGGCTCGCTCACCATCGTGGCCACGGCGCTCATCGAGACCAACTCGCGCATGGATGAGCTGATCTTCGAGGAGTTCAAGGGTACCGGCAACATGGAGCTGGTCCTCGACCGCAAGCTGGCCGAGAAGCGCATCTTCCCCGCCATCGACATCAACAAGTCGGGGACGCGCCGCGAGGAGCTGCTCCTCACCCCCAAGGAGCAGCAGCGGGTGTTCCTGCTGCGCACGTTCCTCGCCGACATGCCGTCCGACGAGGCGATGCTCTTCCTGCTCAAGCGCATGGAGCGCGCGAAGAACAACCAGGAGTTCTTCGAGCAGATGGCCGAGGCGTGACGGGCAGCACGGCGGGGCGACTGTTCGCCGTGGACTGGGGTGACAAGCGCATCGGTCTCGCCATCAGCGACGAACTCGGCATGCTCGCCTCGCCCGCCGGCGTGATCGCCCGCCGTGCCGGCAAGCGCCCGCCCATCGCCGAGCTCATGCGCCAGGCCGAGGAGCGTGGTGCGACCGGTTATGTGTTCGGGCTGCCACTGGACCCGTCGGGCAGCGAGACGGACCGCACGCGGGAAGTGCGCGAGGTGGCCGCCAAGCTGGCGGCGCGCCAACCGCTACCGGTGCGCCTGGTGGATGAGCGCTTCACCACGTCATCCGCCCTGCGCAGCATTCGTGAGCAGGGCGGCTCCACCCGCGGCCGCAAGGGCGATGTCGATGCCATGGCCGCGTGTGTGCTGCTGGACAGTGTGTTGCGGGCGGCCTCGCAGGGGGTCGAGTTGGGTGAACCGGTCGTGGCGGCCGTTGAGTCGGGGCGGAACTGATTGACGGAGCGTTGGAGGTGCGGAGGTAACGAGGAATCCTTGTTTTTTCTCTTCAAAGCTCCTCAACTCCGAGGCTCCATCGTTCAGGTACGCGGTACTCAGCCGACGCGCCGATGTTCAGGCCCACCGCACGCAGTCGTCACGTAATCCCCCGCACGTCCCACGCGCATGGCCCGTAAACGATCCAGGAACTCGCGCCTGCTGACCCTCGGCGCCCTCGCGGCGGCGATCGTCGTGGGCGCATGGGTGTGGCGGGAGATCGGTGGTGCGGCGAGCCCCACCGGCGAGCCGGCACGTGTGGTGGTGCCACGCGGCGCGAGCCTGCGGGTGGCCGCCGAATCGCTGTCGGCTCGGGGGGTGATCGGCTCGCCGCGCCTGTTCCGGCTCTTCGCGCGCGTGACCGGAGCGGAAACCGCGATAAAGCCGGGCACCTATCAGTTCACCACCGACGCCGGCTACCGCGAGGTGCTCGACGCGCTGGTGACCGGGCGCGGGCTCATGGCGACCGTGGTCATCCCCGAAGGGTTCGACCTGCGGGACATCACGCCGGCGCTGAGCAAGGCACTCGACGTGCCGGCCGACTCGGTGCGCGCAGCCATGACCGACACCACGTGGTTGCACAAACTCGAGGTGCCGGTGCCCAGTCTCGAAGGCTACCTCTTTCCCGCCACGTACACGTTTCCGGCGGGCACCACGGCGCGCGACGCGGTCGACGCCATGGTCGAACGGTTCCTCGACGCGTGGAAGCCGGAGTGGGATGCCCGCCTGCAGGCGATGTCCATTTCGCGCCACGACGCCATCACCATGGCGAGCATCGTGGAGAAGGAGGCCCGCAAGCCCGAGGAACGTCCCATCATCAGCGCCGTGTACTGGAACCGCGTGAAGAAGGGGATGCGGTTGCAGGCCGACCCCACCGTGCAGTATGCACTGCCGCAGCATGTGGCGCGCGTGCTGTACAAGGACCTCGAAGTCGACTCGAAATACAACACGTACCGGTACGCTGGCCTGCCACCCGGCCCGATCGCCTCGCCGGGCGAAGCGAGTATTGCGGCTGCACTGTCGCCGGCTGATGTGCCCTACCTGTTCTTCGTGGCCCGCCCCGA
Organism: Gemmatimonas sp.; assembly: GCA_040379205.1. Classification (GTDB taxonomy): domain Bacteria; phylum Gemmatimonadota; class Gemmatimonadetes; order Gemmatimonadales; family Gemmatimonadaceae; genus Gemmatimonas. Next base: position 8,728 of record JBEILM010000066.1, read on the forward strand.
CGGCGGGCACGAGTTCCGCACCACATTCGCCGAGCACTCCAAGGCCATCGCCAAGATCGAGCAGGCGAAGCGGGCGGCAGCCCAGGCGCCGCGCTGACGTGACCACACCCACCACGTCGCTGCTGGTGGCCACCTACAACTGGCCCCAGGCGCTCGCGATGGTGCTGGCCGCCGTGCGCCGGCAGACGGTGCTGCCGCGTGAAATCCTCATCGCCGACGACGGCTCGGGACCCGAGACGCGTGATCTCATTGCGCGTGAAGCCGCGACCTTTCCGGTGCCGCTCGTACACGTGTGGCACGAGGATCGTGGCTTTCGTGCGGCCGCCATTCGCAATCAGGCCATCACCCGCGCGAACGGCGACTATATCGTGCAGATCGACGGTGACATCGTACTGCACCCGGGCGCCCTCGCGGCGCATGTCGCGTGGGCGCGTCGCGGTACGTTCGTGCAGGGCTCGCGGGCCTTGCTCACCGAAGCGCGCACCACCGAACTGCTTCGCACCGGCCTGGTGCCGCTGGGCCCGTTCTCGCGCGGCGTGCAACGCCGACTCAACGCGTGGCACGCGCCATGGCTGGCGCCCCTCTCGCGCGGAATCCGCGACACCATCGAGCGCATTCGCGGCTGTCACATTGCCTTCTGGCGCGATGACCTGCTGCGCGTGAACGGCTACGACGAGGCCTACGAAGGCTGGGGACGCGAGGACAGCGATCTCACGCTTCGCCTCGGCAATGCGGGCGTGGTGCGCCGCAATCTCAAGTTCGGCGCTGTCGCCTTTCACCTCTGGCACCGTCAGCAGAGCCGGGACGCTTTCGACCGCAACAGCGAACGCCTCGCGCAGGCGCGCCGTGAGGGGCGTGTGCGCGCGCAACGCGGACTCGACCAGTACCTCACCTCAACCCCCGCGGCGTCGCCGGCCGCGAATCAGGAGTCGGCATGAACCGTGGGGAACGCCCACCGCGCGATGGGGCTCGTGGGCCCGCCCGGCCCGGACGCGCCAACGAGCCCGTGCGCGACCGCCGCCGACATCCGCCCCGCGCCGCCGGCGCCGTGGGCGGCGAGATCGCCGTCGTGAACCGCAAGGGAGCGCAGCGACTCCGTGGCGGGCACCCGTGGGTGTTCCGCTCCGACCTCGAACGCCTCCCCGCGTTGCCGGCCGGCATCGTACGCGTGGAAGAGGCCAACGGCGCGCTACTGGGGTGGGCACTCTGGAGTCCGCAGTCGGAAATCTCGCTGCGGCGCCTCGAGGCCGACCCGGCGCGCCAACCCGATGCCGCGTGGTGGCACGAGGCGCTGCGCACCGCCATTGCGCGCCGCGCGCCACTGGCCACCGAGGCCAATGCGTATCGGCTGGTGCACGGCGAAGGCGACGGGCTGCCGTCACTCGTCGTCGACCGGTACGGCGATGCCCTCGTGGTGCAGTTGCTCTCGGCAGGCGTCGACGCGCATACCGGTACCATCGTGGAGAGTTTGCGCGAGCTGACCGGCTGCACCGGTATTCTCGCCCGCAACGATCCCGCCGCGCGCGACCGGGAAGGGCTGCCGCGCGAGGTGAAGCTGCTCTATGGCGACGTGCCGCGCCTCGTAGAGGTGCTCGAGCACGGCGTGCGCTATCTGGCCGCACCGTGGGATGGGCAGAAGACGGGCGCGTTCCTCGACCAGCGTGAGAACCGCGTGCTCATCGGTTCTCTGGCGCGCGGGCGGGCACTCGACTGCTTCGCGTATCACGGGTCGTTCGCGCTGCACCTGGCAAAGCACGCCGACCACGTGTGCGCGGTGGACGTGTCGGCACCGGCGCTCGCGCGCGTGCACGAGCATGCCCAGCGCAACGGCCTCACCAACATCGAACCGGTGGAAGGCGACGCCTTCGACGTGCTGCGCGCCTGGCACCGCGAAGGGCGTCGCTTCGACACCATCGTCGTCGACCCGCCGGCGTTCGCCAAGACGCGTGGCGCCCTCGACGGCGCGCTGCGCGGCTACAAGGACATCAATCTGCAGGCCATGAAGCTGCTGGCGCCGGGCGGCCTGCTGTTCACGGCGTCGTGCAGCTTTCACCTCTCGCGTGGGCTGTTCTTCGACATGCTCAGCGAGGCTGTGGCCGACTGCGGGCGGCGCTTTGCGTTGCGCGCGATCACGGGGCAGCCGCTCGATCATCCGGAGCTGATCAACGTCCCGGAGACGGGTTATCTCAAGGGAGCACTGCTCGAGGCGATGAACTGACCGGCGTGGGGTCGCGCGCGGATGGCGTGCGCGACGCGTGGCCACGAGCACGCCGACGAACCACGCGACGCGTCAGCGCTGGCACCGCCGACACCAGTACGTGCTGCGCCCGGCCTGCGTGAGCCGCCCGATGCGCGCGCCGCAGCGGCGGCACGGGTCGCCCTCCTTGCCGTACACCCGCCAGATCTCGCGCTCGCTGACCTCGTCGCGCGCGTAGTAGCGCCCCGTGGGCGCCGTCTCGAGCACCAGCCGGATGGCGTCGCGCAGGCGCGTGAGTCGCGCGCGGGACAGCGAGTTGGCCGGCGTGTCCGGACGAATGCGTGCCTCCCACAGCGCCTCCGAGGCGTAGATGTTGCCAACACCCGCCACCACCTGCTGGTCGAGCAGGACCGGCTTGATGGGCGCCCGGCGGCGTGCGAGCGCGTCGTCGAACCCCTCGACCGTGAAGTCGTCGGTGAGGGGCTCCGGCCCCGCCCGCGGCGGCACGAAGGTGCCCGGTGCATGCAGCCGCACCACGCTCAGCGCCCGCCCGTCCACCAGGCTCACGCGCGTCCCCTCGGCGGTCTCGAAGCGGACCCGCTCCAGCCGAGGCGGGCCCTCGGCCACGGCGGTGAACTCCCAGTCGCCGGTCATGCGGAAGTGGATCTCCAGCACCGCCCCGTTGCCGAGGTGCAGCAACTGCACCTTGGCCCGACGTTCGATGCGGGCGATGACCTGCCCTGCCACCGCCTGCTGGGCGGCCGGCGGGAAGTGCCGGCGCTGTGACGGATGCAGCGTCTCGGCGCGGACCAGCGTGTGCCCCAGGACCGCCTCACGGAGGCGCTGGGCGGCGAATTCGACCTCGGGAAGCTCGGGCATGCGGGTAAATACCGGTGGATGCCAAACGGTTCAGCGATGGACACTTAAAGATCGGGCAATCACAAAAGTGGGTCTTGCGGAATTCCCGAATGGCCGTAAGTTGTCCACATTCTTCCACAGCCGAGAGGGGTACTCCCATCAGTTCGCCGCGCTCCCTCCAGTACGAGTACGAGCTGTACGTCGAACGCGAGATCGAGGACTACAAGGACTCGGTCTCCCGCGGAGCGCTGCTCAAGATCGGCGACGAAGCCGTCGAAGTCCTGCGCAAGGCGGACCAGATCGCGCTCACCGAGATCCTCGTCTGGCAGGAAGTCGACCGCCTCATCGCCCGCCGGCTGCGGTTGCCGTCGTTCGCCACGTGGAAGCGGCGGCGCCTGAAGATGCTGGAGGCGTATCGCCAGCCCGAACATTGGGGACTCGACCCGCAGGCGGCGCTGGTGCGCGAACTCGCCGACTCGGGCGACCGGCACGTGCTGGTGGCGGGTGCGGAGCGCGAGGGCCTGGCCATGTATCTGGCGGCGCGCGGGGCTGCGGTGACGTCGCTGGAGCCCGCCGAGGACGCCGTGGAGCGTGTCGTGCGCGCGGCCCAGGCGGCAGGGCTCACCGAACGCGTCCGGGGCTACTGCGCCGATCTGGGGGCCTGGGCGCCCGATGTGGCGCTGCATGCCGTGGTGTGCACGCCGTCGGCCTTTGGCGGTCTCGACGTGCACGACCGGGCGCGGGTGATCGAGGTGCTGCAGAGCGCCACCGTGGACGGCGGCGTGCATCTGGTGGAAACCATCGTGGCCGGCACCGACCGCGCCAGCTCGCTCCCCATAGAGGAGCTGGCATCGCGCTATCGCGGGTGGACCATCTCCGTCGAGCGCACGGCGACCCGTGGGGAGACCTTCATGGCGCGAAAGGAAGCCGCCGTCGCCTGACAGTCTGCGGGCCAACCGGAGCGGAACATCAGAGGGCGTGTCGCGGAACGACACGCCCTTGTGCGTCTGCTGACGTGTCTCGGGGACACACGCCTGCTCGCATCGGGCGGGGAGCAATCGGCCAACTCTCTGTCCACCAAACACTTGGCAAAATCGTGCCGAGTGGCATCGTCCGTGCTCTCCTGAAGGCATGAACGCCGGAGTGGCGACGACCTCATTATCTGATTCGGGTGGAGGATCACCCACCATGCGATACAATCCCATGCTGCAGCAGCCTGCCGACCGGGAGCCCGTCGGCATCGTTATTGCCGATGGCGGCCACGGCGACGGCGCGCCGACGCGCTTCAGTGCCTTTGTCTGGGGCCCGGTGCCCGACGAGTTCGAGAGGGCCGAGCCGCGCGAGACCGGCAAGGCGCTGGTGGCCGCGCGCGCGTGAGGCGTGGCGGCTGATGTGTCAGGGGGGACAATCGAAAAGGCGCCGGCAGACATGCCGGCGCCTTTCGCGTAGAGACGTCCTGCGAACTCGCGGACGACGACTTACGCCGCCGGCGCGGCCGGCGCGGGCGCAGCCGCCTTCTTGGCGCGCTTGGCCGGCTTGCGAGCGGCCTTCTTGGTGGCCTTCTTCGCCGCCTTCTTCACGCTCTTCTTGGCCGCCTTCTTGGTGGCCTTCTTGGTGGCCTTCTTCACCGTCTTCTTGGCCGCCTTCTTGGTGGCCTTCTTGGCCGCCTTCTTGGTGGCCTTCTTCGCAGCCTTCTTGACCGGCTTGCGCGCGGCCTTCTTGGCGGTCTTGCGGACCGACTTCTTCGCCGCCTTCTTGGCGGCCTTCTTGGCAGGAGCCATTTGAACAACCCTCTCACGAGAGGTGGAGATGCTCACTTTCCCCCGGTGGAAAGGTGAGCGCACATCACGGGCGGCGCATGCACCGCGTCGGGATGCGCTACGTGGCCTCGAAGAAGCGCACGTAGTCGGGCGTCCCCGCCGTCACCGCAGTGACCGGCGTGGACCAGGAACGGCGTACCGGAGTCGTGGCAGCGACCGGCGACGCAAAGAGACCATCGGGTGAGGACGTTGCAGCCCGGGGCGGCGCAACATGGCTCGAACGCTGCGCAGGGCGGACAGCGGAGCGGGCCGTTGTTCCGCGCACGGGCGCGAGCGACGACGGCGAGGGGAGGACCGGCGCGTACAGCGCGGTCCCGCATGAGAGGGTCGCCAGGGCGACGTTGGACTGCGGGTGGAACTCGTGCCGGTTTATCGCCACGCGTTGCCGATGAGGACTGCGCGCCCCGCGATCGCACCAGCGGCGAACGTAGGGAAGTGTGTTGTGGACAGTGCGCGCAAGTCGTTGAATTGACGCGAATATACGCGTGGATAATTCCCTTGCGCAATAGTGCGTATAAAGAACGCGCGCGATTAAATGATCGGCGCCGCACCGCGACGACCGCGCCGCGACGGCGCGTCATGCTATACTTGGCGTGTTCCGTTCTCTCGAATTCTCCTCGGACCACGCGTCCGACGTACGCCCGGAGTCCCATGAAAGCGCTGGTGAAGCAGACGGCAGGTCGTGGTCTCACCCTCACGGAGGTGCCGGAACCGACGTTCCGTGACGACGAGGTGCTCATCCGCGTGCGCAGCGCCGGCGTCTGTGGGACCGACGTCCACATATACGAGTGGGACGCCTGGGCTGCCGGCCGCTGCACGCCGCCGTTCATCTGCGGCCACGAGTTCGCCGGCGACGTCGTCGCCGTCGGGGCACTCGTCGAGAGCGTGAAGGTGGGGGACCGCGTCACCGCCGAGGGGCACATCGTCGACGACCGCTCGCTCTTCAGTCGCACCGGCAACGCCCACGTCGACCCGTCCACCCGCATCATCGGGGTCGACCGCGACGGCTGCTTCGCCGAGTACATCGCCATGCCGGCCACCAACGTCTGGCACCTCGACGACGCCATCAGCTACGACGTGGGCGGCATCCACGACCCGATGGGGAACGCGTTCCACACGGCGCTCACCGCCAACATTCCCGGCAGCGTCGTGCTCATCACCGGCTGCGGCCCGATCGGCGCCTTCGCCGTGGGCATCTGCAAGGCCGCCGGTGCCGCCCGCATCATCGCCACCGACGTGAACCCGCGGCGCCTCGACCTGGCCCGCACCATGGGCGCCCACGACGCCGTGCACCCCGATCAGGCCCATGCCGCCGTCATGGCGGCCAGCGACGGCCACGGGGCCGACGTCGTGCTCGAGATGTCCGGCGTGCCGAGCGCCGTGCACCAGGCGTTCACCCTCGCCCGCCCCGCCGGCCGCGTGAACATGCTCGGCATCCCCAGCAAGACCATCGACATCGACTTCGCCACCGAGATCATCTTCAAGGGGCTCACCATCTACGGCGTCGTCGGCCGGCGCATGTACGACACGTGGCATCAGATGTCGCGCTTCGTGCGCTCCGGCATGTTCGACCCCACGCCGGTCATCACGCACCGGTTGCCGCTCGAGGCCGTCGACGAGGCCATGCACCTCATCAAGAGCGGCGAAGCCGGCAAGATCATCTTTTCGATCGGGTGAGGGAGCGCGACCGCCGACAGGGTCCCGCCACCACGGCCGGTACACCACACATCCGTCGACCCGCAACGCCCCCGACCCCGACGCCGAGCGAAGCAAAGGCCCCCCACCCCACCCGCGACCGTTTCGAATCCCCGACCGTGGTGGAAGTACCCCGACCGTAGTGGCAGTACCCCGACCGTGGTGGAAGTACCACGACCGTAGTGGCAGTACCCCGACCGTGGTGGAAGTACCACGACCGTCGTGGCAGGGCCGCAACCCCGACCACGACCAGGACCCAACCCCGACGAGCGATGTCTCTCGACTCTGAACTGCAGGCCGAACTCGATGCGCTGAAGGGCGCCGGCACCTACAAGCGCCTCAACTACATCGAGGGCCCCCAAGGCGCCCACGTCCGCATGGAAGGGCGCGGCGACGTCATCGTCCTCTCGTCCAACAACTACCTCGGCCTCGCCAACGAGCCGAGCGTGGTGCAGGCCGGCATCGACGCCCTGCACCGCTACGGTGCCGGCACCGCCAGCGTGCGCTTCATCTGCGGCACCTTCACGGTGCACCGCGAGCTGGAGGCGGCCATCGCGCGCTTCGTGGGCACCGCGGCGAGCATGAGCTACGTATCGGCGTGGAACGCCAACGAAGCGCTCACCCCCACCATTGTGCGTGAGGGCGACTTCGTCATCTCCGACGCCCTCAACCACGCGTCCATCATCGACTCGGTGCGCCTCGCCAAGGCCATCACCAAGTGCACCACGGCCGTGTACAAGCACGCCGACCTGGACGACCTGCGTGAGAAGCTGCGCGCCAACCGGAGCGCTCCCCGGAAGCTCATCTGGACCGACGGCGTCTTTTCCATGGAAGGCGCGATCGCCAAGCTGCCGGAGATCCTCCAGATCGCCCGCGACGAAGGCGCCATCGTGGTCATGGACGACTCGCACGCCACCGGGGTGCTGGGCAAGACGGGGCGCGGCACCGCCGAGCACTTCGGCGTGCTGGGCGAGGTGGACATCATCACCTCCACCCTCGGCAAGGCCCTCGGCGGTGCCGCGGGCGGGTTCATCGCCGGGCCCGCCGCGCTGTGCGACATCATGACCCAGCGCTCGCGCCCGCAGCTCTTCAGCAACGCACTGCCGCCCACGGTCGCGGCGAGTTCGCTGGCGGCCATCCAGTACGCGGAGTCGCACCCCGAGCTGGTGACCCGCCTGCACGACAACGCGCGCTACTTTCGCGCCGCCATTCAGGAAGCGGGGTTCAACCCGTTGCCGGGCGAGACGCCCATCGTGCCGATCATCGTGGGCGAGACAGCGCTGGCGATTCGCATGAGCGACCTGCTGCTCGAGCGCGGCGTGTTCGTGACCGGCTTCGGTTTCCCGGTGGTGCCCAAGGGCGAAGCGCGGGTGCGCTGTCAGGTGAGTGCGGCGCACACCAGGGACGACCTGGACGCGGTGGTGGCCGCGTTCAAGGAGGCCGGCAGCGTGGCCGGCCTGCTGTGAACCGCTGACGACGGCAGCCGAAACGGCGGCACGCACAACGGCGTCACGTGCCACGACGTGCTCGGGGAGCGCCGACCCCGACCACCGCACCCGATCACGCCGTCGGACATACCGCCGTTCGCGTACCGCCGTGCACCGTTCACTAACGTCTGCGGTCTCACGTCTCGGGTCTTGGATCGCGGATCTCAGCGCAGCACGTATCGCAGCGGCCAGTCTGCTGCCTTGCTGATCCCGATGCGGGCCGTGACCGCGACGGCCGCATCGGGCACCACGTCTCCCGCGCAGATCGTGAGCCGTGACCCACCGGTCAGCGCCAGCCCGTCGTGCTCGCGGCCGATACCGAATGCCGCACACACCTTTCCCGGTCCGTTGAGCAGCTCGCGGTCGCGCCGCGCCTTCGGGCGCCGGACGCGCATGAGCGGCAGCCCTTCGAGTGGCTCCAACGCGCGAATGAGCACGGCGGCGCCGTAGCCGTCTTCTCGCACCACGGCATTCACGCACCAGTGCATGCCGTAGATGAAGTACACGTAGGCCGTGCCCGGCGGGCCGAACATGTGCCAGGTGCGGGCCGTGCGCCCCACGGCCGAATGCGAAGCCGGGTCGTGAGGACCGAGGTACGCCTCGGTCTCCACGATCCGGCCGCTGATCACGCCTTCATTGCTGTCGTGCCGGAGCACGGCACCGAGCAGCTCGCGGGCCACCGCTGCCGGATCGCGGTCATAGAACGCGGCCGGCAGCGGATCCCCGAGATGCATTACCCCTTCCGGGCCGCCTTCTTGGCGGGCGCCTTGGCCGCCTTGGCCGGCGCCTTAGCCGTCGGCTTCGCGGCCTTGGCGGGCGCCTTGGCCGGAGCCTTCGGCGCCACCTTGGCGGGCGCCTTGGCCGCGGGCTTGGCCGTCTTGGCCGAAGCCTTGGCGGGGGCCTTCGGTTCGGCCTTGGCGGCCTTGGCCGGGGCTTTCTTCGCCGGCGCCGTCTTGCCCTTTGCGGGGGCCACTTCGCCAGCCGGAGCGGCCGCGGCGGCCGGCTCCGGGGTGTCCGCCGCCGGTTCAGCGACCGGCGCCGCAACGGCGACGGGTGCCGGCGCCGATGCCGCCGGGGCGACCGCCCCGACCGGACGGGCTCCGACCACGCCCACCATCAGCAGCTCCGGCGGCGGCCCGCCGGGGCCCTTGCCGCGGCCAGCCGGACCACGCGGCCCGATACCACGGGCGCCCATCCCGCGCGGCGCCAGCGGCAGCAGCGCCGCGGCGGCCTTCGCCTCGGCCTTCTGCGCGTCATCCACCGACTTGAGCTGCTCGACGATGCTGGCCGCGTCGGCCGGCCGCGCCACCTCCCAGTCGTCGCCGCGGCGACGCAGGTCGATCAGGTTCGCATCGTGCGCGTCCTGCAGGATGCGCTCGAACATGCGCACCGCCAGCGACTCGCTGTCGCGGCCGAGCAGCTCGAACGCGCGCGTGCGCGCCGCGCTGGCACTCGTGGCCTCGTCAGCCGCCACCAGCGACTCCACCGCCCGACGCACGAGGTCGAACGCATCGCTGCGCGTCAGACGCTCACCGCTGCGGCCGATCGTGTCCGACACCGGCGTCCCGAACGTCGGCGCCACCGCCGCCCCCGACTCGATCTCGCCCGCCACGGCGGCACTCGCCGCCTCCGGCTCAGCGGCCGCGTCGCCACGGTCCCGGTCGCGGAACCGGTCGCGGCCGCGGCCACGCCGACGTCCACGATCGCGCCCCGACCGCTCGCCACGCTCCGCCTCGGCGGTGGCCTCGGCCGCCGATTCCTCGGCGGTCAGCGGCCGGATCCCTTCTGGCTCGATGATCGCGGCGGCAAGCGACGGCGGCAGCGGCATCTCGGCCGTCACCACCAGCGTCTGATCGAGCCCCTCGGCCCCGTCGGTGTCCGCGTCGCCCTCGGCGGCCACATCGGCGCTGCCCTCACCGGACTCGCGATCGCGATCGTAGCGGTCGCGCACGCGGCCACGGCGGCCGCGGCGGCCTCGACGATCACGCTCCTCACGCGACTCACGGTCCTCGCGGCGCGGCTCCGCCTCGACGGAGGCGGCGATCGCCGGCAGCGACGCGCCCTCGGGCATGTCGATCTCGAGCTGCCCGCTCTCGAGCTTGGTCACCTTGAGCAGGCCGCGCTGCTGCGCCTCCTGCACGAAGCGCGAGAACTTCGGGTGGCCGAGGTTCTTCTCGTCGAACGACGCGTCGATCTCCTGCATGACCTGCTTGAGGCGATCGGAGCGCATCACGTCGCCGTTGCGCTTCATGCGGCCCACTGCTTCGGTCACGAGCTCCCACGGATCCCAGCGCGTGGTCTCGTCTTCGCCCGTCTTCACGAGGCCGGCGAGCGCGTTGTACGAGTAGTACTCGTCGCAATTCATCACCAGCAGGTCGCTCGATGACTCGCGGATGCCCACGCCGATGACGTACTTGCCGTACTCCTTGAGCTTGATGACCATGCTCGAGAAGTCGGAGTCGCCGGAGAGGAGCACGAAGGTGCCGATCTCGGGGCGGGTGAACACCAGCTCGAGCGCGTCGATCGCGAGGCGGATGTCGGTGGCGTTCTTCTTCGACGAGCCGTAGGCCGGCGCGAAGATCAGGTCGATGCTTGCTTCGGTGAGCGGCACGATGTACTGCGGGTAGCGGCGCCAGTCGGCGTAGGCGCGGCGCACGGCCACCTTGCCCTTCACGATGTCCGACGAGAGGAGGTTCTTGAGCTCCTCCTGAAGGTCGGAGCGGATGCCCATCGTGACGTTGTCGAAGTCGATGAGCAGCGCCGCGTTCGGCGCGTGGGCCGGCGGCGCGACATTGGGCTGGGCCACGGGGGCCATGGGGGCGACCGACGCGGGGCCGCGATGGAACGGGGCAATGGAACGGGTCGGCGACGACGCGCCGGACCGGGAGGGATGACGACTCATGAGGGACTAGCCTGGATACGAAACTGGGTGATCGAGCGCGTTCGCGTGGAGCGCCGATGCGCTCATGGTGTTCGCACTCAGCGCAATCGCACGCGCGAGTTCTCGCCGACGCACCTTGCCGCTCCCCGTCATGGGGAACGCGTCGAAGAAGCGGACGAGGTCGGGGACCTTGTCGGCGGCCATGGTGTCCCGGGCGAACCGCTTGATTTCGTCGCCCGTGATGACCGCCCCTTCCACTGCCACGATGCACGCGCAGACCAGTTCTCCCATGACGTCATGGGGCACCCCGATCACGCAGACATCGTCCACCGCCGGATGGGCGCGCAGGCGATCTTCGAGTTCACGCGGATAGAGCTGCATGCCCCCGCGCGAGATCGTTTCCTGGCGTCGTCCGAGGATCCTCACGGTGCCGTCCTCTTCGATGATCCCGAGATCACCAGTGAGGAAGAAGCCGTCCGGCGTATGGACCTTGGCAGTCTCGGCCGGCATGCGGAGGTAGCCCCGCATGAGGTTGGGCCCGCGGACGGCGATCTCGCCGACCGATTCGAGCCCGTGCAGCTGTCCCGTCATGAGGTCCATCGCCATCACCTCGATGCCGGGCATCGGGGCGCCCACCGTGTTGCAGCGGATGTCGTCGCTGTCGGTGGAGCGGGTGATGGTCACGACGGCCCCCGTCTCGGTGAGTCCGTACGCCACCAGCACGTCGCACCAGCGACGCACCTTACGCACGAGCGCCTCGCCGACCGCGGTCCCGGACATGAGGCCGGTACGCAGCGACGTGAGACGCGACGGGTGGAACGACTCCTCACGCATGAGGAGCTGGTACTGCGTGGGCACGCCCAGCAGCACCGTCGCCCTCGCCGTGGCGATGAGCGCCAGCGCGCCCGCCGCGTCGAAGGTGGGCTGCAGCACGAGGGTCGCGCCGCTGGCCATCGTGCCCAGCATGGCGCTGAAGCCGAAGATGGCGGAAAACGACACCGCCGTCAGCACGCAGTCCTCGGCAGACAGCCCGAGGTGGGTAGCGGTGCGGACGGCGTTCTCGACGAGGGCCCGGTGCGAGAGCTGCACCCCTTTCGGCTTGCCCATCGTCCCCGAGGTGTACAGCACGGCGAGATCCTCGCCGTCGTCGTACGTGGTCGGTCGCGGGACCGGACGCCCCGCCCCGCTCGACACGAGATCCTCGAACTGAAAGATCCGGTCGTCGTACCACAGGTCTTCCTCGCCGACCGTGACCACGTACTGCAGGTCGGGGAGGTCGCCCAGCAGCTCCTCGAAGCGCTGCAGGAAGTCGACGCCATGCCACCGCTCGATGGTGACCACGGCGCTGACTTCGGCGTGCCGCAGCTGATAGCGCAGATCGTGCACGCTGAGCGACGGACTGACCGGCACCACCACCGCGCCGAGCTTCGCCGCGGCCAGCGTGGCGATGATCCACTCGATGCCGTTGGGCAGGTTGACGGCGATGCGATCGCCGCGGCCAAGCCCGAGTTCGGAGAACGCCGCGGCCAGGGAGGACGCGTCTGCATCCACCTGCCGGTACGTCCATGTCCGTTCACCATTCGTGGCCAGCGGGTGGTCCGGATGTTCCCGGGCGCGCTGTTCGACGAGGGGGGCGAGGGACCACGAGGCTGCCATCTCACTCCGGGATCGGGTGCTATCGTCCACAGCCGCGTAAATTATGGACTATGAACGAGATGCGGAAGCCGACCGGAGCGAAGCCCGCCGCCGACCCGTCCCGTACGGGCTCCCGTATGGGTCTCCGGTCGGGTGGCGCCCGCCGTTCGTTGCAGGCGCCGTTCCGGACACGGTTGTTCGCCATGCTCCTGCTCTTTGCGGTCATTCCCACGGTGACGGTCACGCTGGTGTGGACCGGGGCCATGTCCCGGACGCTCTCCCGGATGTCGGCGCGCTCGGCGTGGGAGCGGATCGCCATGAGCGGGGAACAGGCGTTGCGCGCCGTCGACCGGTCGACGCTCACCCCGGAGCAGCGGGCGGCGTTCGACCGGCACGAGGCGGAGCTGCGGGAGTCGGCCCAGCTGTCCCGGCGGTTCGACTTCGTGGCCGGCCGCTCCATGCGGCTGGTGCTGGTGGGGGCCGGCGTGGTGGTGGTGCTGGTGGCGGTGGGGGCGTCGCGGGTGGCCGGGCATCTCAGCCGGCAGCTCAGTCGCCCGCTGGATGAACTGGTGGGATGGACGGAGCTGATCCGCACGGGGCGGAGTCTGCCTGCACAGACGGACCGGCGCGGCGCGCCGGAATTCGAGGTGCTGAGAAGCGGCATGCGAACCATGGCCCAGGAACTCGAGACAGGACGACGTCGGGCGCTCGAAGCCGAGCGCGCCGAGGCGTTTCGCGAGTCGGCCCGCCGCTTTGCCCACGAACTGAAAAACCCGCTCACCCCCATCCGCTTCGCCGTGGACCGGCTCCGGCGCAACGCGCCCGACGAACTGCGCGATACGGTCGAGGTGCTGGCCGA
>JBEILM010000067.1:0-21360 GCA_040379205.1 Gemmatimonas sp.
GAAAGGCTTCGACGACGTGGAGTATGCGACCCTGGAATGGGTCGCGTGGTTCAATCCCCGCCGCATGCTCGAGCCCCTGGGGTATGTTTCCCCGGCGGACTTCGAGGAGCAGTACTACCGCACCCGAGCGGCTCCTGCGGAGCGCTTGGCACTCAACTGGCTGAGTCTCCACGAAACCCGGGGCGGTTCACGGTTCCACCAACGCCCTCCCCTGTCACGTACTGACGCGGAGTGTTGCCGCCGTGACAGAAACGTGACGCCTCTGGCGCTGCCGCGTCTCCGTCGTGAACCCCGGGCGGAGATTCGGCAAATGGGTGAGAAAACGCCACGACGTCGCGGCTTCAGCATGATCGAGGTGCTGCTCGTCATGGCCATGATCGGCGTCCTGGCAGCCATGACGCTGCCCAAGCTGCGCTTCGATAATTCGCGGGTCGACACCGCGGCGCGCACGATCGATCTGGCCCTCATGGCCGCACAGCGCGATGCGGTAAGCCGTCAGCACAACGTGCTGGTGGTCTTCGATACCGCCGCGCGAGCCATGCGCACCGTGTGGGACGCGAACAACAATCGCCAGGCCGAATCGGGGGAACGACAGCGGACCACCGTGCTGCCCGAGGAACTGGTGTTCGCGCGCCCGGACGGCATCGGCGCGCTTGGCGGCGACAGCACGTCGGCGTCGGCGGGCATCCCGGATGCCCGGGGCCCGGCGCTGCTGGTGCAGCGCTCGGGGTCGACCGACCGGGCCGTCACCTTCTACCTGACCACGGCGCGCAGCATGCGGGAAACGGAGAAAGTGCGCGAGGTCCGCGCCCTTCAGGTGTCCCGCGCCTCGGGCCGCTCTTCGTGGTACACCTGGACCGGCAGCGTCTGGAGGCGCGCCCAATGATCCGTCACCATGACCGTGCCAGTGGCCCGGGCGGCCACGGTGCCCGCCGGCGGCCGGTGCCTCGGGAACGCGCTGGTGGCCGCCTCGACGGACGATCCGGCTTCACGCTCGTGGAGGTGCTCGTCGCGATGCTGCTGCTCACGACCGTGGTGGTCGGGCTGGCCATGAGCACCGTGGTCTTTTCGCGCAGCGTCGTCGACGCGAGCGGCCGCACCCGGGCTCAGGCGATCGCCGACATGCAGATCAATCGCGCCCTCGTCTGGCCGAGCTACGGCACGCTCACCACCCTTTCCACCGCGGCCTACAACGGGAGCTTCGACGGCTATCAGCTCGCCACGAGCGTCAGCGTCGACAGCACGAGCCGGCGCAATCGCACCGTGGTCACGGTGAACGTGACCTCGAGTGTGCCCGGGCGACTGCCCACGCCGGTGACACGGTCCATCACCATTGCCGCCCCATGATCATGCGCACTCCTCGCCACCGCCGTGGCTACACGCTGGCCGAAGTCATGATTGCCATCGTGCTGTTCGGTGTCGTCACCGGCGCCGCCATGGGCTTCCTGATGGCGCAGGGACGCGGCTTCCGCGACATCTCGCGGCAGCAAAGCGAAATCCAGAACGGTCGGTTCACCCGCGACCTGCTGCGGATGGAGCTGCGCACCGCCGGCACGAACGTGACCGACGTGCAGCCCATCCTGGTTGCAGCGAACGACAGCGTGATTGCCTTCAACGCCGACCTGCTGACCAACGACCTCGACTCCGCGGCGTTCACTGGCGCGGTGTACGTGGACACCTACGCCACCTCCGCCGACGTGAGCGCCCTGCCCGCCTCCTCCGCCATCATCATTCCCGGGACCAGCCCCGGCGTCACGTATCCGCTGCAGGACTATACCGCAGTCGAGGGGACGTTGGGACAGGCCGAGCTGGTGATCTTCCGGTTCGTGCGCGATACCACGTCGACGAACGCGAACGACATGATGATCACCCGGCAGGTGAACAATCGCCGACCGGAGATCATCGCCACCGGCTTGCGGCGATCGGGAACCAACCCCTTCCTGAGGTACTGGTACGATCCGAACCGGTACACCGACGTGACCGTGGGGCTGGACACCGTGCCCCGGGCCTGGCTGCCGCTGGCCAAGACGATCGCGCAGCGCGGCCTCGTTCCCGATACGGGCGTGGCCGCCACGGCGCGCATCGACCAGGTGCGGGCCGTGGAGGTGAACTATCAGCTCGGGCGTAAGGACGGCTCGCAGGCCGAGCCGGTACGGTACATCGTGGCCATGCCCAATACGGCGGCACCGCGTCAGTCGCGCGCCTGCGGCCGTCCGCCGATCACCCCCGTGAGCATCACGGCCACCTGGAATGCGGACAGCAATGCCGTGCGCCTCACCTGGCCGCGCGCAACGGACGACGGGAGCGGTGAGGCGGATGCCGTGCGCTACGTCCTCTGGCGACAGATCCTGGGAGCTGGCACCTGGGGAGAGTCGCTGGCCAGCGTCGGCGCGGTTGCCGGCAGCACCGGCTACAGCTACAGCGACGGCGGCGTGCAACAGGGGCTCGGGTTCTCCTACCGATACGCGATCGCCGTGCAGGACTGCACCCCGAATCTTTCTGCCCTGACCACATCTGCCACGGTGGTGGTGCCATGATCTTCTTTCCTGTTCCGTCGCGCCGACGCCGGCTTCCGTCGTCGGCCACTCCGCGTCGCGGTTACGCGCTGCTCCTGGTTCTGCTGGTCACGATCGTGGCGGTCACGCTGGCCCTCGCCTCGGCGACGCAGGCGTCCACCGGCCGCATCATCCAGAACGGATCGGAACGCACCTCGAGACTCGACGACGTCGCGCTCAGCGGGCTTGAGCTTGCGCGCGACCGCCTCAACGCCCGCGAGGACAGCGTTCCTGCGAACGGCTTCGGCACCCTCGAGTCGGAGGTCGCGATCAGCGGCCTGCCCGGCGTGAAGCGCAGCACGTGGGTCTCGCGACTGGGCAACACCGACAGCCTGGCGAACGCGGGGGAATACGGCGTCCAGTCCGAGATCGTCACGCGCGTCTCGGATAGCTTCGGGAACGTCGCCATCCGGCGCTCGGAAGTGTTCCAGGAGTCATTCGCCCGGTACGCCAGCTTTACCAACGTGGGCAAGGGGGCCAATGGCGCCACGCTGTGGTGGGCACTGGGCGCCCAGGCGCAGGGGCCGGTGCACTCGAACGACACGATCTACGTGTGGAGTGGCATGCCGCGCCCGCAGGCGGTCTTCCACGACCAGGTCACGACCGCGCGCATCGTCCTCAATCGGACGGCCGCCGAGTATCGCGGCGATCCGCCGCGGGAGCGGGTGCCCGTCATTCCGCTGCCGACGACGGCCGAACTGGATCGGGTGAAGGCGATCGCCAGTCGGGCCGGGTACGTGTTTACGCCGACCCTCACGGTGGGCGACAGCGCGAACGCCACGATGCGGATCGAGTTCGTGGCCATCGATGTCAATAGCGACGGCAACACGACGGGCGCCGACGAGGGCTATTTCCGCGTGTATCAGCAGACGAGCACGGCGCGGTACGGCGCCGGCTTCACCATGGGTGCGGTCCCGGTACCCCCGTTCGATCCCCTGCTGGTTCCCGGCGGGGCCACGACGGTCGTGGACAGCCTGCTGTTCTCGCCGAACTGCGGCGTGGTCACCACGGTTGGTGCGCTGCAGGCCGTCCCCCAGACGTTCCGCGCGATTCCGGCGGTCACCGCCGGCGCCAACTACCGCGCGCGCATGATCAACAAGCAGACCGCCTTCGACAACATCAATGCGCGGTGCTTCCTGGGGGGCGACGACCGGCTCTCCCCCACCGGCGTGTTTCAGCCGACCGACTCGGCGGGCGGCTGGATGCTGCGCACAGCGGGCACGGTGCCCGCCGCGGTGGCGGCGCGCCCCGATGGCGCGTATCTCTGGCCCCTGAGCCCCGCGTACAACGCCGATTTCCGCGGGGTGATCTTCGCGGAAGGCCGGGTGGCGGTGAGCGGGGTTGTGCGTGGACGGGTGACGATCTCGGCACGGACGAACATCATCATTGCGCACGATCTGGTGCAGGCCACCAGCCCGGCCACGGCCAACGGGAACTGCCGGGCGGATGACGATATCGTGGGGCTGTTCGCGGGGCGGTACATTCTGTACGCGGACAATTCCCTGCAGGCCCCCCAGCGGCGCCGGGACAACAGCAACACCGGCTCGGCCTGGCTGGCCCGCAAGGACTTCGATCACTCCCCGCGTCGCCCCGACATGGCGGTCCACGCCGCCATGATGGCGCTGCACACGTACGGGGCCGAGCGGCCGAATCCGCCCGCCGGCCTGCCGGCGGCGCAGTACGTGAATCGCGGCACGGTGCGCGTGATCGGCGGGCTGATCTCGAACTTCATCGGCCAGACCGGCACCATGAGCGGGACCAGTCTGCACGGGGTGAACGGGGACCTGTCGTTCAACCGGTGCGCGCTGCCGTTCCCGCCCCCGTACTTCCCGACCACGGGACGGTGGTCGCGCAGCCAGATCTTCGAGGTCAACCCCGTGGGCTTCTCGCCGTCCACTTGGTTCGCCGGGCGCTAGGCGCCGGTCGCCCGGGTCAGGTGGCCGGTCGCCTCCATCCCGACGTTGGCGTCAGCCCGTAAACACGAAGGGAAACGGGAACGCCCGCGCGAGGCGGCGGCGCATGCGCGTCATGCGCAGCCGCACACGGCGCGCGGCCCCGCCAACCTCAAGAACGCAACGGCTCGGCAATCGTGCGACTCTGTCGACGGGATACCACCACCTCGTGCCCACCGTCCAGACGCAACAGCAGGCGACCGGCGAACCACGAACGCACCTCGCGAATCCAGTGCACACCGACGATCTGTGTCCGATTCGCGCGGAGGAACGCCCGCGCTGGCAAGCGCGCCTCGACCAGTCGCAGCGAACGGGGGCTCACGGCGCTCCCGCGTCCGAAATGCACGCGCGAGGACTCCCCGTGTACCTCGAGGAGCCGCATCTCGCCGAGTGTCACGAACCATCCGGCCTCACCGTCGCTCAGGAAGCCCCGATCGTGCAGTGCCAGAGGGGCCGCGATGCGGTTTCCCCGCCCTCGTCGTGCGACGCGGCCTCCATGGCCGGCGTCGCCACGGGTGCTCCCCGGGCCAGGGCGGTGGCCTCGAGGGAAGGCAGCATCCGGGCCATCGTGGTGGCCAACCGCGTCGCCGTGACCGGCTTGAGCAGATAGTCCCACGCGTTCAACTCGAGCGCCCGGAACACATACGATTGATGCGCCGTCACGAACACCACATGCGGAGCCGTGTCCAGCGCGCTCAACCACTGCACCCTGTTGCCGTCCGGCAACGTGATGTCGAGCAGCATCAGATCAGGCTCCAGTTCGACAATCGCCGCGCTGGCTGAGGCGATGGTGGAGACCTCGTCCACCACCTCCAGTCGGTCGGAACAGTCCGACAACAGGCGCCGCAACTCCTGGCGCGCGAGTGGCTCGTCGTCTACCAACAGGACACGAAACAACGGGTGTATCACGATCTTCGGTCTCGGCTGTTGGATTCTGGCGGGTCGCTCACGGGGCCGGTACGATGCCGCATGGTCCGCGGTCTCGCGCGACCGCGTGATGCTCTCACGCACCGTTCGGCCGTCCCGATGCACCATTCGACCGGCCGCGACTTGCCGATCGTCCGAGGGCGCACGACCATGTCGGCTATCCACGATCGTCGCTCCCCTCGCGCACAGATCCATGAAGAACGTACACGTGGCGCGCCAGCGACGATCCCGCACGCGAGACCTCGCTGCTGCTCGATACCCACGTCTGGATCTGGACGCTCGACCCGTCGGCAGGCGCTCTCCCGCAGCACACGATCAGCCTCATCGAACGCGCCGCCGCCGCACAGCGGCTCCACGTGAGCGACGTCTCGTATTGGGAGGTCGCCATGCTGGTCAGCATGGGTCGGCTTGCACTCACCACCGATGTCGGTACTTGGCTCGACCGCGCTGCCAGGGCACCGGGCACACTCTCCGTGCCCGTGACGCGCGACGTGCTGGTGCACAGCTCACGCCTCCCCGGCAAACCGCACGGTGATCCGGCCGATCGGATCCTCCTCGCTCACGCCCAGATGCTCGGCGCGGCGCTGATGACCTGTGATCGGAGGATCATCGACTATGCGGTCCGCACGCCGGGCATCCCGGTGAGCGACGCGCGTTCGCTCCGTTCCAGCCGAGCCGAAAGCACCGCCCCCACCTCATCGATCAGCGCCCCCCGCAGCGCCCGCGCCCGTTCACTCAACGCCCGCTGCCGCCGCTGGTACTCCTCGCGCCCCTCGGGCGTCTCCACGCGCACCGGCTCGACGCCGAACGCCCGCAGGTCGTACGGGCCGGCTTCCATGTCCAGCGTGCGCAGCTCCACCGCCAGCGCGAAGCACTGCCACAGCCGCTCGCTGCCCACCCACGGCATGCAAGTGAACGCCCACCGGTAGAGGTCCATGTTGGCGTGAATGCAGCCGGGCTGCTCGAGGTCGTGGCGCGTGTCCCAGGTGAGCAGCACCCGATTGAGCGGCTTGGCGGCTGGCGCAAAAAAGCGGAACGCCTCGAAGTGGCTGCACACCACCGGACGACTTTCCACGAACGCATCGAGCGCCGGCTGCGGCAGCCGGAGCGGTGCGACCTGCGCATGTCGCACGTCGTGCCCGCCGTACACCATGGCCCACTCGTGCATGCCGTAGCAGCTAAACTGCGCGGGGCGCTCGTGCGTGGCGCGCAGCTGCTCCAGCACCCTCGCCAGAGTCTTACGCTCGGCGTCGGTCATCGCACCGGGCATTCGCCGGATCACGCCGTTCGCGGCGCCGTACACCGGCTCGGCAAAGCGCGCGCGCGCCTCGGCGCTGTCCGCCAGCCCCTCACCGGGTGCAGGGTGCCACGCTTCCAGCTTGCCCGGGGAATAGCTGTAGTACTGGAACAGGAAGTCGTGCACCGGATGCGACGCCCCGCGCGCCCGCCGCTCGCGACGCGGGCGCGTGTACGCCTCCACGCGTGCGAGATGCACCGCCGCGCGCGCCTGCCACTCGGCGGTGGTCAGCACCGTGTCGGCGTGTGGCCGCGGCTCGGGTGCGGGCATGTCGGCACTGTGCATCGGTCACCTCGTCAGAATGGCGCCGGCTGCTGTACCACCACCGGCGCCCCCGTGACCGGATGCACGAACGCCATCCGCTCGGCGTGCAGCAGCAGCCGTTCGTCGTCGTGCGGTGGCGTGCGCCCGTACAGCCGGTCACCAACAATCGGCGCATCGAGCCCCAGCGGATGCGCGGCATGCACACGCAGCTGATGCGAGCGCCCCGTGTGCGGGGTGAAGCGCACCCGCGTGCGCCCCGGCTCGCGCATGAGTACCAGCCATGCGGTGTCGGCCGGCTTGCCGAATACGGGATCGTGAATGTTGCGCGGCCGGTCGTCGACATCGATGCGCAACGGCAGCGTGATGCGTCCGCTCGCTCCGGCGACGTCACCATCGAGCCAGGCCACGTAGTGCTTCTCGACTTCACGCAACGAGAACAGCCGCTGCAGCGCCTTGGCCACCTCCAGCGTCCTGGCCACCAGCAGCAGCCCCGAGGTGTCCATGTCGAGGCGATGCACCACCAGCGGCCCCGTGGCGTCGGGATAGCGCGCGCGCAGGCGGCTGACCACGCAATCCTGAAGCGCCGCGCTGCGCCCGGGTACCGTGAGCAATCCGCTCGGCTTGTTCACCACCAGCAGGTGCTCGTCCTCGTACACCGTCAACGGTTCGGCCGGGTTGATGGCCGCCGAGCCGAAGAGCGGGGGCGGATTGGCGGGAAGCCCGCCGAGCATGTGCGTGAGGATGGGCAGGCACTTGCCGCGACAGGCGGCGTAGAACACGCCCGCGCGACGGTCGCCGGTGGTGGACGGTGCGCCCAGCCACAGTTCGGCGAGGGCCAGTGGTGTGAGCCCCAGGCGATAGGCGTGGGCAAGCAGCTTCGGCGCCGCGCAGTCGCCGGCACCGGCAGGGGGCTCGCCCGGAGCGAAGAGTGCCCGCAGCGGCTGCACCTCGCCTCGCGCATTGCGGAAGTGGTAGCTGTCCTGGATCTGCCGCATGAGCAGGCGGGACCGCGCCGTG
Source organism: Gemmatimonas sp. (assembly GCA_040379205.1). Lineage (GTDB taxonomy): Bacteria > Gemmatimonadota > Gemmatimonadetes > Gemmatimonadales > Gemmatimonadaceae > Gemmatimonas. The sequence continues at coordinate 8,013 of JBEILM010000067.1, forward strand.
CGGATGTCGTCGAGCGCGCGTACCGCGGCGGCAAGGCGTCGCGCCTCGGCCGACTTCGGGTCGTCGGGCATGGACGCCACGAGGGCCGCGCGGCGGGCGCTGAAGTCGAGCATCTCTGCTTCGCCGTCCACCCACACGCGGTCGCGCTGCGCGGGATCGAAGGTGGGCGGGGCCCACCCCTCGATGTCCCACTGGCCAAGCATCATGCCGGAGAAGGCGCGCAGGTAGCCGATGGTGCCGTCGGGCGCGGTGACCACGAGCACCCCGAACATCTTGCCGTTCCCGGGTTCGTGCAGTCGCCAGGCGTGCGCGTGGTGGACCTCCACGATATCTGCGAGTGCCAGCGCGGCGCACCGCGCCACCGGGTGCACGGCGGCGCGGTCGAATGGCGTGGGAAAGCGTGCCGGCAGGTCGCCAGGGTGCGGCGTGGGCAACAGGGGAATCACGAACCGCAGTGTAGCGCGCCCCGGGCGCCCGTCAACATGGATACGGCTGACTGGACTCGGCGCGCGCGCCGAGCGTATCGTTTCCGTGCGCGTGGCTGACGACCGGGTGATACCGATGCGGCACAGTCAGCCCATGACTTCTCAACCCTTGCGGGGACGCCCCGTCATGATCGCTGCCCCGGTGCGGATGACCGCGCACGAGCTGCTCACGTACGACGCGAAGGACCGGCGCACGGAGCTGGTGCGTGGACGGCTGGTGGTGCGCGACCTCACTGGTGGACCGCACGCCAGTCTGCTCGCTGAGCTCACCACCGCCGTCGTCATGCACGTCCGGTCCATTCACCCGTCGCTGGGGCGTGTGCTCGTGGGCGATCCCGGCTTCTGGATCGCCCGTGACCCCGACACGGTGCGGGCGCCCGATCTGGCGTTCCTTGCGCATGACCGGTTGCCGGGGGGCGTCGTGCCACCGGGGTTCCTCGTGGGGGTGCCCGACCTGGCGGTGGAGATCCGTTCGCCATCGGATCGCACGGGCGCGGTACTGGAGAAGGTGGGTCAGTGGCTCGACGCCGGTGTCGCCATCGTGTGGGTCATCGACCCGCAGCGTCGCACGGCCCAGTACTTCGCCGCCGACGGCACGATCCGGCTGTTCGGCGCGCACGACACGCTGGATGCGGATCCGGTGCTGCCGACACTGCAGGTCCCGCTTGCACCGCTGTGGAATCCGTCCTGATGTCTCGCGCCGGCGCTTCACCGCGTCGCGCGGGCGCGGAACGGCCCCCCTCTGCGCCGTGTACTTTCCGGACATCCCCTGCCACGGAGTCGTCATGTCGGATCCGAACACCCGTCACATCCTGATCGCCAGCTTCAACACGCCCGACGGCGCCGCACGCGGCGTCGATACGCTCAAGGCCGCGTCCATCGGCCTTGGCAACGTCGCCGTGATCACCCGCGATGCGAGCGGGGCCGTGGACTTCACCGAGTCGCAGGATTGGGGGGTGGGCAAGAGCGCGCTGGTGGGCGCCATCGCCGGACTCATCCTGCCCGGTGTGGGGACCATCACCCTCGCCGCCGGAGGGGCGCTGGCGGCGTATTTCCTCGACCTCGGGTTCCCCGATGCCCTGCTCAAGGAGATGGGCGAAGGGCTGACGACCAACTCGTCGATGCTGGTGGCCCTGGTGGATGCCGCCAGCTCCGTGCGGGCGGGTGAGCTGCTCGCTCAGGGCGGCGGCGTTATCATGGGCAGCGCGCAGGAGTCCATCCTGTCGGATGCCATTGCCTCGATGCAGCGCATGAACTGATGCGGGCACGGTCCCCGTCTGCGCGCCGACCTGATACCAGTCCGTTTACGGCGCCGCGGGCACACCCTGCGGCGCCGGCGGACCTGCGGCATGGTCCGTCGCATCGAAGTGGTCTCGCGCACAGTCGTCACACATGGCGTGCGTCACCGTGATCTGGTGCTTGTGCAGATACTCCTCGATGCGCGTCCAGTAGCCGGCATCGTCGCGCACCTTGTGGCACCACGCACACAGCGGCAGCATGCCGGAGAGCTGCCACACACGCTCCATGGCGGCGCGCAGTTCGCGGTGACTCTGCTGGAGGAACGACACCAGCACACTTACGAACAGCGCCACCATGAACAGGCTCACCTCCAGGTCGCCGATGACCTGCACGAGCGGCGACGCGCTCATGTCGCTGCCGACGACCACGCGGGTGGCCAAGGCCGTGCGCACCACGTGAAAGCCCCCCTGGAACGCCAGCACGAGCGCCGGGGCAAGCATGGCCCGTTCTCCATCACGTTCGGCACGCCACAGCGTCCACGCCGCCACGAACGACAGGCCGCCCCACACCACGCCGTTGGCGACGGTGCGCCAGGGCGCGAGCGCTGGCAGTTCGGTGAAGAGCACCAGCAGCGTCAGGTGCGTGGCCACGATGCCGGCGGCGAGGCGTTGCCACGCCGTTTCGGTACGTGCCGTCGCCGAGGGGTGCACGACGAAGCGCCGCGCGGCCAACCACAACGCCACGTGCCCGAGCGTGACCACGATGGTGGGCAGCGGTCGCGGTACCCGATCGGGCGCCAGCGCGCGCAGCAGGAACAGCAGATCGGCCGCCGTGAGCACCCACGCACCGACGATCCAGAACGGCAGGGAACGGCCGCCCGCCTCGATGCGCCAGTAGCGCGTCATGGCACCTGCAAGCAGGACACCGATGAGCAGATTGATGAGGTAAATGTTCGGGGCGTCGGGCATGGCGACGGGGAGAGGTCGGGCCAACCTCTCAATGTACAGCAATGTCCCGTGCTCGACTGTAACGCTTGTCGCCATGCCGCCCCCACCGCGCGCCGGCTATCGCCGTTCCAGAAACTGCTCCGAGAGGTGCCAGAGTCGCTCGACGGCGTCGACCTCTCGGGCCAGGTCGGGCAGGGGCCGCGCCGCGCCATGCTGCAGAAAGACACCGCTGCCGGACCGCAGCGTGGGGTCCAACAGCGCGCTGGCGATACGAGCCGCCGCCTCGTCCGGGGTGTCCCACCATCGTGGCCCCTCGGGTCGCACGCGCAGGCCGCGCAGGGCACGCCCCACCACGGTACGCACCGGCGCCACCGCGCGCGCAAGAACCGACGGACGCGGGCGCTGATCCGCCAGCAGCGCATCGAGCAGGGCGGTGCGCACGATGCCGGGGTGGAGGCACACGGCGGTGCCACCGGCGGCCCGCAGGCGTGCGGCAAGTCCGACCGTGAACAGCACGTTGGCCAACTTCACCGCGCCGTAAGTACGCACGGGGTGATAGCGATCCCCGGTAATGTCGGGGGTATCGGTGCGGCTCGAGCCGCGGGCGAGCAGCGCGTCCACGGCATCCGGGTCGAGTGTCGCCCCGTACGCCACCTGCGACGCGACGACCACGATGCGGTCCCCGACGGCGTGTGTGAGCTGCGGCCACAGGCCGACCGCGAGCGCGACGTGGGCGAAATGTCCCACCGCGAACTGCCGCTCGAAGCCGTCGGCGGTCAACTCGCGGTGCGGCGGTGGTGGTGCCGCGGCATTGAGCACCAGACCGTCGAGTGGCACGGCGCGGGCGCACAGCGTGTCGACCAGCCCCCGCATCTGCGACAGCTCGGCCAGATCGGCCACATGACACTCCACCTCGGCGTGCGGAGCCGCGGCGGACACGGCGTGGCGCACGGCTGCCGCGGCACGATCACTGCGGACCACCGCGTGCACGGCCACCCCGGCGGCAGCCAGCGCCGAGGCGGTGGCGAGTCCGATGCCGCCCGAGGCACCGGTCCGCAGCACACGGCGGGTGATGGGAGAGTGGGGCGGCGCGACAAGCATGGCACAGCGTCACCTGGCGGTGGGTGGGGCGGCAAGGCGTGGCGGGCGTCCCGCGGCGCGCCGGTGGCTACGTTTCGTGCATGCTTCGCCTGCTCTCCTCCCTGCTGGTCCTGCTGCTTGGCACCACGGCGGCGCCGGCCCGTGTTGGACGCCCCCGCAGGTTGGTGCGGCGCCGCGGGCGCCCCAACGCGGACGACGATGCCGCCGCCGACCGAGTGCTCGAAGCCGCCGAGCGGCCCCGCGCCCAGGCTCGGCAGCGGCGCTGGAGCTGGACCGGCGGTGTGGAGTTCGTGCATGAGCGCGGGACGGTGACGGTTCCTGGACGCTGGGCGCTCGAACCGGTGCCGTCGGCCGGCACGGCGGCGGCCAAGTGGCACGGCGAGACCGCTCCGCTCCCCGATCCGGCGCAGGATCCGGCGGCGTGGGCGCAGCGGCTGCGCCGCGTGCTGGCGCTGCAGGAGCCCGGCAGCCGGCTCGCGGTGGAGTCAGCAGACGCGGGCGGCTGGCAGGCGCTGCGGGTGCTGCTGCCCACGAGGCCGCCCACGCGCGTGGAGGTGGATCGCGACGCGCTCGCGCGCCTGCTGGGGGGCACGGTGGTGGTGCGTCTGCGGATCGACGCGTAACCGGCGGCTTGGCGCGGCGCCGCTGCCGTGTGGTGCGGCCGCGTTGCGCCCCAGGCGACGGGCATCGATACTGCTGGCATGCTCCGATTCATGCTGGCGCTGCTCGCCGTCGCGGTGATGGCCGTGTCCGCCGCCGCGCAGGAACCGTCCGATCCCGGTGCCTGGCGCGGTACATGGCGCGGTACGTTGACCAACCTGCCGGCCCGCCCCGATGCTCCCACCGTCGAGGTGACGCGCGAGATCGGCGCGTTCCCGACCGCCGATTCCAGTTGTACCCCGCTGCGCACGACCTATCGCGAAGCGGGCGTGGTGCGCGGCGTGAAGGACTATCGGCTCTGCCGCAGACGCGGCGCCGACGACTGGTACGTCGACGAGGGTGGCGGGCTCACGCTGGCGGCCCGCTGGCTCGGCGATGTACTGGTGTCGACGTTCAAGTACGACTCGCTGCTGCTGATCTCGACCCTGCGACGGCGCGGCGATGTGCTGGAAGAGGAGATCATCACCGCTGACGATCGCCCGGCGCAGCCGGGGCCGCTGTCGCTGAAGACGCGCGGTCTGCAGCGGCTGCGGCTGGAGCGGGTGGTGGAGCGCTGACCGGCGGCGCAGGATGGCGGTCCGGTTGCTGCGACGCCATCGAGCTCGAGCGGTACGCCGAAGCTCGCACCGATGCCAACGCCCTGTTGGCACTGGCTCCGCAGGACGAGCGCGCCGCCATCACCGCCAATCTCGGGCCTGCGGCGTGGCCCGAACCCGTGCGTCTGCTGGAGCTGTCCATCCGCCAGGGAATGGGCTTCGACATCCGATTGCGCGCGCACCGGTTCACCGACTGGCGGCCGTCGCACGACTACGAACCGTTCGTGCAGGCCCTCACCCCGCGCGGCTGCATCGCCGCCTTAGCGCGAGAGCCCCTTCAGCAGTCTCACGCCGCCGGAGCCGGTCTCGATGCGCACCTGTCCGTCGCCGCTGCCGACGGTGCCGCGCAGCCGATTGCGCGCGACTCCGTTGGTCGTGACCGGGAAATCGGAGCTGATGCCGCCGCTGCCGGTTTCGACATCGACGGTCCCACCGAACCGTGCCGGCAGCACCATGGTGACCCCGCCGGAGCCTGACTCCACCGTGATGGAACGCGGTGAGGTTGCGAGATCCAGGCGAACACTGCCGCTCCCTGTCTCCACCTGCACCTCGTCCGACGTCACCCGGTCCATGCGCACCCCGCCGGACCCCACCGACACCTGCAGCGTGCGGCAGGCAAGCTCATCCCCGGTGATGCCGCCGGACCCGGTATCGATCGCACACCGGTCGCTGCGTACGCCGGTCATCGTGACACCGCCCGAGCCATTGTCCACCGCGAGGCCATTCGCGCGGACGTCGCGCAGCGTCACCCCACCCGAGCCGGCGTCCACGGTCAGCCGGCCGCGGGTGCCGGTGGCCAGCACGCGCGACGAGGCCACGTCGAGCACGAGGTCCGCCTCGACATCCGTCGCCGTCAAGTCGCCCACGGCCAGGTAGGCGGCGAGGTCACGGCCGTCGGGGACCTTGATGCGGATGTCGGCCCATGCTTCGATGCCGCTCCCCCGCGACTTCACGCGCAGCCGACGCCCCTCGTGCCACGTGTGGTCACCGCCCCACGTACCGTCGTCGCGGACACGCAGGTCCGTGCTCCCGCCCCAGCGCGACCCACGCGAGTCACTTGGGTAGACGATGTCGTCGGCAGGATAGAGCACGCGCAGGGTGGCGCGCCCCCGCATCGTGCCGCTTTTGATGCGCAGCCGGTTGCCGTCGCGACCACCGCGAACGACCTCCACCTCCACGTCACTGCCGGTCCCGCGCTCGATGGTCATGCGGCCCGCCACGTTGTAGATGGCGACCTGCGCGCCACGCACCGTCCGCCGCTCGCTCTGGGCGTGCATCGGTGACGCGGTGGCCACGAGCAGCGGGACGACGCCCGCGAGGAGTCCGGCGGCATGGCAGCACGGCGCGCGGCCGGATGCGACGATAAGGGTGGCGACCGACGGCATGACGTATTCACGGTGTGAGGATGAGGGCACGACGGCGTGCCGGTCCGAGGGGTTGCATGACTTGGACGGGGGGAACGCCTCGATGGTTTGTGCCGCGCGGCCCCAGTCATCCATCGATACCACCGGCTTTACGCACGCACGCACTCCGCGCACGCCGCTCCCCGAGGCGTCACTATTGCCCGTCACCCCGCGATTCTCCGTCGAGTCCCGTGACGACCGAATAGGCCACCTCTCCCTCCGACCCGACCGCGCCGCCGCACGCCAGCGGTGAGGGACGACCGCTCCCGCTTGCGGGCATCCGGGTCATCGATGTCGGCAACTTCCTCGCTGGCCCCTATGCCGCCTCCATCCTCGGCGAGTTCGGTGCCGAGGTGCTCAAAGTCGAGCATCCGCTGGCGGGCGACCCCATGCGCCACTTCGGCACGCCCGCGAAGCGTGCCGACGCCACGCTCAAGTGGCTGAGCGAAGGGCGCAACCGGAAGTCGGTCACCATCGACCTGCGGCAACCTGAAGGGGTGCAGCTCTTTCTGCGCCTCGTCGAGAAGTCCGATGTGCTCATCGAGAACTTCCGCCCGGGCACGATGGACGAGTGGGGACTCGGCTGGGGGCCGGTGCACGCTGCCAATCCGCAGCTCGTGATGCTACGCGTGTCGGGCTACGGCCAAACGGGTCCCTATCGTCGCCGTTCGGGGTCTGCGCACATTGCGCAGGCCTTCGGTGGACTCAACTACCTGTGCGGCTACCCCGGCGAGACGCCGACGCTGCCGGGCACCGTACCCCTCGGCGACTACATCGCGAGCCTGTTCGGGGCCATCGGCATCCTGGTGGCGCTTCGGCATCGCGATGCCACCGGCCGCGGGCAGATGATCGACGTGGGCATCTACGAAGCGGTGTTCCGCGTGCTCGAGGAGATCGCCGGTGTGTACGGCGCGCAGGGCAAGGTCCGCGAACGCGAAGGCTCCGGCAGCTTCGTGGCGGTGCCGCACGGCCACTTCCGCACGCGTGACGATAAATGGATCGCGATCGCCTGCACCACCGACAAGATGTTCGAGCGCCTGTCGGTGGCCATGGGGCAGCCGCACCTGTCGTCCAGTACCCTCTACGGCGAGCAGCGCAAGCGGCTGGCGGCGCGCGATCTCGTGAATCAGCTCGTGATCGAGTGGGTGGGGTCCCTCACCCGCGACGAGGTGCTGCAGAAGTGCCTCGAGGAAGAGGTGCCCGCAGGCAAGGTGAACAACATCGCCGACATCTTCGCCGACCCGCACTTCAAAGCGCGCGGCAATCTCGAACGGTTTACCGACCCGGTGGCCGGCGAGGTGGTGGTGCCGGGTGTGGTACCCACGCTGTCGGCGACGCCGGGGCGCATCACCAATCTCGGCCCCGCCCTCGGAGACGCCACCGACACGGTGATGCGTGACCTGCTCGGCCTCGCCGCCGGCGAGATTGCGCGGCTCCGCCAGCAGCGCATCATATGAACGCCGGAACCCCAGTGTCCGAGAGCACACCGTCGGCTACATCTGCACCGGCACCGCTGCCCCTCGCCGGCATCCGCGTGATGGACATCGCCACCATCATCGCCGCCCCGTTCACCGCCACGCTGCTGAGCGAGTTCGGCGCCGATGTGCTCAAGGTGGAGCATCCGCTGGGCGGCGACGGACTGCGTAAGTTCGGCACGCCGTCGCAGCGCAGCGACACCTACACCTGGCTGAGCGAGGCGCGCAACAAGCGTTCGCTCACGCTCGACCTGCGGCAGCCGGAAGGCGTGGCGATCTTCAGGAAGCTCATCGCCGAAACCGATGTGCTGTGCGAGAACTTCCGCACCGGCACGCTGGAGAAGTGGGGGCTGGGCTGGGAACAGCTGCGCCAGATCAACCCGCAGCTGGTGATGCTGCGGGTGACCGGCTACGGGCAGAACGGTCTCTATGCTGATCGCCCGGGGTTCGCGCGGGTGGCGCACGCCGTGGGCGGCATTGCCTACCTCGCCGGCATGCCCAAGGGCACGCCGGTCACACCGGGCTCCACCACGCTTGGTGATTACATGACGGGGCTGTACGGCGCGATTGGTGTGCTGCTGGCGCTGCGGCACCGCGACCTCACCGGCGAAGGGCAGTACGTGGACGCCGCGCTGTACGAGTCGGTGTTCCGCTGCACCGACGAACTGGCCCCCGCCTACGGCATGTACGGTATCGTGCGCGAGCGGCAGGGATCATCGCACAACGACTATGCGGTGCCCCACGGCCACTTCGCCACCCGCGACGGCAAGTGGCTGGTCGTGTCGTGCGCCACCGACAAGCTGTTCGCACGCCTCGCCGCCGCCATGGGGCGCCCCGAGCTGGCGTCGCACAGCATCTACGGCGAACAGAAGACCCGGCTGGAACACAAGCACGACGTGAACGAGATCGTGCGCGACTGGTGCGGGGCGCTCACCCGCGAGGAAGTGCTCACCCGCTGCTACGCCCACGATGTATCGGCCGGGCCGCTCAACAACATCAAGGACATCTTCGCCGACCGGCAGTTCCACGCCCGTCGCAACCTGGTGGCGGTGGACGAGATGGAAACCGGCGAGACGGTGATCGTGCCGGCGCCGGTGCCGCGCATGTCCGAAACCCCCGGCATCATTCGTTCACTCGGCCCGCGCCTCGGCCAACATACCGATGACGTGCTGCACGAACTGCTCGGCCTCGGCGATGCAGACATCGCCGAGCTGCGTCGGAAGCGCGTGGTGTGAACCCTTAGCCGCTCTGTCATGAGACTCCCCCGCAACTTCCTCAAGCCGCTCGCCATCGGGGCGCCGGCCCCGTTTCGTGAAATGCCGCTGCGCGCCGAGCGCATGGTGTACTTCCTTCCGCCGCACCTGAAGAAGATCCGGGCCCGCATCCCCGAGTTCATCCGCCTGAGCGACGTGCTGTGCGGCAATCTCGAGGACGCCATTCCCGTGGAGGACAAGGCGGCGGCCCGGGCCGGCTTCATAGAAGGAAGTGGCGAATGCCAACCTGTTCGGCGACACCGCGCTCTGGGTACGCGTGAACTGCCTCAACAGCCCGTGGATTCTCGACGACCTTGAGCAGATCGTGCGCGACGCCGGCAACAAGGTGGATGTGCTCATGATCCCCAGGGTCGAGGGACCGTGGGACATCCACTTCGTCGACCAGTATGTCGCGAAGCGCAGTACCGCAACTGTTTCATTCTCGGGTGCACCGGCGCCTGGTCGCTGGCCCCCAATCGGATCGATATTGCGCGGCGCGTGTTCAGCCCCGACGTGAAGGAGGTGCGCTTCGCGAAGCGCATTCTGGAGGCGCTCCCCACCGGCACCGGCGTGGCCATGATGGACAGCAAGATGCAGGATGATGCGACGTGGAAGCAGGCGAAGGTGATGGTGGATCTGGCGCGGCTGGTGGCGCGCAAGGATCCCGAGTTGGCGGCAGCGTACGGGTTCGGCGAGGGCGGATAAGCGGCGGTGGCACGCGTCGCCTACGCATCTCCGCCCACGCGCACCACGTACCGCATCACAGCGGCAAGAAGATGATGCCCACGCACATCGCGAACATCGCGGCTGCCGGCAGCGACTTGCGCAGGGGATCCCGCACCCGTCGGTGCATGGCCATCGCGCCGATCATGAGTCCCGCTACGATGATGGCCGCGACACGCTCGGGCATCGGGAGCCAGAGCGCGGCCAGCAGGATCACCCCCGCCGAGACCTCGAGCGCGCCGAATACGTAGAACGCCAGCGCGGGCAAGCCGTTGGCGGCGAATTCCTGCCGAAGCGGGGCGGCACTGCCGCCGCGATAGCGGCTCCCCGCCCGCGGGCGCAGCAGCCAGACATTGAGGAGACCGAGTCCCACGACGACGTGAAGCAGACGGGCAAACGTGTCCGGTGGCATTGGTCTTCTCTCCGCACAGGGAATCGGGCGCCAGGTCGGCAAGCCGCCGCCCATGGAAGAGGCCACGCTTGTGGACCCGCGAGGCGAACGAGCCGCACGCCGAATGGGCTTCTGGCGCGGTGTCTCAGTCAGCGGTCGAGTCCGGCAGGTGCACCGGTCCCGAATTCCGCAGGCGTTGCCGCCCTCCAGCGCGGATTGTCCCAAAACATGAAGGAATCGTTAAATCTCGATGAATATTCGTCGAGTCGGACGGTCGGCCCGCTGCATACCGGAAGTGCGTGATCGATGTTGGCCTCGCTGCCTGAACGCCAATCCCCTCAATGCCCTGAACATGCGTCGTTTCTTCGCCTCACGGGGGCGTGTCGCCCTGGCTGTCGGTATCCTGCTCGCTGGGGCCTCGGCCCTCGTCTACGCCCGCGACGGCGACGGCGCCGCGGCGGTGACCAGCATCGTACCGGTCAAGCAGGGTGACTTCACCGTGCTGGTGACCACCGCCGGTGAGCTGCGCGCCCGCAAGTTCGTGCAGATCACGCTGCCGGCCAACACGCAGCAGGCCGAAGCGTACCAGCTCAAGATCCAGACCATCGTGCCCGAGGGCACCGTGGTGAAGGCGGGCGATGTCGTGGCCGATCTCGATCGCTCGCCGCTGGCGTCCAAGATGCAGGAGGTGACGCTCGCGCTGCAGAAGGCCGAAGCGCAGCACACCCAGGCGCAGCTCGACACCACGCTCACGCTGTCACAGGCGCGCGAAGACCTGCGCAACATGCAGCTGCAGCTCGAGGAGAAGCGCATCGCCAGAGATCAGGCGCAGTTCGAGGCGCCGAGCGTGAAGCGTCAAGCAGAGATCGACCTGGAGAAGGCCACGCGGGCACTCGCCAAGGCTACCACCGACTACAAGACCAAACAGGAACAGGCCGCCGCCAAGATGCGCGAGATGGGCTCCGACCTCGACCGCCAGCGCAACCGCCTTGGCATCATCCAGGCGGTCATGGAAGGCTTCACCATCCGCGCGCCATCCGACGGCATGGTCATCTATGTGAAAGAGTGGAATGGCCGCAAGAAGACGGCCGGCTCGCAGATCACCCCCTGGGAGCCCACCGTCGCCACCCTCCCCGATCTGTCGCAGATGGAGTCGGTCACCTACCTCAACGAGATCGACGTGCGCAAGGTGGCGGTGAACCAGCCGGTGCGCATCTCGCTCGATGCCGATCCGGACAAGGTGCTCGAGGGCGTCGTGAGCCAGGTGGCCAACGTGGGTGAGCAGCGTCCCAACTCCGACGCCAAGGTGTTCGAGGTGCACGTGAACATCGCCAAGGCTGACACCACGCTGCGCCCCGGCATGACCACCTCCAACGCGGTGCTCACCAACACCATCAGGAACGCGCTCTTCGTTCCGCTCGAGGCGGTACACAGCGACAGCACCACCACCTTCGTGTACAAGCGCACCGGCAGCGGCACGGTGCGGCAGGAGGTCGTGACCGGCGTCATGAACGACGACGAGATCGTCGTCTCGGCCGGCCTCACGGCGTCCGATCGGGTGCTGCTCTCGGCGCCCACCGACGGCGCCAAGCTGTCGCTGGTGGCGTTGCCGCCGTCGGCCAAGCCGGTGCCTCGGGGTGACACCGCCGTGGGCGCCAAGAAGGTCGGAGCGCCCTGATCATGACCGGCCAACCAACCGGGCGGTGGCGCGCATTCAGCGCCATCGCCGTGTTTGCGCTGCGCGCCGGTGTGGAGGCGCTGTCGCACAATGCCCTGCGCGCCGGCCTCACGTCACTCGGCATTCTCTTCGGCGTGGCCTCGGTCATCGCCATGCTCGCCATCGGGCGTGGGGCCGAGCAGGAAATCCTCGCCCAGATGCGGCTGCTCGGTAGCAACAACATCGTCGTGCGCCCCATCGTGGAGCAGAAGGAGGAGGCGGCCCAGGCCGCCGGCGAGAAGCAGCCCCGCCGCTACACGCCGGGGCTCACCGCCCGCGACGGCGAGAGCATCGCGCGCATCATTCCGGAGGTGGAGCAGACCTCGGGGGAGATCGTGCTCAACACGCTCATCACGCGCGAAGGTCGCCGGCGCAGCGGCAAGCTCGTGGGCGTGGATACGGCGTACTTCACCCTGCTCAACCTCGATCTGGCCGATGGTCACCTCTTCACGTCGGCCCAGATCAGCGGGGCGCGTCCGGTGGCCATCATCGGGGCGGGCGTCAAGGCCCGCTTCTTCACCACCGAGAACCCCATCGGCCGCACCATCAAGGTGGGCGAGAACTGGCTGACGGTGGTGGGCGTCCTCGCCGACCGCACCCTGAGCGAGCAGACCGCGCAGCGCCTCGGCATTCGCGATGCCAACCTCGATGTGTACGTGCCCATGCCGACGATGCTGCTGCGCTACCGCGACCGCGCCCGCATCAGTGCGCGCGATATCGAGCAGGCCGCGAGCGATGGCGAGGTCACCATCGTCTCCAGCACCGGATCATCGGAAGAGGCCGACAAGCTGGCCGAGAAGCGCAACTACCATCAGCTCGACCGGCTGATCGTCCGCGTCCGGGAAGCGGAGGCGGTGACCACCGCCGCCGAAGTGATGCGCCGCATGCTCGAGCGGCGGCACAACAGCGTGGTGGACTTCGAGATCACCGTGCCCGAGGAGCTGCTGCGACAGGAGCAACGCACGCGGACGATCTTCAATCTCGTGCTGGGCGCCATCGCCTCCATTTCGCTCATCGTCGGCGGCATCGGCATCATGAACATCATGCTGGCGTCGGTGCTCGAGCGCATTCGCGAGATCGGCGTGCGGCGGGCGCTCGGCGCCACGCAGCGCGAGATCCTCGCCCAGTTCCTTGCCGAGGCCATTCTCATCAGTCTCGCTGGCGGTGTGGCCGGCATTCTGGTGGGCGGGGCACTGAGCTTCGGCATCGAACGTTTCGCCGACATCAAGACGATCGTGTCGGTGCCGTCGGTCATCGTCGCGTTCGGTGTGTCCATCACGGTCGGGCTGGTATTCGGCATCCTCCCCGCGTGGCGGGCCGCCCGACAGGATCCCGTGGTCTGTCTGAGGTACGAATGA
>JBEILM010000068.1:0-21314 GCA_040379205.1 Gemmatimonas sp.
CCAGTACCCGGGTGACGGCCGTACTGGACGTAGCCGTCGGCCGCCCGGTTCCCGGGGAATCCGCGCCGTGATCACCACCGCCGCCGGTGTGCTCGCGGCGAGCCTCGTGGGCAGCGTGCACTGCGCCGGCATGTGCGGCGGCTTCGTGTGCTTCTACGCCGGCTCATCCTCGGGAGGCGAACCGGCGGCGCTGCGGGCGCATGTCATGTACAACGTGGGGCGCCTCGTGTCGTATCTCACGCTGGGGGCCCTCGCCGGCGTGATCGGGGCCGGCGTCGCGCAGGCGGGCACGCTGGTGGGCATCAGCCGGGCGGCGGCCGTGGTCGCGGGCGCCCTCATGGTGGCCTGGGCGCTCAGCACCATCGCCGCCCAGCGGGGCTTCACGTTCGGCGGCGTGCAGGCGCCGGTGGCCTGGCAACGAGCCCTCGGCCGTGTGCTGCAGTCGGTGCGCACCCAACCCATGGCCGTGCGCGCCGGCTTCACCGGGCTCTTCACCACACTGCTCCCCTGTGGCTGGCTGTACGTGTTCGTGGCCGCCGCCGGCGGTACCGGCAGTGTACGGTCGGCCATGGCGACGATGGCCGTGTTCTGGCTGGGCACCCTGCCGGCGCTGGTGGCGGTGGGGATGGGGGCGCAGCGGGTGCTGGCGCCCTTCCGCCGGCGACTGCCGGCGCTGAGTGCCACCGTGGTGCTCATCATGGGGCTGCTGAGCATGTCGGGCCACCTGACGGGCGCGCCCGGCGATCATGCGGCGCACGCGGCAGCGTCAGCGTCAGCGGCATCGGCGGCGCCGGCGTTGGACGCGGAGACGCCCCATGAGCACTGAGGTGCTGCGGGTGGCCGCCAGCACGGCGCCGTTCGCCGATGTGGCCTGCGCCCACTGCGGCCTCGCCGTGCCCGAGGGGCTGGTCGACGCCGCTGCCGTGCGCCAGTTCTGCTGCACGGGGTGTCATACCGCGTTCGCCATTCTGCACGAGCACGGCCTCGATTCGTACTACGGCTTCGCCGATCGGCGTGAGGCCCCGGTGCGGGCCTCCGGACGCAGCTTCGAAGAGTTCGACCATCCGGCCTTCGCCCAGCTGTACGTCCAGCGCACCCCGCAGGGGCTCTCGCGCACGGAGCTGTACCTGGAGGGGGTGCACTGCGCGTCCTGCGTGTGGCTGGTGGAGCGCATCCCGCTGCTGCAGTCGGGCGTGGTGCGCGCCGAGCTCGACATCCGCCGCGCGCTCGCCGTGATCGAGTGGGACGCCGACGCTGTCCCCCTGTCGGCCATTGCCCGCGCGCTCGACACGCTCGGCTATGCGCCGCACCCGTTCCGCGGCGTGGCCCGCGACGACATGCGGCGCCGCGAAGATCGCGCGATGCTGATCCGCATCGGCGTGGCCGGCGCCATTGCCATCAACGTGATGCTGGCGGCGCTGGCGCTGTATGCGGGTGAAGTGAACGGCATGGAGACATCGTTCACCGACTTCTTCCGCTGGGTGAGCTTCGCGGTCACGGTACCGGCGTTCATCTGGCCCGGGCGCGTGTTCTTCACCGGCGCGTGGGCGTCGTTGCGCACGAAGTCGCTGCACATGGACCTGCCCATCGCCATCGCGCTGGCGGCGGGGCTGGTGCGCGGCGCCATCAACACCGTCACCGGCACGGGGCCCATCTACTTCGACGGGCTGGCGGTGCTGATCTTCGCACTGCTGGTAGGTCGGTTCCTGCAGCAGCGCGGGCAGCGCATGGCGGCCGACGCCGCCGAACTGCTGCACGCGATCGCCCCCACCACGGCGCGCATCGTCGAGCAGGACGTGGTGCGGGAGATCCCGGCGCAGGCGGTGCTGCCCGGCATGACGCTCGATGTGCGGGCCGGCGACACCTTTGCCGCTGACGGCGTGATCGTGCACGGCCGCTCGAGCGTGAACGCGGCCCTGCTCACCGGCGAGTCACGTCCGGCGTCGGTGGAGGTGGGTGCGGCGGTGTTTGCCGGCACGCTCAACGTGGAGGCGCCGCTGCGCGTGCGCGTGGAGCAGGCCGGCGAATCGAGCCGCATCGCCACGCTGTTGCGGCAGGTGGAGGAGAGCGCGCGGCGGCGGGCGCCCATCGTGCAACTGGCCAACCGCATGGCGGGCATCTTCACCGCCATCGTGCTGGTGGCGGCGGTGGCCACCTTCGTGATCAAGGCGCAGCTCAACGCGGCCCACGCCCTCGACGACGCCATCGCGCTCCTCATCGTGACCTGCCCCTGCGCGCTGGCCCTGGCCACGCCGCTGGCCATCACGGTGGCCGTGGGGCGCGCGGCGGGGAACGGCATTCTCGTGAAGGGCGGCGACGCACTGGAGCTGCTGGCCACGCCGGGCACGCTGGTGCTCGACAAGACCGGCACCATCACCGAAGGCCGCACGGCGCTGCGCGACTGGGTGGGCCCGGCGTGGGTGCAGCCACTGGTGCTGGCGCTCGAGGAGGGATCGTCGCATCCGCTGGCGGACGGCTTCCGCCGGGCGTGGCCGGACATGACGGTGCCCGAGGTGACGGACGCGAAGCACGTGGCGGGCGGCGGGCTCGAAGGCGCGATCGACGGGCGCCACGTACGCGTGGGCTCGCCGCGTTTCGTGGCCGAAGCGGCGGTGGCGAACGACGCGGCCCTGCAGCAGGCCATCGACGCGATGGACCGTACGCTCACGCCGGTACACGTGGCCGTTGATGGCGTGCTGGTGGCGGCAGCCGGCCTTGGCGACCGTATCCGAGACGATGCCGCCAGCGCGCTGCAGCAGCTCCGTGCCCGCGGCTGGCACACGATCATGCTCAGCGGCGACGCGCCGGACGTGGTGGCCGCGGTGGGACGCACGCTCGGGTTCGCCCCCGACGCCGCGATCGGAGCCGCGTCACCGGAAGACAAGCTCGCGTTCGTGGAGCGGTGCAAGCAGCAAGGCACCGTGGTGATGGTCGGCGACGGCGTGAACGACGCCGCCGCCATTGCCGCCGCCAGCGTGGGCATCGGGGTGCATGGGGGCGCCGAGGCGTGCCTCGCCACGGCGGACATCTACCTCACGCAGCCGGGGCTGTCGGCGCTCGTGGAACTCACCGAGGGCGCGCGGCGCTCGATGCGCGTGATCCGCCGCAACATCGGGTTGTCGATCGGGTACAACCTCATTGGCGCGAGCCTGGCGGTGGCCGGGCTGCTGACGCCGCTCATCGCCGCCGTGCTCATGCCTCTGAGTTCGATCACGGTCGTGCTGGGCAGCTGGTATGGCCACACCTTTGCCCGGCGCCCGGCGCCTGGAGCTCGCGCGTGAGTGTCATCTACATCGTGCTGCCGCTGGCCCTGCTGATCGTGGGGGGCGCCGTGGCCGCCTTCGTGTGGAGCGCCCGCAGTGGGCAGCTGGACGATCTCGACACCCCGGCGGTACGCATGGTGCACGACGAGGCCCCGCGTTCATGACCGGTGTGGCTTCGAAACACGTATTGTTTCGCGGGCAGCCAGCCCCGACATTGGCTGGATGAACAGCACCGCCTCCGCATCGAGTCATCATCCCGGCCCCGAACGCCGCCAGAATCCCCGCCTCCGCGAACTGGTGGATGAAATGCTTGCCTCCATCCGGGCGGCGGCAAACGTGTCGCTGTGGACACCGGAAGAGCGGAGCCGTTACGAGGCCGACATGGCCCGGATCATGGAAAGCGTACGGTCGCAGGCGCTGGGCGGCGGGGCGAAACCCGCCCGACAGCAGTAGCCCTCCGGTCCCGCGTGGATCGCCGCAACTTCTATCGTCGGCTCCACGTCGAGCCCGACGCCCCCATCGAGGTCATTCGGGCGTCGTATCGGGTGCTGATCGCCCTGCACCACCCCGATACCGGCGGTGATCACGAGCAGGCCACGCGTCTCAATGAAGCGTGGGCGGTGCTTGGCGACCCGGCACGACGTGCGGCCTATGACGCCAAACGGGCGGCACGGGCGGATGCGATGAGGGCTCGGCGCTCGGGTCATGCCGCATCGGCGGCCGACGAGGCACCTGCCCGCACGGACACGACTGCCGCTGCCGCCCCCGGCGCGTGCCCTTTCTGCCTCGGCGCCGTGCCCCCGCGCGCGAGCCGCTGTCCACGGTGTCAGGCGCCATTGACCCGGATCAGGCCGCTCGCCTCCGAGACGCTGGGCGCCGATCGGGATCAGGGGCGGCGACGGCTGCCCCGCGTGTCGCGCGCGGATTGGGGCCTGCTCCGGCTGGACTGGCGCAGCGATCCGATCGACGTGCGGCTTCGCGACCTGTCGCTGGGCGGTGCCAGCGTCTTCACCAGCCTCCCCATCGAGGCCGGTCGCCGGGTTCGCATCACGGGTGCACCGTTCGATGCCGTGGTCGACGTGCTCACGTGCCGTCGGGCCGGCAACGTATTCGTGGTACACGGGCGGCTGGTGACCGCGAGCTTCGCCGCGCGGGCGGGCAACTTCCTGCACGAGACGGCGTAGCCACGGCGGTTACGGCGCCCCCGCGTCATCCTCCCCCATTTCGAGTCGCTCGAAACGCGGGTGCTCGAAGACTGGCGCACGGACCTGTTGCGCCTCCCCCATCGCATCGCTGAGTTGTCCGGCGACGCGGGCGACCAGCCGGTTCATGGCATGTACTTCGGCGATGAGCCGGCGGCTGTCGCGCGACTCCCAATAGTGGGTCTCGTCGTACACATCCACCTCGATGCCGAGGGTGATGGCGTGATCGAGCAGCTGCACCAACGCCGTATGGCATGCGATCAGGTGCGCGTCGCTCACGGTGGACGCGTACTGGGTCTTGCAGCTGCACTGCCAGTGCCAATCGACGGGGGCGCCGGCGGCATCGTGCCGGCGCATGAACCCGAACGTGGCCGTTTCACAGCCACGCCCCGGATGCACATTGAATCCTTGGGCGGAGTGCGGGTCGCCGACATGGGGCGGATCGTCATCGCCGAACGGCACCGCGATGATCGAGGCCCAGCCCCGAAGAGCCTCGAGGCGCGCATCGCCAGCGAGCGGCCCGCCGTGATCGATCAGGAGCGGTGTCCAGCTGGCCAGCGGCAGGGTCTGCGCGAACGCGTGGAGATCGGCAAGGATGGCGATCACGGCATCGCGCGTCCAGGACGCCGGGAGGCGCAGGTCGTAGTTGAGATGGAGTCCGATGGGGCCCGCCGGTGAGAGACACCGCAGGATACCGTGATCGGGTCCGAATGGCGGTACCAAATCGTTGGGACACGTACCAAAACAACGCAACGCCGGCACCGCCACGGCCCGGCCGCCTATTCCAGCAGGATCAGCGTCTGCCCGCCCTCGTGCACGAGGCGCAGCACCTGGTCGCGCCCGCTGCTGTCGGCCACAAGATCCACCGACTGGACGCCGTTCACCTGATGCGACAGGTGCTCTCCCTCGAGCTTCGAGGCCCCGAACATGAGTGTCACACTCGTCGCCCCGGCGTCGTGGGCCACGCCCACCAGGGGCAGGTGATGCCCCAACGACTGGGCGCCAATCTCGCGTTGGTTCACCTCCACCGTGCAGGCACGCCCGATGTTGCGCATGGAAAAGTTGAACAGCTCGGCGTCGAGGTGCGCCGGGTCGAAGGTGCGCGTGCTGTCGTGCAGCGCGGTGGCCTGGGCGCGGGCCGCCGCCAGTGTGCGCGCGCTCCCCGGCACGCAGAGCACGGAGCAGGGCGCCATACGCACCAGTTCTGCCGTCACACTACCCAGCATCATGCGACGCAGAAAGCCGTAGCCGTGCGTCGCCGCAACGATCAGGTCTGCGCGGGATGCGTTGAGGTGGTCAACCAATCGGGTGGACGCGTTGCCCTCGAGCATCTTTGTCTCGAACGTGAGCCCGGGGCGCTGCAGACGCGCGATGAGTGCCGTGAAGCTCGCCGCGGTCTGCGCGCGGTACTCGGCAGCAAAATCGCGCATCACGGGGCCTGTCTCGCTGAGCGACGGCGCCACGTGCACCAGCTCGATGGTTGCGTTGGGGGCGACGAGAGCGAGCGCGATCTGCGCGGCGTAGATGCTGAAGACGCTGAAGTCGGTGGCAATCACCACCCGGTGTGGCAGTGCCTCGAGCGTGGACTCGACGGCCAGCACCGGCGTCTCACCGAGCTGCAGCAGCCGGAGCACCGACTCCCCGCCCAGCGTGCGCTCGAGCACCCCGTGCCTGCCGCGGCCCACCACGATCAGGCGCGCCTCGCGGGTCTGCGCCTGATTGATGATCTCGCGCACCGGATCGCCGGTGCGGATGGTGACCGGCCACGGCGTGGCCGACGGCACCAAGCGTGCCATCTGGGCCTTCACGAGCGCCTCGCGTCCCTCCAGCATCACCGGGGTGGGTACGATGGGATACGGGATGGCGTCGAATGCGTACGTGGGCATGGCGTTGGGACGCAACGCGCTGATGACCTGCACCGTCGCTCCGCTGTGGGCGGCGAGCGCGCGCGCGATGGGAAACGCCGCATCGGATGCGGGGGACGTATCGCTGGCCACGAGGATGGGCCCCATCGGGGCTCGTACGGGCTCGAGCGACGCGCGAACCTCTTCGGAGAATTGGGTAAGGGGCATGCTGGCCTCCGGCCATGCGAGTGGGACCTTGCCTGATGGACTGGAGGAATGCGTCAGCGTCCTACCCCTCGCCATGCGGAAAGCCCTCACACCGCGTCAGGTGTAGCCAGACCCGGCCGGTCGCCAAGGGACCACGGGCCGGCACACGGGATTCAACGAACAGCGGGAGGCGTGGGCCCCCGACGCGGCGTCCTTCTGCTCAGCCATGGCCAGCCGATGCATGGCGTGTGAGGCGGCGGTGGTCCTGCGCGAGCGGCGTGCATGGCGAGGACCAACCGGCCTCTCGGAGCCGCCAACGCCGAGGGACCTCGCCATGCCGTGCCTGAACCCGGGCAGCTCCGGTCGCCCGCTCGCGCCAGCCCATCACTTCCTGCGGACGATTTCCACGACGCCGTTCGAGGCGTCGGCCCCGTACTTCTCGACGGCCGTCGACGCCTTGAGGATGCGGACGCCCGCGATGGACGAGGGTGAGAGCTTGTCAATCTCGGACTTGCTCATCCTCCGTCCATCGACGAGAAACAGCGGCTCGGGACCGGCAGAGTCCGGCTTGACAAAGACGCCCAACTCCTGCTTCTCCCAGCCTGCGCCAGTGCGCACGGTGATCGTGAGGGCCGAGACTTCCCCACGGTCGGCCGGCACGCTTACCTGCCGCGTCGTGATGCGGATCTGCCCTGCCGCATCGCCGGCGCGTTTCACCTGAATCTCGGCGATGGAGTCGGCCGCGAGGGCTCGCGCCTCGCGGGCATCCACCTTCCGTCCGTCGACCACGAACTCCGTGCGCGCGGTGTCGATGGCCACGACGCGGCCGATCCTCGCTTCTGCCTTGGCGACATCCATGCCTTGCAACTCACCGGCGGTCGGCAGTTGAGCACCGCAGGCGGTGAGAATCGCGCTCGACCCGAGTGCGAGGGCGGCGGTTCGGCGTACCAGGCGGGCACCGGTGGGGCGGGACGTCATCATGAGGAGTCTCCGTTCGAGGTGAGAGGCACGGTGGGAAAACGCGGGAGCGGCTGAGGCCCCCCGGGGGCTCGGCATCATGGCCGAGAGTTCGATGAGCAGTTGGCCGTACCGCCAGGGCGTCGTGCCCGAGGCCAGCACCCGGGCGTCGCAGTCGAGTTCGATGGCGAGGCGCAGCCGGGCGAGCAGGAACCACGCGGCCGCGTTCCACGGCATGAGCACCGCCAGCACACAGGCCAGGAGCAGCAGCTGCGGGTCACGCGCAGCGACATGGGCCGCCTCGTGCGCCACGACCAGGCGCTGCTCCTCGTCGCTGCGCTCGAGCAGCCATCGCGGCACCACGATGGCGGGATCGACGAGCCCGATCACCACGGGGCCCGTGGTCTCACTGAGGCACACGGGGACCCCCGCGATCGCGCCACGCTCGCAACGCCGCACAAGCGCCCGCTGGCGGCGATAGCTGACCAGCAGTACGAGCACCAGGAGGCCGCTGCTCAGCGGCCACGCTACCTGTGTAAGCCGGGCCACCGGCGACGGGAGTCGGTGTCCGACGGCCTGCGCGGCCGCGAGCAGCGCGTCGAGCGCCGCGTCGAGCGCTGCCGCCGGGGCGTGCACCAGCCGAGGCAGGCGCGACCTCAGGCGAGCGTCCGGCGGGGCGATCGCAACCGGACCCACTGGCACCGTCGCACTCGTGGTCGGCATGGGCGGCGCACCCTGTCGGAGCGGCTGCGTGGCAGTCGCGAGGGCGACCGCCACCAGGGCGCCCCCCCACACCACACGCGCCGGTACGGCCCGACCGACAACGCGGGTGACCAGCACAGCGACCACGGCGATGAGGCCGCTCGTGACGGTCGAGAGTGTGATCCAGCTCAGGAGAAGGGCCGCGCTCATTCGCCCCTCCCCAACCGATCGGCGAGCAGCCGGTGCATGCGCTCGAGTTCCGCACGGCTCAACTGCGTGTCGTTGACGAGCTGGGCAAACATTCGCTCCGCCGAACCTTGGAAAATCGCCTCGCGGATCCGGCCCAGGGCGCTCTCCCCCGCCTTGTCCGCCGCAACCGTCGGGAAGTAGCGGTAGGCCCGACCGACCGGTTCGTGGCGCACGTACCCCTTCTCCTCGAGGGTTTGCAGCGCCGACAGCACCGACGTGTACGCGAGGTCTTCGTGCAGCTGCTCGCGGACCTCCGCGACACTGGCCGATCCCAGACGCCACAGGACGGCCATGACTGCGAGTTCGCGTGGCGGGAAGTGGTAGTCAGTCATCGGGATGGGGGTGAGGGCCCAGGACTACTGCTTATTCCGTAGGGTATTCACCTCCGAGCCCACTGTCAACTGCTTTCTCCGTAGACCTCATCGGGCGGCGCCCAGGCGTACGAGTGCGGCGGCGCGACGGCGCCGGTCCCCCGCGCGGACCACGGCGCGGCACCGCCCATGCCAGGTGCCGATGCCCCTCTGCCTCGACGTCCACGCCGAGGGACGGCCGGTCGTCGGCACTGTGCGATGCCGGAGCGGCGTACACAGCGGGGAACCCCTTCCGGTGGGCCAGGCCACACCGGCCACCGACATCGGGTCCGTGGATTGCCCGATCGCCGTCGTCAGGGTTGCGTGATCGACGTTGCGGGGACGCTGGTATCTTCGGTGGGCGGCGCTGGCGATTGCCGGCGGCTCGTGTATCTGACGCGCGCAGGCGGACCCCCTGCGGAACGGGGCGTGCTCCGAGCCGTCGTGGATGCCCGACAAGGGCCGGGTCGTGCGAACGAGGACACCCACCAGCGGCTTCGGCAAGCTCCTCACCACCTGGTCCGCGCCCGAGGCCTCGACGTGCCGGCCGGTTCCGCATCGTGCAGCGGACGGACATCAGCCGGAACGGGCGTCTAGGGGTTGTGGAGCACGGTCTCGATCAGACGCGGCCGAGGGCTGCCAGTGCGACCGTCGAGCGGCGCTGACGCCTCCAGACTCGCTACGGCACCACCGCCGGTGGCTTGCCTGCCGCGCCCGGCGGTCCCGCCGGATGCCGCTCGCACACCGGCGGCTGCTCCGCACTCCACGCCAACGACGCGATCCGCCACGCGGCGCCCACCTTCACCAGGGTGAAGACATCGGCACCGCAGTGCGACCACGCGCCGTTCAGGTACAGGTCGTAGGGGAACCACACCATCGCGATCCCGCCGCTGACCATGGCACGCGGCGCGAACCCGCGCTCCACCACCCCCGCAAGGGGCGCCGTACGCTGCGCCTCGCGGGTGCGCACCCGGTAGCTGGTCGCGCCGTTGCGTGTGCTGGTCGGGAACATCACCGCCTCGGGCACCATGAGCTCCGTGAGCCCCACCGCGTCCCCACGCGTGATCGCCGCCAGGGCGGAGTCGGCCACGGCGATCACCCGCGCCGTGTCGTTCGAGACGGCCTGGGCCCCGCCCAGGCGCGGCGCCGCACACATCAGGGCGGCCATCATCAGCGGCAGAATCCTGAAACGCATGGATGGAATCTACAGGGTAGAATCTGCGGATGCGCCTCGCTCCCCTTTGCGCCGTCTGCGGCGCCGCGCGCGGCACGCGCCTCCGCGTCCGCTGCCTCGCGTACCTCCTCCGCGCCCTCCCAATCGCCACCATCCCGGCGCTGGCCCTCACCGCGCAACCCACCGGCGATCGCCCGAATGTGGTGCTCCTCATCACCGACGACCTCGGCTACGCCGACATCGGCAGCTACGGCGCCCCCGACATCCGCATCCCCAACCTCGATCGCCTCGCGCGCGCGAGGGAGTCCGTTTCACCGACTTCTACGCGAACGCCACCACCTGCACCCCCACGCGTGCGGGATTGATCTCGGGGCGCTACCAGCAGCGCGACTTCGTCGAGCAGCCGCTTCCCGCCGGTACCGGGGTGCCCGGTGAGATGACCGAGCGCGGCCTCGAAGCCTCGCCGTTTTCCCTGCCCCGCTTTCTCAAGACGTGCGACTACGCCACCGCGCTCATGGGCAAGTGGCACCTTGGTTACGCGCCGTCGCAGAGTCCGCTCGCGCACGGCTTCGACACCTTTTTCGGGCTCAAGAGCGGCTATCACGATTACTGGCAGCACACCGACAGTCGCGGGGAGCCCGATCTGTGGGAGAACGACACGCGTGTGCGCGTGAGCGGCTACAGTACCGACCTCATCACGCGGCGAGCAGTGGAGATCATTGCCGCCCACGCCCGCGAGCCCTTCTTCCTCGATGTCGCCTTCAACGCGCCACACTGGCCATTCCAGGATCCCGAGACCGCAAGTGTCGCGGTGGGAAACGCACGCTTTCTCAAGCGGGCGGACTCCGTGACCGCCACGCGGGCGCACTACGTGCGCATGGTGGAGCGGCTCGACCAGCGCATAGGCGACATCCTCGCTGCACTCGAGCGGCATGGCCTCACTCGCCACACCCTCGTGATCTTCACCAACGACAACGGCGGCGAGTGGCTCTCGGACAACTCGCCTCTCTTCAACCGCAAGTGGACCACCTGGGAGGGCGGCATCCGGGGGCCGGCACTCGTGCGCTGCCCAGGGCGCATTCCGGCAGGGCGCGTCACATCGCAGGTGGGGATCACCATGGACCTCACCGCGTCCATCCTGGCAGCGGCGGGCCTGGTGGTACCGGCCGAGGCACGCCTCGAGGGCATGGACCTGCTGCCCGTGCTGACCGGTCAGGCGCCACCGGCGGAGCGCACCCTCTTCTGGCGCTCGACGATGCGCGGCGGCACACAGCGCGCGGCGCGGCGCGGTGACCTCAAGATCGTGAGTGATGCCACCCACACGTTCCTCTTCGACGTGCGCCGGGATCCGGGCGAGCGGCGGGACCTGGCGCGCCGCCAGCCGCACGACGTGCGCGCGTTGAGCCTGCTGCTGGCAGCGTGGGAGCAGTCCGTGGACGCAGAGGCGGCCCGTCGCCGAAAGCCCGACGCGGCGGCGTCCAGCGCGAGCGCAAGCGCTGCCGCATCCTGGCCTCGGATAAGCGCGCCGTGGTGACCACCGCGCGCCAGGGCCTCGAGCCCGGCGAGGCACGCCACCTCGCCGTCGCACCGGGGATACACGCCACCCGCCGGGTCGGGGCAGGTGTTGGCGCAGGTGTTGGCGTGAGTCGCCGGCCCGTCTCGGCACTGCGCCGGCGCATGCTCGCCTTGCCCTCACACGCGGTCAGGGAAAGCCCGACGCCTCTGTTCCCGCATCGAGGCTCGGACGGTGGCACGCGTCGGGGCGCCCCTGACTGCCGGAGTTGGAGCCGCGTATGACCGTTCCCCAGTCCGTTGGCGCCGTGTACGTCGCTGCCCCTGTCCCACGCGCGGGAAATCCACCGCATGACCACCTCATCCGACCGCTGGATCCGCTGGTTCGCCGACCTCACCATCGCCGATGTCCCGATCGTAGGTGGCAAGAACGCCTCGCTCGGAGAGATGGTGCGCGAGCTGGGCGCCCAGGGCGTGCGGGTGCCCGACGGGTTCGCCATCACCGCCGATGCGTACCGCGACTTCCTGCAGAGTTCGGGATCCGATTCGGCCATCGCCACCGTACTCGCGACGCTCGACGCCGATGATGTCACCAGCCTGCAGCGATGCGGGCGGGCAATCCGGCAGATCATCCTCGACGCGCCGCTCCCCGAGGCGCTGCAGCGGGCCATTCTGGCCGCGTATCGCCAGCTCGGCGGCGCCGATGATCCCGACCTTGACGTGGCGGTGCGCAGCAGTGCCACCGCCGAGGATCTGCCCGATGCGAGTTTTGCCGGCCAGCAGGAAACGTATCTCAACGTGCGCGGTGGTCAGCCGCTGCTGGAGACGTGCCGTCGCTGCTTCGCCAGCCTGTTCACCGACCGCGCCATTTCGTATCGCCATCACAAGGGATTCGATCATCACCAGATCGCGCTCTCCATCGGTGTGCAGCGCATGGTACGTGCCGACCTTGCCTGCTCGGGGGTGATGTTCTCGATCGACACCGAAACCGGCTTTCGTCATGCGGTGCTCATCAACGCGGCCTACGGTCTGGGCGAGAACGTGGTGCAGGGGGCGGTGAATCCCGACGAGTACACCGTCTTCAAGCCGACGCTGGCCGACGGGTTCCGCCCCATCCTGCAGCGCCGGCTCGGCAGCAAGGAGCTGCGCATGGTGTACGACACCGGCGGCGGCCGCATGACGCGCAACCTTCCGGTGCCCCCTGAGGAGCAGTCGCGCTTCGCGCTCACCGACGACGAGGTGCTGACGCTGGCCCGCTGGGCGGTGATCATCGAGGCGCACTACTCACGCGTGCGCGGCACGTTCACGCCCATGGACATGGAGTGGGCCAAGGACGGGCACACCGGGGAGCTGTGGATCGTGCAGGCGCGACCGGAGACGGTGCAGTCACAGAAGTCGGCCACCGTGCAGGAGTCGTACGTGCTGCGCGAGCGGTCGCGCGCACTCGTGCGCGGGCGCAGTGTGGGCGCGAAGATCGGCGTGGGCCGCGTGCACGTCATTCGCGAGGCTCGCCATCTGGGGGAGTTCGTGGCCGGCGAGGTACTGGTCACCGACAAGACCGATCCCGACTGGGAGCCCACACTCAAGAAGGCCGCCGCCATCGTCACCAATCGTGGAGGCCGCACCTGTCATGCCGCCATCGTGAGCCGCGAACTCGGGCTGCCGGCCGTGGTGGGCACGGGCAACGGCACCGAGGTGCTGGTGAACGGGCAGGAGGTGACCGTATCCTGCGCCGATGGCGATGTGGGGGTGGTGTACGAGGGGCGTCTGCCATTCACGGTGGAGCAGCGCGACCTCGGCGCGCTGCCGCGCCCGGCCACCCAGGTCATGCTCAACGTGGCCAACCCCGAGGAAGCGTTCCGCCTGTCCTTCCTCCCCAACGATGGCGTCGGGCTGGCGCGCATCGAGTTCATCATCAGCACCTACATCAAGGTGCACCCGAAGGCGCTGCTGGCCTACGACACGCTCCCCGAAGACGCCGTGAAGGCGGAGATCACGCGCCTCACCGCCGGGTACCCCGACAAACCCCAGTTCTTCGTGGACAAGCTGGCGGAAGGCGTGGCGATGATCGCGGCCGCCTTCCATCCGCGCGACGTGATCGTGCGGCTCAGCGACTTCAAGAGCAACGAATACGCCGGCCTCGTTGGTGGCGCTGCCTACGAGCCCCACGAGGAGAATCCCATGCTCGGCTTCCGCGGGGCATCGCGCTACTATGACGAACGGTTCCGCGATGCCTTCGCGCTGGAGTGCCGAGCGCTGCGGCGCGTGCGCGACGAGATGGGGCTGCGCAACCTCAAGGTCATGGTGCCCTTCTGCCGGACGCTCGAGGAGGGGCGCAAGGTGCTCGCCGAAATGGCGTCGCACGGCCTCGTGCGCGGCGAGGGCGGGCTCGAGGTGTACGTGATGTGCGAGATCCCGAGCAACGTGATCCTCGCCGACCAGTTCGCGGAGCTCTTCGACGGCTTCAGCATCGGCTCCAACGACCTCACCCAGCTCACGCTCGGCGTGGACCGCGACTCGGAGATCGTGGCCCATGTGTTCGACGAGCGCAACGACGCCGTGAAGGCGCTCATTCGCACCGTCATTGCGGGGGCGCGCGCGAAGGGGCGCAAGATCGGCATCTGCGGGCAGGCGCCCAGCGACTACCCCGAGTTCGCCCAGTTCCTGGTCGAGGCCGGCATCGACAGCATCTCGCTCAACCCCGACTCGGTGTGGCACACCACCGCCAGCATCGTGGAGATGGAGCGAGAACTCGCGCCGCGGGCCACGTCATCCGATGGCTGACCGCGCCACGGTCCGGCCGTCACCGCCCTCCCCTTCCCTGCCCCCCGAGGCGCCCATGTCGCTCTTCCGCTCACTGCTCGGTACCCCGTCCCTCTCACGTCGTCAGTGGTTGCGCTCCACCGGCCTCGTGGCCGGTGGGTCGGTCGCGCTCCCGGGGCTGCTGCCGGCGCTCGACGCGCCACGCCGCGACGAGCTCGAGGTGGCGCTGCGCGACCCGGCCTCGCTGGTACGGCATGGGCAGACGACCGCCGACGGGTTCGCCATGCACGAACGGGCCATGGCGGTGCTGCGCCGCGCCGACGGACCCATCCGCCTGTCGTCCAACGAAAATCCGTACGGCATGGCCCCGTCGGCCAAGGCGGCCATCGACGGCGCCTGGGCCGAGCACAACAAGTACGGGGCCGCCTCACCTCGTGAACTCGAGGCGGTGTTCGCCAAGGCCGTGGGCGTACCCGAGGAGTGTGTGCTCGTCACTGCCGGATCGAGCGAAGTGCTGTCGGTGGCGGCACTCGCGTACGGACGGCGCGGCGGCGAGATCCTGGCCCCGTGGCCGACCTTCGAAGGGCTGCCGCGGTATGCGGAGCGCATCGGCGCCACGATGCACCTGGTGCCGCTCGACGCCAATCATGCGCACGACCTGGCGGCCATGGACCAGCGGCTCGTGCAGGCCATCTCGCTGGTGTTCGTCTGCAACCCCAACAATCCCACGGGTACGCTCACCGAAGCGTCACGTCTGCGCCGCTTCGTGGAGCAGGCGGCGCGCCGCACCACCGTGCTCGTGGACGAAGCCTATCACGACTTCGTGGACGACCCCAGTTATCGCAGCATGGCCGACCTCGTGCTCAAGGGGGAGAACGTCATCATCTCGCGCACGGCGTCCAAGATCCACGGCCTGGCGGGGCTGCGCACGGGCTTCGCCATCGCCCGCCCCGATATCGTAGAGCGCCTGCGTACGCTCGCCACCAGCGCGCCGGGTGTGTTCGGCGCCCGCGGGGCCATCGCGTCTATCGGCGACACGAGCTACCAGGACATGTGCAAGGCGCGCAACCGCGAGGGCCGGGCCATCATGACCGCCGCCCTCAAGTCCCTCGGCCGGACGCACAGCGTGTCGCACACCAACTTCGTGTTCTTCCACGCCGGCATGCCGGCCGCTGCCGTGCAGCAGCGCATGCTGGCCAAGGGCTTCCTCATCGGACGCGCCTTCCCGCCGTACCACGACTGGGTGCGCATCAGCATCGGCACCCCCGACGAGATGCGGGAAGTGGCCCGGGTACTGCCAGAGGTGCTGCGCGCCTGAGCCAGAGCCGGGTCGTCGGTAATCCGACGCTCCGGCCGGCGCTCGCCTCCCCCTCAGGCTCCGCGCTGCCGTCGCGGTTCTGATGTCAGCCCTCGGAGGATCGGACCGCTGACCGCCCGACTTCAGCGCGGAGCCGGAGGGGGGATAACGGATGCCCTTCGAAGTGAGAGGCCCGAGGCAGCGGGTGCCTGCGACTCGTGCGCGGATGGCGGACGTCGCGTCAGGGATTCGCTGACGCGCCTCGACCGGCGCCGGATAGGTTGGAATGCGTCCCACCACGTCCCATGGACCGGAGGTTGTGATGCTGACGTCCCGGACGCTCGCCACACTCGAGCGCGCCCTGCAGGGTGAGAAGGTGCTCACGGTGTACCTCACCGGCGCCACGCGCGATCCCGCAGAGCGGTATCGATGGCAGCGCGAGCTGGAGCCGCGCCTGCGTGAGCTCGCACAGGCGTTGCACGACTCGGTGCCGGAGGAACGCGAGGCGTTCGATGCCTGTGTGAAGGCGCTGCACGATGAGTTGGCGACCGTCAACGGCCCCCTCGGCACCCCGGGGTGGGTAGCCATGGTCACCAGAGACGGCCTGCAGCATTCGGCCACGCTGCCCGTCGCCATGGAGGCGGTCGTCCGCTGGCAGGACGGTCCGGACACCGTGCCGTACCTCCGGGCGCTGCGTCAGCAGGTACCCGTGCTGCTGGTCATGGCCGACAGCCGGCATGGTGAAGTCGCGCGGGTGACGCCTGGTGGCCTCGACGTGCTGGCGACACTCGACGCCGAAGTGGAGGTGACGCTGGGTACGCACATGGGCGATGCCCCGAAGCCGGGGTTTCATGCCGGTACCCGTGGTACGGCCGTGACCGATGCTGCCCAGCGCTCGCAGCGCGATGCGAGTGAGCATCTGCTGCGCGAGCTGGCGGCGCGGGTGACGCGCGTGGCCCAGCCCGAAGACTGGATCGTGCTGGGCGGCAACGCCCACCTGCTGCCGAAACTCGGCACGCTGTTGCCGGCGGCGCTGGCCTCGCGTAGCGCCACGGCGTCGTCGCTCGATATGGCGGCCACGCCGGCGGAACGGATCCGGGTGGCCATGAGCACCGCGCTACAGCTGCGCGGGGCGTGGGAGGTGGAGCGGGTCGTGGCCATCGAGAACGACGCGGCGAGCCGGGCGCGCGGGGTCATGGGGGCGGAGGCCACGCACCAGGCGCTGGCGCTCGCGCAGGTGGCCGACCTGGTGGTGTCCGACCGGTTCGTGCACGAGCATCCCGAGGAGGCGCGCACGCTGGTGCGATCGGCGTTCGCGCAGGGAGCGCAGGTGATCGAGGTGGAAGGTGAGGCCCAGGCGCGGCTCGACGCACACGGCGGTGTGGCGGCGGTGCTGCGGTTCACGGTCAATATGCCGACAACGTGAAGCTGGCAGGCTTCATGATGGCGATCGGGTGTGGTGGTGCTCTGGCCGGCTGCACGGCCGCCGTGCGCACTACCACGGAGCCACGACCGGCGGGGACGGACAGCGTGTGGTACATGTCCGTGCGCGCGCGCGACCAAGGCACGGACACCCGCCTGCTCGCCGACTCGGTGGAGTATGGCGTGGCCATCTATCATCGCGACGCCTCCGACGGCACCACGCCGGATGTGGTACTCACGCTGGTGGACAGCATCACCCTGTCGGCGAGTGCCTTTCGTGACGCACTCCGCGGCGAGGTGACGGCACGGCCCACGACGGACGCGGTGGCCATGCTGTATGTGCACGGGTTCGGCACGTCACTCCACGAGGCGTGGAAGTTCACCGCGCAGGCGCGGCAGCTGGCAGGCAGCCGCGCGCCGTGGATTGCCTTCTGCTGGCCCTCGAACGGCCGCGGCATCACGTGGCCTCGCGCCGGGGCGTTGCTCACCCGGGCGTATCAGGAGGACTCGATGGCAGCGCAGGCGAGCCGCCCGACGTTTGTGCGCGTGGTGGGCGCGCTGGCCGAGTCGCTCGACGACAACACGCTCGTGATGGCGGTGCACTCGTTGGGGGCCCAGCTGGCGGGGGAGTCACTCGCGTTCGATTCCCCCCTGCGTGCCGTGCTCGAGCGACGTCCGCTGCGCGCCCTCGCCTTTATGGTACCCGACGTCGAGGCCGAGCGCTTTCGCGACACCCTGCTTCCGGCGTTCGCACCCATCACGCGCCGGCAGGTGTTGTATGTCTCCAGCCGCGACCGGGCACTGGCCATCGCCGGCCAGACCGCCGGTGCGCCGCGGGCAGGCCAGCGCACCAACCCGGTGCTGCGCCATCCGCTGCTGGAGACGGTCGACATCACCGACGGCGTGACCACCGAAGGGTGGTTTCAACGGGCCTTCGGTACACACCACGCCATTCGACGCCAGGCCGGCATGCTCTTCGATCTCACACACATCGTCGGCGCCGGACTGGCGGCCTCCTGTCGAGCCGACGTCGGCACGGGGTGGTTGCGCGAGGACGGCACCTGGGCCTTGCGAAAGGGCACGCTGCCGCCGCGTGATTCGTTGCAGCGGTGTCCCCCGTTCGTCCCGCCCTCACGATGACGGTGCGCATGGCCAGATGGACGCGGCGACTGCTTGCCGCCATGGGTGGATGGGCAACCGTACTGCCGGCACAGAGCCGCCTGCCCTCGGACGGCGGCACGACCTTCTCACTGGGCCAGCCGGGCGCCTGGCAGGCCAGCATCGGCGGCGCCACGGGCGTTGGGCGCCGCGACGGCAACGCCATCGGCATCGCCGAGGCCCGCATCGGGGTGTACCGCGAATTCCTGAACCGGGCGCTCGGCCTCGGGGGCGCCCAACTCGAAGTCTACGGCGGCACCCTCGATGCCGGTGCCAATGGCGGGGTGCGCGCCCGGGTCGTGTCGCCGTTCCTGCGTCTCGGGGTCGGTGTGGACTACAGCGGCCTCGATCGGCAGGTGCGGCCGATCCTCTCGTTCAACTGGCCCGGCCGGCGCGGCGGGCTGTTCCACGACGGGTCGCAGCTCCGACTGGACTATCGCTCGGGTTCGGAGCGCGTTCTTACCCTGGGCATCGAATCGCCGCTCGGGCGCCGCATTCCCCTGGGCACCACGCGCCCCCTGCGCGACCGGGTGCTGCTGTCCGAGCGACGGGCACCGTACGCCAGGCTACCCACGAAACGGCCGGAGGTGCCGGCCGCGCTCGCCGAGGCGCGGGAGGCCGCCCTGCAGATGCAGCGGCTCACCGTGCCGTGGCTGGACCACAAGGGCGGCGGTGGGCGCGCCAGCGATGCGGCGGTGCTCGCGCGGCTGCGCGATATTGCGCGCGCCGCCGAGGGGACCACGCTGGAACAGGAGACGCGCCGCTTTCACCACGCCATCGAGCGCGCGTTCGCACTGGTCCTCGGTACGCCCGGCGACCGCATCGCCAGCGGCGTGGGGCGGCAGGTGGCCCAGCAGGCCCGGGCGGTCCTACTCGACGAAGTGCTGCTGCCGTACGACCGTCTGCTGGGCCAGAACAAGGAGTCGGACACGCTGCGTGAGTACGCCGTGCTCGCCAGTGGCCTGTTCCTGCGGTGGTTGCATGTGGAGTCGTCGGTGCCGCGGGAACGGGTCGACGATGTGCTTGGCGTGTTCGTCGGGCTGCTCGACATCGCGGAAGAGGTGCGGGCCACGGCACACCACGACTGGCAGGGGTCGCGCTTCGTATGGCTGCCGCTGCAGCTCGCGATCCTGCCGGAGGAGCATGACTCGCAGGCGGAGATCGACGCGCTCGTCGATCGGGCCAGCGGCGAGCGGATCACCGACGGCAACGACGTGACGTATGTGATCAACGAGCAGTTCCAGTATCAGCTCAGTCGCACCATTCGGGATGCGCGCCAGTACCACGTGCTCTGGACCCACGACTTCCGGGGCATCGACAGTCGCGGCGATCCCGACGAGATGAGCTTCCGGCACGTGCTGCGCTCGTACCTCGCGGCGATGATCAGCCGGGTGCGGGCCTATGACAGCACGGGGGTGTTCCCGTCGTATCTCATCATTCTCGACGAATGGTTCTACCGCAACAACCGGGGCAGCCTGTGGATGAACCTCCTGGAGCGCCCGCTGCGGCACGAAGTGCAGCTGCCGGCGCGTTTCGCCGCGTGGCAGGACTCGCTGCACGCCGCCCAGGACTCGCTGCGCCTCGCCATCGCCCAGTCGTCGCTGCTGTCCGCGCAACGCGCGCAATACGGTGAAGCCTGGCTGCACAATCTCGTGAAGGTGCACGTCAACATCACCAACACCAACGATCCGACCTTCTGGAGCTGGCAGGTGGCCACCGCCTTCCCCGTGCCCGACACGTGGATGCGCGACCATCGCAAGCTCGTGTTCTACGACATCACCGAGCGGGACCTGTACCGCGGGGAGTCGATCGTCACCGGTGCCGGCATCGGGGAGCACTACGCCAACCTGTCATGGGAGGATCGCTCGCTGCTGGTGCGGGGGCCGGCCAACGTGGCCCTCAAGACAGCCGCGCGGGAGCTGCTGCTGAGCCAGGGCGTCACACCGGAGCGCATTCCCGCCGTGCTGCGTGCGGAACCGCGCGCGCTCGACTACGACGCGCAGGTCGCGCGGGCCAGGCACATCGGCGGCCGGCCGCTGCGCGCCGTGCTGCTGCAGAACCGGACGGGGTACGACACCAAGAGCATCAACGTCACCAAGGCCGTGCTCTACTCCCTCATGCCGCCGGGGTCGGTCATCAAGATCCCCGACTCGCTGTGGAACGGTACCTTCTGGGGCGCCATGCTCACGGGGTGCGCGATGCGGGGCGTGCGGGTGCTGGTCATCGCACCCACGCTGGCCAATGCCCCGGCCCGGGCGTTCGGTTCGCTCGTCCGCAGTCGTGAGCTGCTCTGGCGCCTGCTGATGGCGGAGCGGGTCCTTGGCCCGATCATCCAGGCCAATGGCGGTCTGCTCAAGGTGGGCCTGTATGCGTCGGACATTCCGGTCTCCGACGTGCCCAAGAAGATCCTCGCGGTGCGGGCCACCCTGTCGCAGCATGCATGGCTGCGCGACCTGTTCGCCTTTCCGCCGTCGGTGTTCACAGGCCTCGAACAGATTGCGCAGACGTACGGTCAGCTGCCCACGCCCGTGCGGGAGGGGCCGGAGTTCGAGGCCAGTCAGCGGCCACTGCTGCACCTCAAGGCCAACTTCATGGCCTCGCGTGAGGCGTGGGACGTGATGGCGCGCACCGACTGGGTGGACATGACGCGCGAGTTCGTACCGCGCCGCATGGCGCAGCTCGAGTCGCGCGGCGCCGCCGTGGCCGCCTTCGAGGACTACCCGGACGCGCGCATCGACATCGGGGGTGAGGTGGTGCAGCGGTGGTACGACGGACTCGCGCCGTCCGCGCGCGACCGCGTGATCTTCTACACAATGCTGGGGTCGGCCAACCAGAACGATCGCAGCATGGTGAGTGACGGCGAGGCCGTGGTGATGTTGGCCGGGTGGCCGTCCGTGACGGCCACCATCGATCTGATCTCCCTGATCGGGCAGTCGCGCTGGATCAGCGACCCGGCCGAACTGGACGCGCTGCTCCCGCCGCGCGGAACGATGGCGACCCGCGTGGCCCACTGGTTCAAGTACATGTTCTGACCGTCGGGTCCGCCAGGGAACGCGTCCCCGGAGGGGGGAGTTCGATGGGATAACCCGGTTCCTCCGTCCCTCACCCTGCCTGCCATGCGCCTGCCTGCCACGCTCCTGCCGCTTCTGCTGCTTCCGTTGGCTGCCGCTTGCAGCAGCGACGACGACGGCCCGACTGCCACGCCCCCCGAGCG
>JBEILM010000069.1:0-20056 GCA_040379205.1 Gemmatimonas sp.
CGGGATAGGAATTTCAATCGGGGTCGGTCGACTATTCGTCGAACGGACGGCGCCATCGCCGACCTTGCCAGCACCGCGTGAGGGGCCGCGGCGTGCCCTGCCGCTCGCCCGGGCGCCGTGAGCGTCGTTCGAGCGGCGGTCAGCGGGGGGGGCCAGCGCCGGCGGCGCCCACGGTGACGCCGCGGTGGGACGGCCGCGCACGCCACCCGTCCCCGCCGGGGAGCGGGGCGTCGGGGGCGGTCCTCAGGCGGTGGACGGGGCCTCGGCGGACGGGCGTGGGGCGCGTGACTGGCCCCGGCTCGCGGAGGCCCGCGTCGATGGGGGGCTCCGCGGCCCGGGGGGTGCCTCGCGCGCGGCGCGGGTCCGGCGGTGCGCGAGGATCTGGTCGATCACCGACGCCTGGGTCATGCCCGCGACGACCCGCATGGGGCCATGGCAGGTCGGACACGCCAGCGGGTCGACCTCGAACATCTGCTGGAGCAGGGTCGCCGTAGGGCCTTCGCCCACCGGCGGCTGGCTTCGGTGGGCGCCAGTCGGGTCGCGGGGAGGATCACGGGCGGCGCCTCGCTCGCGACGGGCTCCGCCTGCTGTCGCATCCCACGCGGACGGTTGGCAGACCAGCCATCGTCCCGCGTGGTGACGTGGCCTTTGTCGGGGATGTGCACCAGCACCCGGGCCAGGAACTCGAGCGGGTCGGCGGTCTCGGGGCCCGCCGTTGGGCCCTCGGACTTGTCGGACCGGTAGGTCACCGCCTTGGCGGCGCGGTCGTAGGTGAGCCGCTCCCGTGCGACGGGATTCCGGGCGCAGTCGCGCGCGAGGCGGGTCGCGAACGCGCGATCGTCCTCCGGCACCCAGACGGCCGTATGGACAGGGAACCCCGAGTGCGGCCAGATGAGCATGCCCGCGGCCTGGTCCTCATCGAACAGCTCCAGCCGCACGAACAACCGCAGCACGGCGCGGCGACATGCCTCGGTCAACCGCGCGGTCTCGTGCACCGGCCACGACACGAAGGCCCCGTCCGGCTGGAAGCCACCGTCGGTGACGAGGAGGTGCAGGTGCGGATGCCAGTTGGCCCGCGACCCATGGCGCCTGCAGGCACGCCACGATGCCGACGGCGAGGTCGCGCTCCCCCGTCAGCGTGCGAATGGCGACGGTGACGGGGCGGGTCGCCACGAGGGCGATCTCGCCGAGCAGGCGACGGCGGTAGAGACCGTAGGCGCGCAGCCGCTTGGGGATGGTGAGCACCACCTGTCGGTGCGGCACCGGCGAGAGCAGCGTCGTGTCGAGCCACTGGGTCCAGATCGTCAAGCGCTTGGGCAGGGCCGCTGGGGCAGCAGT
Source organism: Gemmatimonas sp. (assembly GCA_040379205.1). Taxonomy (GTDB): domain Bacteria; phylum Gemmatimonadota; class Gemmatimonadetes; order Gemmatimonadales; family Gemmatimonadaceae; genus Gemmatimonas. Next base: position 1,339 of record JBEILM010000069.1, read on the forward strand.
AGCGGCACTTGCACGAGAACGCGAGCAGACGCCGACTTCACCGGTACGCCGCTGACGGTGGGCACGACCTGTACCGCCATGGTGTCGACGTCGAGCACGTACTGGGGCGTCTTCTTGACTGACGACAGCTTTGCCGACGGCGTCGCGTTCCTGCAGGGTGACCCGATCTCTTTCTTCGACTTCGTGTTTGAGGTGAACGGCGCGTCGGTGCTCCCGGAGCCGGCGAGTGGCGCCCTGCTGGCGGCCGGTGCCGGGCTGTTCGGTGTGGCAGTCGGCCGGCGGCGGCGTTCACGCTGACGTGGTCGCGCACACCCCTGCGCGCGACGACGGGCCCGCTACAGCGCCAGCGTCAGCCGCACCACGAGTTCGTCGCCGGGGCGCGTGATGCCGCGGGCATCGCGGTTGCTGGTGGTGAGCAGCACCGACCCGTCGGAGGCCACCACCACCGACCTCAGGCGGCCGTAGGTGCCATCCAGCAGCGTTGTGCGTGCGACCTTGTGCCTCACACCGTTGGCGCACGCGAGCGTGAGCTGCTCGAGCTGGCCGCGCAGCCCGGCCACGAGCAGCTGCGCCGAGTCGGGTGAGGTGGCGGGGCGCACCGGGAGGCCGGCGGGGGCGATGGCGTCGGGCCACATCCACGCCGGCGACGTGATGCCGGAGGCGGTCTGCCACCCGGTCACATGCGGCCAGCCGTAGTCGCCACCGGCGCGCAGCACATTCAGTTCATCCTGACCGCGCCGCCGCTGTTCCTGCTCCATGCCCGTGGGACCGTGGTCCACGCCGAGCAGCATGCCGTCGGGGAGCCACGCGAAGGCCTGCGTATTGCGCAGCCCGCGCGCGAACACCAGTGAGTCAGGCACCGGCTGCTCGGCCGGGATTCCACCGGTGCGTGTGTAGCGCAGCAGCTTTCCCACCGGCCGCTGCAGGTCGCGAGCGGCGGCAGCAGCGCGTCGCCGACGGTCGCGTACAGCAGGCCGTCGGGGCCCACAGCCAGGCCGTCTCCAGCAAGGTAGAACGCCGTAGAGAGATCTTCCACGAGCACATCCGTACGCACGGCCCCGTCGGCCGTCGGCGTCAGCCGCAGGAGCCGGTTTTTGTACTTGAGCGCCCCCACCGGTGAAGCGAGCGCCGCGAGTCGGCGCCAGAGGCGCGTCGGCAGCGCCCGCGCACGGGGTCACCCGGGGTGCGCCAGGTGGTGGCCAGCGCGTACCGCGCGAGACTGCGGCTGGTGTCCGGGTCGACGGCAGTCCCCATGAGCCCGGCCTCCGGGCCGATGCCCGGGTCCTTCGCGTAGACATCGAGCGTGGCCCACACCACGCTGCCGTCGGCCCTCGGCGCGAGATACCGGATGCGCCCTGGCCGTTCGGCAACGAACAGCCCGCCGCCCGGGAGAGGCGCCACTCCCCACGGCACCTCGAAGCCACGCAGCACGGTGTCGATGCGCACAATGGCCGGCGGCGGCGCTGCGGCGACGGCCACCGGCGTGCCGTCACGAATGTCCGGTGGAGGGGCTGGCCCGTCGCAGCCGGCGGCGCCGGCCGGCATGCCGATGAAGGCCAGCCGGCTCAACGCGCGCCGGACCGGGACCCGGTCCGTCATGTGGCGCGCTCCACGACGCCCCGCACGAACGCCGCCACCCGCTCGGGGGCCGTGAGCGGCAGCATGTGCCCGGCGCCATCGATCCACTCCAGCTGCACCGCGGGGAGCTGCGCCCGCAGCCCTTCACCATGCAGCCGCGGCGACAGTACCCGATCCTTCGTGCCGTACAGCACGCTGACGGGCACCGTCAGCTGCGGATAGCGTGTCGTCATGTCCTGCAGATCACGGGGTACCGCCACGAGGTCGGCCGCCGCCGAGATGAACGTGGCGGGGCGTACCGCCAGCAGGCCGCCGCCGGCGATGCCGTAATCACCGGGCACCGGATCGGGGCCGAACACCACGCGCAGCACGGCGTCGCGGCGGGCGATGGACAGCGGCACCGCCAGCGTCCACCCCACCACCCACCGCACCACCGCATTGGGAACGGCGAGGGCCGCGAACACATCGGGCACCGCCGGCGGCACCTGGGTGAGCGGCGCCAGCAGCGCGAGCGCACGCGCCTGCGCCGGATGGTGCAGCGCCAGCGCCAGGGCCACCGCCCCGCCCAGCGAATGCCCCACCACCACCGGGCGGTCGAGCTGTTTGACCTCGATGAACGCCGCCAGCAGCGCCGCCTGCGCCTGCGGGCCGGACTCGCCGGGCAGATGCGTGGAATACCCCGAGCCCGGCCGGTCGATGGCAATCACCCGATGGTCGCGGGCGAGCGCCTCGAGCAGGCGATAGGTGAAGTGGCGCGCGTTGCCCGCAAGCCCGTGCACAAGCAGCAGCGTCGTGGGCCCGCTGCCGCGCTCCACGTAATGCAGGCGCACCCCGTCCACCTCCACGAAGTCGCCCTCCGGCGGCACCAGCCGCTCCACCTTGCGCGTGGTGGCCCGCGCGAAGAGCGCGAGGCCGACGTACACGGCCGACAGCGCGAAGAAGGCGCTCAGCACCAGGGGATTCATGAGAACTCCAGCGCCGGATGATCGACGCGCGCATGGCGCAGCATCAGCAGGTCCTTGATGTAGTTCTGGTAGAGCCGCCACGGGGCCGTCGGGCCCTGCTTCGGCAGCTCGGCCTGGGCGCGCTGCACGTACCCCGAGGTGAACGCAAAGACCGACGTGCCGGGCATGGCGGGGTCGCGACGGGGCGTGACCTGCGTGTACCCGCGCGAGCGCATGTGCGTAAGCAGACGGCACACGTGCTGCGCAATGAGGTCGCTCTTGAGCGTCCACGACGCGTTCGTGTATCCCACCGACATGGCGAAGTTGGGGAGGTCGCTGAGCATCAGCCCCTTGTACACCAGTTGGGCGCGCAGGTCGAAGGGCGCGTCGTTCACGGCGATCGTCACGCCGGCCAGCAGCGCCATGCGGAGGCCGGTGGCGGTCACGATGATATCGGCGTCGAGGTGTTTCCCCGAGGCGAGCTGCACCCCGGTTTCGTCGAAGTGCGTGATGTGGTCGGTGACGATGCTCGCGCGCCCCTCCCGCAGCACCCGGAACAGGTCGCCGTCGGGCGCGATGCAGAGCCGCTCATCCCACGGTGCGTAGCGCGGCGCGAAGTGCACATCCACCGGAAAGTCGGCGCCGAGCTGCTCGAGGGCGGCCGTGCGCAGCGATCGCTTGAACACGGCGGGCCTGCTGCGGGCGATGCGGAAATAGAACATGCTGCGCGCGATGTTCTTCCAGCGCGTGAGCGCGTAGGCCAGTCGCTCCGGCAATGCTTTGTGCAAGGCGGCGGCCACGACATCGTGCGACGGCAACGTGGCCACGTACGACGGGGAGCGCTGCAGCATCGTGACGTGCGCGGCCGCCCCCGGTCCGGTGGCCATCGCCGGCACGAGGGTGACCGCCGTGGCGCCACTCCCGATCACCAGCACGCGCTTGCCGGCGTACTCGAGGTCCGCCGGCCAGTGCTGCGGATGCACGACGTGGCCGCGGAATGCGTCCAGCCCTTCCCACGCCGGCGTGTAGCCCTGGGCGTAGTCGTAGTACCCCGAGCAGCTGTACACGAACCCGCAGGTCATCTGCGTGCGCACGCGCTCGGCGCCCACCTCCAGCGTCACGGTCCACCGCGCATCGGCCGACGACCACGCCGCATGCACGAGCCGATGTTGAAAGCGGATGCGGCGGTCGATGCCGGCCTCGCGCGCCGTATCCTCGATGTAGCGCCGGATGGCTGGCCCGTTGGCGATGGCGTTGGCGTTCCGCCACGGCCGGAACCGATAGCCGAGCGTGTACATGTCGGAGTCGGAGCGGATGCCCGGATACCGGAACAGGTCCCAGGTGCCACCCATGCGCTCACGCGCCTCGATGATGGCATAGGACAGCCAAGGGCAGGCGCGCTGCAGGTGCCACGCGGCGCTGATGCCGGAGAGCCCTGCGCCGACGACGAGCACATCCACGTGGTCCATGGGGCGCAATGTATCGCCGCACCGCGCCGGCGCGCGTGGCGCGAGCTATCGCCCGAAGCGCAGCAGTACCCGCGAGCGGTCGCCGAGGAACAAGCGCGCGTCCTGACCGGTGAGGGCGCTGGTGCCTTTCATGGCAGGGTCGCCGAGGGCCTGTGCATACCAGCTTGCCTCGGGGGCGTTGGGCAGGTCCTGCAGCCGCTGCGGGGTACTCGGCACGGGGCGCGGCGCCGTCATGTCGGGGAGATACGTGATGTAGTTCCCCTCGGCGTCGAACGCGCGGGCGCCGGAGACGTTGTTGAGCAGCAGCACGAACGCGCCCAGGTGCGTGTTCCACGAGAGCGACGGCCCCCAGAAGCCGCCGCCGTCGGGGTCCTGCCACGAGCGGGCCGGCGGCAGCAGCGGCGTGGCCTGTCCGAGGGGAGTGGGCGCCCACGTCTGGCCGGCGCGCGGCGAGCTGGTGCCCTGCAAGCCGGGGCCGGCCCACGCGCCGTTGTGCCAGCGCATGGCCTTGCTGCGACCGTCGGGGTGCAGTGGTGTGTCGAGGTCGGCGAGGGCGAGCCGCGCCACCTGGATGCCCTGCGTGGCCGGGTCGGCGCCGGAGTAGTCGGTGAAGACGATGTACGCGTGTGTGCTGTCGGGCCCTACCGCCATGCTCGGGTCGCCGACGCCGCCGGCGAAGAAGCGGATGGGCAGATCGCACGAAATGGGAAAGCTGCCGTCGCTGAGGATGAGCCCGAGGTCGCGCCAGCTGCGGCCGTCATCGGTGGACTTCGCGAGACCGATGTGCGGCACCGAGAGATACGGGCGCTCGAAGGGCGCGCCGCAGCGCACGTACGGCCCTTCTTCCATGTGATACAGCCCGTACAGCTCGCCCGTCGACGGGCGACGGTACACGGACTCCATCCAGCGCATCTTCGTGTCGGTGGGCGCGACGTCGGTGTTGATGTCGTGCACGTACCAGCGGCGGGTGCTGTCCCAGGCAAAGGTGGGGTGATCGTCGGCGAAGCGGGTGAGGGTGAAGCGCTGCGCGGTGGCCGCATCGCGCCCGCCCTCGCTGCGCCACACGTGCTGGTTGGAGACGAGTTGGTGGAACGTGTCGCCGATCCAGAACGACGGGCGGTTGCAGTCGCTGCCCACCGGGCTTTCGATGCGCAGCTCGGGCGCGGGCACGAGGGTGAGCGCCGGCGGCGAGAACGTCGGCGGCACGGGTTCGGAGGGGCGGCAGGCGGCAAGGACACCGGCGAGGACACCGGCGAGGACACCGAGGCGCACGACGCTGCGGCCGGCGCGTGCCCTCGACGCCACCCCCGGTGGCGGAACGGGCGCGCAACAGCGGGTTGGCCTGACTAAGTCCATTGAACGAAGTTGACGTCATGCCCACGGTAAATATCCATGACTCCAAGACTCACCTCTCCCGCCTGATCGAGCAAGCGGCGGCTTGACGGCGAGGCCCCGGCGGAGTTGGTTTAGGACAACCTAAATCAAGACGACCAGCCGGGATGCCTGCCGAACCGCTGTCCACCTCCGCCGAGGATTACCTCAAGGCGGTCTATCTCCTGACGAGGGATGGACCGTATGCGGCCACCACCGACATCGCCGCCCGCCTGTCGGTGTCGGCGCCGTCGGTCACGGGCATGGTGCGGCGTCTTGCCGAACAGGGGTTGCTGGACCACGTGCCGTACCACGGCGTGTCGCTCACCGCCGCCGGCAAGCGGGCGGCGCTGGCCGTGGTACGCCGGCACCGCATCTTGGAAACATACTTGGTGGAGCGGCTCGGCCTGGGGTGGGACGAGGTCCATGCCGAAGCGGAACGGCTCGAGCACGCCGTCTCGGACCTCGTACTCGAACGCATGGCCCAGGCGCTGGGGCACCCCGAGTACGACCCGCATGGCGACCCCATTCCCGACGCGCGCGGCGTGCTGCCGGTGCGCAAGGTGCGCCCGCTCACGGCGTTCGCCGACGGCACTCGGGTGACGCTGCGCCAGGTGGTGGCGCCCGAGGCGGAGCGGCTGCGCCAGTTGGCCGCCATCGGGCTGGTACCGGGGGTGCACCTCACGGTGCTCGAAACGCAGGCCCCGCTCGGACTGATGCGCCTCGAGACGGCCGAGGGCGAGCGCCTCGTGGGCACCACACTGGCCACGGCGCTGCTCTGTGACGCGACCGCGCCGGCCGCGCCCGCCGCCACCGTACCCGCCCGGTCGCGCCGGTGAGCCGATGACCAACATGGTTGCCGAGGGGCTGACCGACGGCATCGTCGACCCACGGGTCGCGCTGCTCTGGTTCGTGGTGGCGGTGCTGCTGCTGGCAGCGCTGCTGTGGCCGCGCATCGGGATGGCAGCGCGTATCCGGCGCCTGCTGCGCATCTCGGAGCGTACGCGGGTCGAAGACGCCATCAAGTGCCTCTTTCACGCGGGCGAGCGCGGCGAGGCGATCACCGATGCCACACTCGCCGACGCGCTGGGGCTGGGGCGCACGCGTACGCAGGAGCTGTTGGCGCGGCTGTCTTCGCGCGGACTCGCCGAGCCGCATGAGGGCGGGTATCACCTCACGGCGTCGGGGCGCGCCGATGCGCTGCGCGTGGTGCGGTCGCATCGGCTCGTGGAGCGCTACCTCGCCGATCGCACCGGCATTGGCCCCGAGGAGTGGCACGAACTGGCCGAGGAGCAGGAGCACACGCTGTCACCGGCCGACGTGGAGGAGCTGGCGGCGTCGATGGGGCAACCGCGCTTCGATCCGCACGGCGACCCGATCCCCACCGCCACCGGCGAACTGCCCGGTGACGACGGCGTGCTGCTCACCACCCTCGGCGTGGGCGATGCGGCCGTGGTGCGCCATCTCGAGGACGAACCGCGTGCTCCCTACGACCGCGTCCGGGCCCTCGGCCTCGCGCTCGGCACGCCGCTCGAAGTGCGCGCCCGGGATGCACGTGGCACCACGGTGGCGTTCGACGGCCGTGAGGTGCTGCTCCCCGACGCCTGCGCATCGGCGGTGACGGTGGCGCGACGCGCTTCCACCGACACAGGTCGACGTCCCACGCTGGCCGACATCACGCCCGGGCAGACGGCGCGCGTGCGCGCCATCACGAGCCGCTGTCAGGGGGCGCAGCGGCGGCGCCTGCTCGACCTCGGCGTGGTGCCGGGCACGCGCATTGTCGCCGAACTCGACAGCGCGTCGGGCGATCCGATCGCGTATCGCATTCGCGGCGCGCTGATCGCGCTGCGACGGCAGCAGGCCGAGTGGATCGAGATCGAACCGGACATCGAGACGGACGGCGAGCATGCGGCCGCACCGGACGAGGCGGCCGCGTGAGCCCGACCACTTTCCGCCCGCGACTGCCGGAGCGCGACGCCGCCCTGGTGCAGCTGGGCGTGCGCTCCGACCGCTTCGATCACCTCGTGGCGCTGGCCGGCAACCCCAACGTGGGCAAGAGCACGGTGTTCAATGCGCTCACGGGGCTGCGGCAGCACACGGGCAACTGGCCGGGCAAGACGGTCACGCGCGCCGAGGGGCTGTTCACCGTGGGCGGTACGCGCTTCAAGCTGGTGGATCTGCCAGGCACGTATTCGCTGCAGGCGGCCAGCGACGACGAGGAAGTGGCGCGCGACATGCTGCTCTTCGGCCGTCCCGATGTGACGGTGCTGGTGCTCGACGCCACGCGGCTCGAGCGCAACCTGAACCTCGCGCTGCAGGTGCTGGAAGTCACCAGCCGGGTGGTGGTGTGCCTCAACCTCGTCGACGAAGCGCGCCGCGTGGGCGCGGCGGTCGATCCGGCCGCGCTGTCGCGTGAGCTGGGCGTACCGGTGGTGGCCACGGCGGCGCGGCAGGGAGAAGGGCTGGACGCGCTGCGCACGACCATCCGCGAGGTGGCCACCGGCGCGGTGAAACCGGCGCCGTTTCGCGTGGCGCGCTATGCCCCCGACGTCGAGGCGCTGATCGCCGAAGTGCAGGATGCGGTGCAGCAGGCCTATCCGGCGCTGCCGAATGCGCGCTGGGTGGCACTGCGGTTGCTGAACGCCGACGAACGGGTGGAAGCGGCCGTACACCGCGGCGAGTTCGACCTGCTGGCGCGTGAGGAACCGGTGTCGCCGCGGCACACGCCGCCACCGCCGCACTCGGTGGCCCAGGCGGCCGCGGCGGCGGGCATGCCGGTGGCCACCGACGGCGAGGCCGTGCTGGCGGCGGCGAGCGCGGTGCGCTGGCGGCTGCCGGCCGATTTCCATGATCGCATCGCGCAGGGCATCTATGAAGCGGCCGAGGGGATCGCGCGGCGCTCGATGCTCACGGGGGCGCAGCGGGTGCGCTTCGATCTCGACCGCACGCTCGATCGGTGGCTCACCAGCCCGGTGACCGGCTTTCCGCTCATGGTGCTGATGCTGGGCGTGGTGTTCTGGCTCACCATCGCCGGTGCCAATGTGCCGTCGGCCATGCTGGGGGAGCTACTGGTGGACAACGGGCATGCGTGGCTGCGTGCAGGCGCGGCCACCATCGGTGCGCCGGCATGGCTGTCGGGGCTGCTGATCGACGGCGTGTACCTGGCCACGGCGTGGGTGGTGGCGGTGATGTTGCCGCCCATGGCGATCTTCTTCCCGCTGTTCACGCTGCTCGAGGACTTCGGCTACCTGCCGCGGGTGGCGTTCAACCTCGACGCGCTGTTCCGACGCGTGGGTGCGCACGGCAAGCAGGCGCTCACGATGTGCATGGGCTTTGGCTGCAACGCGGCCGGCGTGGTGGCCACGCGGGTCATCGACAGCCCGCGCGAACGGCTGGTGGCGATCATCACCAACAACTTCTCGCTGTGCAATGGCCGTTGGCCCACGCAGATCCTGATGGCGTCGATCTTCGTGGGCGCGCTGGCGCCGGCACCGCTGGCCGGGCTGGTGTCGGCGTCGGCGGTGGTGGGGGTGACGCTGCTGGGGGTGCTGGCCATGTTCCTGTCGTCGTGGCTGCTTACGCGTACGGTGCTGCGCGGGGAAGCCACGAGCTTTTCGCTCGAGCTGCCGCCGTACCGGCCGCCGCGGGTGCTGCAGACGCTGTACACGTCGCTCCTCGACCGCACGCTGATCGTGCTCTGGCGGGCGGTGGTGTTCGCGGCACCGGCCGGTGCGGCCATCTGGCTGGTGAGCAACGTGCAGGTGGGCGGGGCGAGCATCGCCGAACATCTGGTGCAGTGGATGAATCCGCTGGGGGTGCTGATCGGCCTCAACGGCGTGATTCTGCTGGCCTATGTGGTGGCCATCCCGGCCAACGAGATCGTGATTCCCACGGTGCTGATGCTCACGGTGCTCACCGGCGGCGTGCCCGAGGTGGGCGCGGGGGCCGGCGTGATGTTCGAGCTGGACGCGCCGCAGATCGGCGAGCTGCTGCGGGCGAACGGATGGAGCACGCTGACCGCGGCCTGCCTCATGCTCTTCAGCCTCCTGCACAACCCCTGCTCCACCACCATCTACACCATTTACAAGGAGACCGGCAGCGCGAAGTGGACGGCGGTGTCCACGCTGCTGCCGCTGGCCATGGGTTTCGTGACCTGCTTCCTCGTGGCGCAGCTGTGGCGGCTGACGGTGGGGGCATAGCGGTGCGCGCCGCTCGGCTCCAGCCGCTGCTGCTTGGCGTGACGCTGCTCGGCGCGACGCTACTACTGGGCGCCTGTGCGCGCCCCGTACGCGACGGCGCCGCACGACCGGTGGGAGCGCCGCTGCGGGTGATGAGCTTCAACCTGCGCTACGACAATCCGGGCGACGGCATCAACGCCTGGCCCAATCGCAAGTACCGCGTGGGGCAGCTCATCCGGTTCCACGAGGCCGATGTGATCGGGGTGCAGGAGGCGCTGCAGCATCAGCTCACCGACCTCGACGCACGGCTTCCGGGATTCGCGCGCGTCGGCGTGGGGCGCGCCGACGGGCGGAGCGGCGGGGAGTTCAGCGCCATTCTGTATCGCGCCGACCGGCTGCAGCTGCGCGACAGCGGGACCTTCTGGCTGTCGGAGACGCCGACGGCTGTGGGAAGCAAGGGGTGGGACACGGCCATCGAGCGCATCGCCACGTGGGCGCGCTTCACCGATCGCGTCACGGGGTGCACGTTCGTGCATCTCAACACGCATTTCGATCATGTCGGCGAACGGGCACGACAGGAAAGTGCGCGCCTCATCCGGCGGCAGCTGGTGACGCTCGCGGGTGGCCAGCCGACGGTGCTGACCGGCGACCTCAACGCCGATCCGGCGAGTGTGCCGTATCGGGTGCTCACGCGGGACACGGTGGCAGGCGGCGGGGCGCCGCTGCACGATGCGCTCGCGGTGAGCGACGATGGACACTACGGCCCCACGTCGAGCTGGAACGCCTTCAGGGCCATCGAGCCCGGGCGTCGCATCGACTACGTGATGGTGTCGCCGGGGGTGCGGGTGGGCAGGCACGCCATTCTGCCGGACATGTGGGATGGGCGGTTTCCGTCGGATCATCTGCCGGTGATCGCGTCGCTGACGCGTGTCTGCCGGTAGCGCGGTGTCGGCGCCATCAGTACCTGGCGATCGCGCGTAGCGGCCGCTCACCCGCGCGACGTGTCGCGTGTGGCATCGCGCCACGACTCGAGCGCCCGCACCCGCGCGTCGAGGGCATCGAGGCGGGCGTCAGCGGCCGGCGCGCGCGGTGGTGGCGTGACCGCGGGCGCCGCCGGGGCGCGGCTGCCCGCCAGCGGCGTCGATACCACCGCCGGTGACGTGATGCCGGTGGTGCCGCGCCCCGCGTCGCGCTCGCGATCAGTGCGACGCAGCGTCCACCGGATGAGCCATCGCCCGGGCCCGCGCAGCCAGAACGCGCGGAAGACGCGTTCCCCGATGGGCGTCCGCATCGGGCTGCGCAACCAGAGCACAACCGCCACCGACGCGCAGGCCAGTCCGTTGAACAGGAACGCCATGCCCACCGGACCGGTGTAGTAATTGCCCGGGCTCACCTGCCGCCGATAGGTCGCCGCCACCGCAAGCGACGCGACGCCGAGGCCCAGCATGACCACGGCCGTGATCAGCGACCGCCGGCGCTCCGCCTGTCGCTCGGCATCGACACGGGCCGCCGCCCGCAGTCCCTCGGCCTCGTCGAGCACACTCTGCAAACCGGCCAGCACCGACGCGCTGCCGAACCCCAGTCTGGCGAGTCGTTGCGTTTCCGCCAGCGCCTGTCCAAGGCGCGCCAACACCACGGTGGCGAACACGACGACCGGAACAATCATGTCGACGTCGTCGTACGCGCCCTCTTCGAGCATCGGCGAAATCACGGCCCAGCCCAGCAGCACGGTGAAGAGCAGCACCAGGCCGATCGTGCCGAGCTCGTTGGCCAGCTGGCGCACGGGGAGCGGGATCTCCGGCCCCGCGAGCTGCGCCTGCTCGAGCGCCTCCACGAGCGCTGCCGCATCATCGAAGCGGGCCGCCGGTTCCTTGGCCACGCAGCAATCGATGACGGCGGCCAGCGCCGGCGGCAGGTCGGTGCGCTGCTGCGCGATCGACGGCAGCACTTCGGTGAGTTGTCGCACGAGCACCTGCTGCGTACTGCCACCGGCCATGGCGGTGCGACCGGTGAGCGCAAACCACGCCACCAGCCCGAGGCTGTACAGATCACTGCGCCCGTCGATGACATCGCCGGTGGCCTGCTCCGGGCTCATGTACTCGGGCGTGCCGACCACCTCGCCCACGCGCGTGAGGCCTTCGGCCGGCTGCGGCGCGGTCGACGCGCGCCGGGCGATGCCGAAATCCATCACCAGCGCGCGACCGGTCGCCCGCTCGATCATGATGTTGTCGGGCTTGATGTCGCGGTGCACGACGCCGCGCGCATGCGCGTAGGCCAGCGCGTAGGCCACATCCTGCAGCAGGCGCACGGCCTCGCGGCCGGTGAGCGGACCGCCGCGGGCCACCCGCTCGGCGAGGCTCTCCCCCTCGACGAACCCCATCGCGAACGCCAGCAGGCCGTCGTCTTCTTCGACGGCGTGCACGGGCACGATGTTGGGGTGGGAGAACGAGGCCGCCAGGCGCGTTTCGCGCAGGAAGCGGTCGCGCAGCACGACATCATCGGCGACCGACGACGGCAGCACCTTGAGCGCCACCGGGCGATCGAGCCGGAGCTCGCGGGCGAGATACACCGCGCCCATGCCACCACGTCCCAGCAGGCGCTCCAGGTAGCGGGCGCCGAGTCGTGATCGCAGGGTGGTCAGCTCGGCGTCAGCCTTGGCGAGAATGTAGCCTTGCCACGGCGCCGGTGGCGGATGGGCGTCAGCGGAGCGTCTGCAGCAGCGCGGCCCCTTCCTGCTTGCGCAGGTCGTCGCCCGGCTCCTGGTTGGTGAGCGCCGGGAGCTGCTGCAGTACGGCGCGGGCGTCGGCGGTGCGGTCGTTGGCCAGCAGGGCGCGCGCATACTCGAGCTGGAACATCACGAAGCCGGGGCGCAGCTCGGTGGCCCGCTTGAGGTGCGTGAGGGCATCGGCGGCGTTGCCGAAGCCGAGCCCGATGGGCATGCGCAGCGGCCGCGGGGTGTCGGTGAGCTTGAGGTGGGTGCGCCCGAGGATGTAGTGCGCACTCGCCAACGTGAGCGGCGGCACGCCGCGCATGGCGATGACCTTGTCCACGTCGTCGCGCGTCTGGATCACGTAGTCGGCGGCGTCGAGTACCCCGGAAAACAGGGCGACCTTGCCGTTGGCGGCGGCGCGCCGGAGATACCCGTCCGGCGCGGCCGGATTGGCCTTGATGGCCCGCTCGGCCAGCGCGAGCGCCTCGCGATAAAGCTTGTCCTGCGCCTTGCTCTTTTCCGGCTGCGCGTCGCCCTGCAGCAGGCGCACGCGCGAGGCACGCCAGAGCACCTCGAAGTCGCGCGGCGCGGCGGCGAGCGCCTGATCCACCTGCGCGACGGCGGTAGCCACCTGGCCGGAGGCCACCAGGGTATCGACGCGGGCGATCGGTGCCGACTGCGCGGCGAGGGTGGCCGCAGGCGTGAGGAGCGCGACGGCGAGGAGAGAGGAGCGCATGATCGGAACCGGTGAAATTGCCGAGCGATTGGATGTGGATTATATCGATCGCGGGCGGTGCGTGTTCCCGCCAGCCGACTTCACCCCTTCCTTCGCTCACGCACATGCGGTTTCTCCCGTTCGCCATTCGGATTTGCTCCGCGCGCGGCCGCAGTGCCCTGGCCGCACTGGTCACCGCGTCCGTCGGCACAGCGTTTCCACTTTCCGCGCAACGGGAACGCATCACGGTGCGCGTGGAAGCACTGGGCGCGACCACGGTGGCGCGGCCTGCCGGGACGGTCGCCCGTGCGGATTATGAACAGCAGGCGGCGCAGGTCACCTTGGCCCAGCGCCTCATCCGTCAGCAGGGCAATACCATCGTGCTGCTGGGCGGTCAGTGGCGCGGGGTGCGTGCGGCCTTGCCGGTATCGCCGGTCCAGGGGCAGTCGGGCGGTGCCACGCCGGACTTCACCACGCTGCACGTGGCCGCCGCCGATCTGATGCTGCTGCGCACCTTCGACGACCGGCACACGCTGGTGAGCGTGCTGCGCCCAGGGCTGTACGGGGACGCGGTGCGTGCGGAAGGCGCCGCCTTCGTGGACCGCATCGTGTCACCGCGCACGACAATCGGGGCGGGGCTGTCGTATGCGTCGGCCTTCGGCAAGGTGCTGCCCATTCCGGTGGTGCACGTGGTGTCGCGCCCGTCGCGGCGGCTGCTCGTGGATGCGCTGCTGCCGGCGCGCGGCGATCTGTGGTGGATGCCGCGCAAGGGGCTCGATGTGGGGCTCAACGCGTCGCTGCAGGGGGCGCAGTACGGCCTGTCGGCGGCGCAGCAGGTAGCCGGTGCCGATGCGCTCTGGCTGGCCAATGCCACGGTGGGGCCGCAGCTCCGCTGGGCGCCGGGCGGTGGCAAGTGGCAGCTCACCGGCGATGCCGGCATGACCGTGCTGCGCCGCCTCGAGTATGCGCGCGACGGGCGCAGCGTGGCCGATCTCGCGCCGGGCAACGTGCCGTATGTGCGGCTGGGAGCGCAGCGGTTGTTCTGACGTTCGATGTGGTTCGGTGTTTCACTCTGACCAATTCCCTTCCATCGCACTCAACACACTGACGCAGGCCGACGACAGCACGCTGCACTGGCGGCAGCCCGAGGCGATGAAGTGGCGGTTCGTGCTCGCCGCCGAGGGCGGGCGCTCGTTCGGCATGCTCGACTTCACCTCGTGGACCGGCAACAAGGTCGCGGCCGAGACGGCGCACACGCAGTGGCGGTTCGATCAGGTCGGCGTCTGGAAGCCGCAGATGCGGGCGTTCGTCGGCGAGGAGCTGGTCGCCACCCTCGAGGTGGCCAACGTCTGGCTCGGGAATCGGGCCTCACTGGTGGCACCGTCGGGGCAGGTCATCGCGCGGTGGGTCATGACCTCGTTCCTTGCCGGCACGGTGGAGTGGCAGGATGCCGATGGCGCCCTGCTCATCACCTTCCGCCGCAGGACCGACGAAGGGGGCGTGGACAGCTGGCTGCGGACGCAGTGCCGGGTGGACTTCACCCCGGCCGGGTTTGCCCACCCCGACCGGGACCTGCTGCTCACGATCGGCTGGTACTTCACGGTGCTGGCGGCCGATCCAGCCATCTGAGCAGCAAGTAGCGACACTACCCTGTGCGCTTACCTGAGAAACGGCGGTCTCCCGTCACGACCGCCGCCGCCAGACACCGCTTCTGGCACTCGCTTTCTCAGGCCGTCACCAGCTCGAGCATGCCGAGCAGCCCGTTGGCCTTGTTCAGCAGCTCCTTGCGATGGGCGAGGCCGTTCACGCCGCCGTTGATCTTCTTCGTGACCGCGACAACATCGTCCTTGTCGGCAAGCGTGTTGATCTTGCGGGTGTCCCAGAAGTACACCGCCGAGTGCACCGCGTAGTCGGTGGCGACAAGATCGGGGTTCTCCATCACGCGCGGGTCCTTGATCCAGGCCGCGAAGTCCGCGTAGGAACTGCGCCCCGTGAGCTGAACGAGCCCGCGGCCGCGGAAGCGCCAGCCGTCACCGCTGGCTTCGCTGCCGTTGCCCATGCGGTTGGCGTACACGCGATTGGCGATGCGCTCCGGCTGCCGCGCATACGATTCGGCCAGCTCACGGGTCTGGAAGTACTTGGGAAACGTCTTGAGCAGCCCATCGGCCGAGTAGTTGAGGTTCTCCATGTCGAAGCGCAGCGAGCCCGACTCGTGCAGGATCTGGGCGAAGAAGTGGGCCAGCCGCTGGCGCGAATCGGCAATCCCATACTGCGGCAGGGTGTCCTCGAGCTGCTGGATGTACTGCTCGGCGTCCTGGTCGCGCACGCCCATCTCCTTCAGCAGTTCGACGCGGGTCTTCATGGGTTCTCCGACAGGGGGGGGGATTGGCTGGCCTTCAGGGGCTAGAAATGTTCAGCGGCATCGCGTCACGCGCGGAGGGAACGCCCTACCGCGTCGCCGGCGGCACCGCATCGTTCCATGACGCGGTGACCGTGATGCGCATGCCTTCGGGGGTGCGCACGAACACCCGCGTGGAGACACCGGTGAGCGTGTCGCCCGGGGTGGGCACGCCGATGTAGCGGTAGTAGCCGTACACGACACCGGGGGCGATGGGCGCGACGCGCATCTCCTTCACGATGAGGGTGTCGGGCCACGCATTGTCGGTGATGGCCGGCCAGTTGGCGTAGCCGGTCTCCAGCGCCGTTGGCGAGTGGCGCACGAGCCGCTCGGTGTGCACGTAGGTGGCGAGATAGCGGGCCTTGTCGCGCTTGTGGATGGCGTCGATGTTCTCGCGGAAGGTGGCGAGGGCATCGGCGGAGTCTCGGGCAGCAGTCGACTGCGCCGTTGGCGTGGCGCTCGGCGGCGTAGCTGCCGTGCCGGCGGTCCCGGCGCCGAACAGCCGCAACACCTCGCCCATCACCACGTTCAGCAGGCGCGACTCCGCCTGCTCCGTCACCGCCACGGCGATGGTGACGCCGGCGTCGGGGAAGGCCATCGCACTGGTCCCCCAGAAGCCGCTGTGCCCGCGTCCGCCCAGGCCGCGCGCGGTGGTGCCGAAGATGCCGAGGCCGTAGCCCGTCATCTCGGGGCTGCGGGGCGCGAGCATGGTGTCGAGCGTGGCGCGCTGCGCGAGCACGCGGCCATCGAGCAGGGCGGTGAGAAAGCGCGCAACATCACCCATGGAGGCCACGATGCCTCCGCCGCCGTAGAGGTCGAACGACGGATCGATGCCGTAGGCGTCGGTGCCGCCGAGGTACTGGTGGGCGCGATCGGCCACGCCGGCGGGGGCGGGCTCCATGGTTTCCCACCACGTCTGGCGCAGCCCGAGCCTGTCGAAGCCCACGAGCTCACGCACGGCCGGGCCGAGCGCCTTGCCGGTGAGGCGTTCCACAATGGCGCCGAGCAGCGTGTAGCCGGAATCGGAGTAGCGGAACTGCGCGCCAGGGGGCCCCACCGGCGCGAGGCTGTCCACCAGCCATGTGATCTGCTCCTCGCGGGTCCACTGGTAGCGTGGCTGCGTACGCAGGCGGGCCGCGTAGCTGGGCACGGCCGGATGTTCGTTGAATCCCGCGCGGTGGCTCAGCACCTGCTCGATGGTGATGATGTCGGTGTCGTAGCCGTCGCGGCGCAGCAGGGTGTCGAGCGCCGGGGGCAGGTGTCGCGCCAGCGGATCGCGCAGCGACAGGCGCCCCTGTTCCACGAGACGCAACACGGCCGCTGCCACGTAGGTCTTGGTGTTGCTGGCGATGCGCACCGGTTGTTCGGGGCGGAGCGGCGTCTTGCGGGCCATGTCGGCCATGCCGGCGGCCACGGCCCAGGTTTGGCCATGGCGCTTTGATTCGACGGCAATGAGCAGCCCGGGGAGGCGCGGCCTGGCGGCGACGAGACTGTCGGCGAGACGCTGAAGCGCGGGGCCGATGGAGTCGGCTGGGAGGGGGCGCGTGTTCGGCGCCGGCGGCATGGCGGACTCGGCTTGAAGCAGCGTGCCGGCGAACACGGCGAACGGCACACCGAAGAGCAGAGAGCGGATCATGCCATAAGGTACATCCGCGTCGCGCATGGTGGGCGGCCGGGCGCTATACTCGGCGACCCGCCGCCGGGCGGCGTTTGCAGCTGAACCTTCCTGATGCAGGGGACCGTCGCATGCCACGCGGCATTTTTGCGTCGTACCATCCGTTCGATACGCTGGACGAAGTCTCGAAGCTGTCGCACGGCGCCAAGCTCGCCGCATTCGAAGAGCAGCTGCGCAACGCCTCCGTGAATATGGGGTGGGCAGCCGGCACGATGGGGTGCACCGACTGGATCGGCTTCTTTGCCGTGCCCGAGTACTACTTCCTCAAGATGTACGAGCAGCGCGGGCGCGAGGTGGAGGTGGAGCTCTACTCCGAGTCGGAGATGAACGACCTCGTGGGGCGCATGATCAGCCTGAGCGACCAGTATCCGCGCGTGGTCATCCTTCCGGGGACCATGAGCTGGCGCCGCCCGATCGGGCGCATGGTACAGGTCCGGCGCATGGGAAAGGACGTGCCGGTCACCTACGATGGCATCTCCACGGCGCCCGCGTTTTGCAGCGGGAATCAGGTGGCGAGCTACGACAAGAAGATGAACGACGGCACCATCGATCGGTGTGTGGCAGACACGCGGTACGTGCCGGGGCAGACGTCACCGCTGTTCGAGGTGGCCGGCCTCAAGTGCGGCATCGAGATCTGCGGTGACTTCAACGAGGGGAACCTGGCGAAGGCGACCGGCCCGCAGACGCTCGACTTCGAGTTCATGATGTCGGGGACGAACTATCACATGTTCGGGACGTCGGACATGGACAAGATTCCCGTGCGCAACGGCGGCTACTTCCTGCACGTGGATCAGGCGCCGAAGAAGGCGAAGCTGTACAACGGCGTGTGGTGCGTGAGTCGCGGCAGCGGCTGGCACGGCATCAACGCCGATGCGATCGGCGGGGCGACGGCCGATCCGTGGACCGGCAAGACCATCAACAACGAGCGGTTCGGCCAGGAGCGCAGTGTGGGGCACGTGATCGCGCTGGTGAACGCCCCGGACGGCGGTACCACACGCGGCCTGCGCATGCCCGGTGCGCGCCCGCACGAGGGGCTCAAGCTCGCGGGGCACGCGCAGCTCTCCACGCCGCTCGACACGGCGTCGGGGCACTACGAGGTGACCGTGAAGGTGACGCTGGTGAAGAATCCCAATTCGACCTCTCCCATCGACGACCGCACGATCGCGTTCAAGGCCCCGCGGGGGCAGATCCTCTCGAAGACCAGGTCGGACGCGAACGGCGTGGCGACGGCGGTGGTGCGCTGCGACCGTCAGCAGCCGGTCACGATCACGGCCGAATTCCACGGTGCCACGTTCGTCACCACGGCGAGCATGGTGTGGCTCGGACCGGGCGAGGTGACGAAGATCGCGACGCTCAAGGGGACACCGCACGCGGAGGTTCCGACGTATTTCACGCCGGTGTGAGGGGGCAGAGGGCGATGTCGATAGGCGGCGACCAAACTGGTTGGTCGCGCGGTCAGCCCGCCTGCCCCGTCTCGAGTTCCAGCACGGCATCAGGGAGCCAGCCGGTGTCGCCGTTGGCCGCCTCCACGAAGACGAAGGAGGTACAATCAAAAAGTGTGGAAATGAACGGCAGACGGTGGCACCTTCTCGGGTCAGCCCATCACCCCCGGGAGAATCCCGGCCACGAAAAGGAGCCACCGCCCATGTTGAAGATCGACATCCCCTCGTCCACGTCAAG
>JBEILM010000070.1:0-19892 GCA_040379205.1 Gemmatimonas sp.
AGCCGAAGCTCGTCTCCTTGGCCGTGCGGATCTTCTCGATCACGATCGAGCCTTCGCCACCGGCATTCTGGACGATCATGCGGAGCGGCTCCTCGATGGCGCGACGGATGATGTCGACACCGATCTGCTCGTCGCGCTCGCTGACCTTCACGTCCTTGAGCACATGCTGCGCGCGCACCAGCGCCACGCCGCCGCCCGGGACGATGCCCTCTTCGACGGCAGCACGCGTGGCGTGCAGCGCGTCTTCGACGCGGGCCTTCTTCTCCTTCATCTCGGCTTCGGTCGCGGCGCCGACGTTGATCACGGCCACGCCACCGGCGAGCTTCGCCAGACGCTCCTGGAGCTTCTCGCGATCGTAGTCCGACGTGCTCTTGTCGATGGCGGCGCGGATTTCCTTCACGCGGCCTTCGATGTCCTTCTGGTCACCGGCGCCGTCGATGATCGTGGTGTTGTCCTTGTCGATCACGATGCGCTTGGCCGAGCCGAGGTCGGTGAGGACCGCGTTCTCGAGCTTGAAGCCGACTTCGTCGGAGATGACCTGGCCCTTCGTGAGCGTCGCGATGTCCTGCAGCATCGCCTTGCGGCGGTCACCGAAGCCCGGCGCCTTGACGGCGACGATGCGCAGCGTGCCACGGAGCTTGTTCACGACGAGCGTGGCGAGCGCCTCACCCTCGACGTCTTCGGCGATGATGAGGAGGGGCTTGCCGAGCTGCGCCACCTTCTCGAGGACCGGGAGCAGGTCCTTCATGGCCGAAATCTTCTTGTCGTGGATGAGGATGAGGGCGTTCTCGAGGACCGCCTCCATCTTCTCCGGATCGGTGACGAAGTACGGCGAGAGGTAGCCACGGTCGAACTGCATGCCGTCCACAGTCTCGAGCGTCGTGTCGAGGCCCTTGGCCTCTTCGACGGTGATCACGCCGTCCTTGCCGACCTTCTCCATCGCTTCCGCGATGAGGTTGCCGATCTCGGGGTCGTTGTTGGCCGAGATGGTGCCGACCTGAGCGATTTCCTTCTTGCCGGTGGTGGGCACGGAGATCTTCTTGAGCTCGTCGACGATCGCGGCGACGGCCTTCTCGATGCCGCGCTTGAGCGCCATCGGGTTGGAGCCGGCCGTGACGTTCTTGAGGCCTTCACGGAAGATCGCCTGGGCGAGCACCGTGGCCGTGGTGGTTCCGTCGCCGGCGAGATCCGACGTCTTGGTCGCGACTTCCTTCACCATCTGCGCGCCCATGTTCTCGATCGGATCGGCGAGCTCGATCTCCTTGGCGACGGTCACGCCGTCCTTGGTGACCGTGGGGGCGCCGAACTTCTTGTCGATGACGACGTTGCGGCCCTTGGGGCCGAGGGTGACCTTCACCGCCTCGGCGAGCTGATCGACGCCACGCTTGAGCGCCGCGCGGGCGTCAACGTTGAAATGCAGTTCCTTGGCTGCCATGGTAGCTGTTTCCGTTAAGGGGTCTGACTCAGTTGATCACGGCGAGTACATCCGACTCGCGCAGGATGAGCAGCTGCTCGCCCTCAATCGTGACTTCCGAGCCGCTGTACTTCCCGTACAGGATCTTGTCGCCGACCTTCACGTCCATGGGAATCCGGGTATCCTTCTCGAAACGACCCGGGCCCACGGCGACGATCGTGCCCTGCTGGGGCTTTTCCTTCGCGGTGTCGGGGATGTACAGCCCGCCGCGCATCTGCTCCGCCTCTTCGAGCGGCTTCACGACAACGCGGTCGGCAAGCGGCGCGACCTTCGCGGCACTCTGGGTGGCCATAAGTACTGGTCTCCTGCGTATGTGTCCGGGAATCAAACGATGACTCACTGGTCGTTAGCACTCACGGTGCGTGACTGCTAACGGCGTGGAAGCTAGAGTGGATGGCACCCGCCGTCAAGCCTCGCCAATCCTGACGTAAAGCACTGCAAAAAAAACACTTACACGATTGCCAGATCGGCAGAAACTGCGCTCGATCCACCGCATTGTGGCAGCGTCTGCCAGCGTGGCAGCTAGCGAAACGCCGTATCGGGACCGGCCGAACGACCGGGCACATCGCCATCCGCCGGCACCAGGGAGCCGCTGCGGACCGGGTGCACCACCCCGGAGTCATCGGCGATGAGGACGGCGCCGTCGGCGGCAATCCCCTGCACCACGCCGGCGACCGGGCCAACCATCCGATGGCCGCGCCAGCCGTCCCGGGCGTCCCACGCCGCACGCTCGTCGCCGTTGAGCAACCCGCGATGGGCCGCCGCCGACCGGAGCGCCGGGATCACCGCGTGAAGCAGTACTTCGCGCGTCACGCCGGGGCGAACATGTGCCGCCGACGGAAACCCGGCCGGCACCCGGCGGTTGATGCCGACACCGATGGCGACCCACTCGGGGTGCCCATCGCGCCAGCGCACTTCGATCAGAATGCCGACCAGCTTGCCGCCGGACACCAGCAGGTCATTGGGCCACTTGAGCTGAATGGCATCACGCACGAACGGGGTGAGCGCCGCCGCCAGGGTCAGCCCCACGCGCACCGCCAGCACATCCAGCGCCCGCGGATCCGACGGCCGCTCGACCAGTGTGCACCACAACCCGGCGTCGGCCTCCGACGCCCAGATCTTGCCGCCACGGCCGCGTCCCGCCTCCTGCACACTCGCGATGACCAGCGTTCCCGAGGGCGCGCCCTGCTCCGCCAGCCCGTGCGCCACGTCCATCGTGGACGTGGTGCGAAACCGGTACTCCACCGCCGCGAGTCCCAGCGCGGCCGCGAGTGCGGGCTGCGGGCCGTCCACCAACCGCTCCACCGGCACGTCGGGCTGCAACGTCACGCCGCCGGTCAGCTGCGCGCGGCGATCGTCGCGAACACCACCGCCGCCAGCAGCACGCGATACAGGGCGAACACACCGAAACTGTGCTTGCTCACGTAGCGCAGCAGGACCGTGATGGCGAGCCAACTGCTCACGGCCGCCGCCGCCACGCCGGCCAGCAAGGGGGCCGTCACACCGTCCTCGCGCAGCGCGGCGGGGGCTTCGAACACCACGGCCGCCACCGTGATGGGCATGCTCATCAGAAAACTGAAACGGGCAGCGCTCGGCCGATCGAGATGCAGCAGGCGCCCCGCCGTGATCGTCGATCCCGAGCGAGACACCCCCGGCACCAGCGCCAGCACCTGTGCACAGCCGACGACGATGGCATCGCGCAAGGTGATCTCCTCGATCATGCGGCTGCGCGGGCTGCGCTTGTCGACGGCCCAGAGCAGGACCCCGAGCACGATCAGCGTGGTGCCGATGATATAGGGCGACCGGAATGCGCTCTTGGCGAGATCGTTGAGCAGCAATCCCCCGATGCCGGCGGGGATCGTCGCCACGATCAGATACAGCAACCGGCGGTCGTGCACCGTCTCCACGCGCCGCGTGCGCGCGATGCGCCACGCGCTGGCGCCCATCGCGAGCCACTCGGCCCGGAAATACCACATCAGCGCGAGCAGCGTCCCGAAGTGCAGCGCCACATCGAACGACAGCCCCGGATCGTCCCAGCCGAGGAAGTAGGGCGTGAGCGCCAGATGGGCGGAACTGGACACCGGCAGCAGTTCCGTCAGTCCCTGCACAAGACCGAGGACGATGGCCTGAAAGATGGTCACGATGGCGATCCTGCAAACCCGGCACGGCTCATCGCGAGGGCGCCGCCGCGAGCGTGCGTTCGTAAAGCGCTTCGTACTGCGCCACGATGGCGTCCTCCGCGAAACGGGTCCGGGCATCGGTCGCCGCCGCCCGACTCATCGCCCGCCAACGCTCGGCATCCCCGAGCACGCGGATGCCCGCCGCGGCCATCGCCTCGATGTCGCCCACCGGCCGGAGAAAGCCGGTCACGCCTTCCGTCACGACTTCGGGCAGTCCGCCGGCATCGGCCCCGACCACCGGAACGCCGCTGGCCATCGCCTCGAGTGCGCTCAATCCGAAGGACTCCTTGTCGCTGGTGAGCAGGAACAGATCCGCCCCCGCGAGCAGCGGCGCAATGGCGTCGATCTTGCCCAGGAACAACACGTGTTCTGCCACCTTGAGTTCGCGCGCCTCTGCCTCGGCCTCCACACGATCCGGTCCGTCGCCCACCATGACCAGTATCGACGGAATGACGGCGTTGATGCCGGCAAAGGTGCGCACGATGTCCCGCACGCGCTTCACGGGGCGGAAGTTGGAGATGTGCATGATGACCTTCCGCCCGCCGATCACCTCGCGGGGAATCGGGAACACGTGCTTCGTGCGGTCGTACTGCGCGGGATTGATGAAGTTGGGGATGACCTCCACCTCGCACCCCACGCAGCCGAAGGCGCGATAGGTCTCGTCGCGCAGATAATCGGACACGGCGGTCACGGCATCCGACCGCTCGATCGAGAAGCGGGTGATGCTGTAGAACGAACGGTCCTGGCCGACGATCGTGATGTCGGTTCCGTGCAGCGTGGTGACCACGCGGATGTCGCCGGCACCATCCCGCAGCATCTCCCGCGCGATCCAGGCGCTGGTGGCATGCGGAATCGCGTAATGGCAGTGCAGCACGTCGAGCTGGTGGTCGCGCACCACTTCGTGCATGCGCACGGCGAGCGCCAGGTCGTACGGGGGATACTCGAACAGCGGGTATCGCCCCACGTCGACCTCGTGAAACCACACCCGCGGCAGGAAGCTCGGCAGCCGGAACGGCTGCGCGTAGGTGATGAAGTGCACCTCGTGCCCGCGCGCAGCCAGTGCGATACCGAGTTCCGTCGCGACCGCGCCGGACCCACCGTATGTCGGGTAACAGGTTATGCCGATCTTCATCCCGCGTCTCCCTTCGTCGACGATCGTGCTGCTCGGTACCACGCCTCCGCGACGGCGAGCGCGTCGGGCGACGACGGATCGACGCGCGTGACCTGCGCCGCCGGCACCTGGTGACGGAACCAGGTGCGCTGGCGCTTTGCATACTGCCGTGTTTCGATGATCACCCGCGTGACGGCCTCGTCGCGCGAGCGGCTCCCTTCGAGGTGCTCGCGCAGCACGCCGTAGCCGCTGGCGTTCCACGCAGGCGCATCCGGGGGCAGCGACTGGCGCAGCCGTGCCACCTCGTCGAGAAAGCCGGACGCCAGCATGGCGTGCACCCGACGCTCGATGCGCACCGCGAGCACCGGCCCGGGATCCACGACAAGATAGCGGACCAGCCGCGCCGGTACCCCTGCCTGTCCCAACGCCGAACTGAGTCGTTCGCCGGCGAGGAGCGCCGTCTCCACCGCGCGCAGCAGTTGCGTCCGCCCGAGGTGCGCCCGCGCCGGATCGAGTCGCCGGCACCACCGCGCCAGTTCGTCAGTCGACAGCGCGGACAGCCACGGTTCCAACGTGGCCCGCCGGGCCTGGTCGAGCGGCGGGACCGCGTCGAGCGGCTGCACGAGGGCGCGCAGATACAGGCCGGTCCCGCCCACCACGACCGGCGGGGTTCCGGCGCGCGTCGCGTCCGCCAGCCATCCGGCGGCCGCCTCCGCCCATCGCGCCGCCGAATAGCGCTCCGTCGGATCGACCACGTCGAGGCCGTAGTGCGGCACGCAGGCGCGCTCCGCGGCCGATGGCTTGGCGGTCCCGATGTCGAATCCGCGATACACCTGACGGGAATCGGCACTCACAATGGCGAGACCGTGTCTTTCGGCCAGCGCCATGGCTAGCGCCGACTTGCCGGCGGCCGTGGGGCCGACGATGCAGCACAACGTCGACGGGCCGGACACTACGTGCGTCCGAAGCGTCGATCGAGTTCGTCCCACGACAGCCGCACGATCGTGGAGCGGCCGTGCA
Organism: Gemmatimonas sp.; assembly: GCA_040379205.1. Taxonomy (GTDB): domain Bacteria; phylum Gemmatimonadota; class Gemmatimonadetes; order Gemmatimonadales; family Gemmatimonadaceae; genus Gemmatimonas. The sequence goes on from JBEILM010000070.1 coordinate 5,786, forward strand.
CGTCGTGCGCAGGCAAGGTGGTCTCGGCGAGCGCGATGTACAGCGCCCGCATCTCGCCGGGCGAGAGTGCGTCCCCGGCCTTGATCGCCGCCTTGCAGGCGAAGGTGGCCGCCAGCCGCTCGTGGCGCGCCGCCTCGCTCGGGGCCCGATCGCCGGTGAGTGCTGCCAGCGTATCGCGCAGACACCGTTCGGCGTCGAAACGCGGGTGCGGCATCGGTACCGCGTGCACCAGCAGCGTGTGTCCGCCGAACGGCTCGATCTCGAAGCCGAGCCGGGTGAACGCCGCACGGCCGGCCTCGAAGGCGTCGGCTTGGCCGGGGCTCAGGTGCAGGGTGAGCGGAAAGAGCAGGCGCTGCGACGGGGCCTCGCCGCGCTCCAGCACGCCCATGAACTGCTCGTACAGCACCCGCTCGTGCGCGGAGTGCTGATCGATGAGGATCACGCCGTCCTCGTGCTCGAAGAGCAGATAGGTGCGCCGCAACTGCAACAGCGGTGGCACCACGATCGGCTCGGGCTCGGGCGCCGCGGCGGTCACCAGCGCGATGTCCTCGGGCACCGGCCCCGCGATGGCCGCACCGGGCTCGTGCTCGTCCTCGCGCCAGGGTGAGGCATCGAACGCCGGCCCCACCGCGTCCGCCGGGGGCGCGAAGAGCCCCTGCGGCGCCTGGTTCGTGCGCAGCGCCGACGGCTCCAGCGCATGCCCATCGGAGCGCCACGACGGTGCGACCGCCGGCGTCCACGTGCGCCAGCCGATTCCCGCCGAGGCGTCGAAGAGCCCCAGCGCACGACGCACGGCCTGCTCCACCGCCCGCTCGATCGGCCAGCGGTCGCGGAAGCGCACCTCGGCCTTGGCGGGGTGCACATTCACATCGACATCGCCGCCCGGCAACTGCACCTGCAGCACCAGCGACGGCCGCACCCCCGACGGAATGGTGGAGCGGTACGCGGCTTCGGCCGCCCGCACCAGGCCATGATCACGAATGAGCCGGCCGTTCACGATGAGCAGGACGCGACGCGTGGCCGTGCCGACGTCGGCTGGCCGCTCCACCAGTCCGGCGACATGTACCGGCCCCTGCACGTCGTCGACATCGACGAATCGTTCGAGCTCGCGGGCACTCCACAGCGAGGCCAGACGTGCCCGCAGCGACGGGACCGTCGGCAGATCGAGGGCGACCCGCCCGTCATGCCGCACGATGAAGTGCACGTCCCGGCGCAGCGTGCCGATGGCCTGCATCGTCTCGAGGATCCCGCGCCACTCCGACCGCGCGCTGCGGAGGAATTTCTGGCGCGCCGGCGTATTGTAGAACAGCCGATGCACCGACACCGTGGTGCCACATCGGCGCGCCGTGTCCTCGGTCTCCAGCAGTGCCCCGCCAGCCACCCGGATGCGCGTGCCGGCGCCATCGTCGGGGGCGGTCTCGATGACCAGCTCGGAAACCGACGCGATGGCCGGCAGTGCTTCGCCGCGAAAGCCGAAGCTGCGCACCCCCACCAGCTGCTCGGCGCTGGTGATCTTGGAGGTGGCATGACGGGCCAGGGCGAGCAGCGCATCGTCGCGGTCCATCCCCGAGCCATCGTCGGCCACGCGGATGAGCGCCCGCCCCCCTTCCTCGATCGTGAGGTCAATAGTGGTGGCCCCCGCGTCGATGGCGTTCTCGACGAGCTCCTTGACCACCGACGCTGGCCGCTCGACGACTTCGCCGGCGGCGATCTGGTCGGCCACGGCGTTGGGCAGGATGGCGATACGCGGCATGCCGTACGTTACCGGGGGCTTGTGGGCGACACGAGTGGGGCGAGCCGCGACGCCACGATCCAGCCGCGCCGTCCGTCAGCGTGGGCGATGCGAGCCCACCCTTCCTGTGCCGCTTCCAGTCGCACAATGTCACCGGTGCCGACGCCGCCGAGCGTATTGGCGTCGAAGCCCGGCGACTGCCGCAGGCTTTCGGGGCGACGGACCACCGCCAAGGCGCGGGCATCGAGCGCCTGGGTGCCCCACCACGCAGCGACTCCGGCGACAGACGCCAGCAGCACCATGGCCGCGCCGGCGCTGCGCAAGGGGGCCGACGGCGCCGCGCCGTGGTCGCCCCGGCGGCGCCAATGCACGAGCAGCAGCATCCAGCCCGACACCCACAGGGCCGTGCCCGCGACCGCCAGTGCCTGCACCGGCACCATGGGTACGTCGGCCAGCACGCCGCGGGTGCCGGCGGGCAGCACCAGCAGGCGCTCCTGCACATCAGCCGCCAGCGGGTCGAGTCGCGCTGCGCGCTGCCACGCGATGACCGCCGAGACGGTGTCGCCGGCTGCCCACGCGGCACTCCCCCAGTTCACGAGCAGGTCGGCGTCGAAGGGACGCGCCGCCGACGCCTCGCCGAACACCTCCGAGGCTCGCTGGAAACGCCGCGCTGCGTACGCCGCCGAGCCTTCCTGCACGAGCTGCGCGACGGCCACGGCCGGCGCCGCACCTTTGCCGCTGTCGGCGCCGCTCACGAGCAATGGCTGCGGCGACGCTGCCTGGGCACCGAGACCGGCGGGTGACAGCGCACCGGCCAGCAGGGACGCGACCACGAGCCCACTCGCAACCGCGGTACCACCCGCCGGTGGGCCGCGACGCACCCAGCGCCGCGCGCGGGCGCGTGCAACCGCTTCGGCATGGACCCGCTCGAGCAGGGTGGTCGCGCGCGATTGCAGCGCCGATGCGTCGGCGGTGTCACTGCCGGACCCCTGGGCTCCGAACCCGCGCTGGGCGAGGTCGTCGAGCAGCGCGAGCACGTCACGCGTGGTTGCCCGAGTGACGCCGCGACGGCGCAGTCCCTGCTCGACCTCCCGGTGTCCGATGAGGTCGAAAGCCGGCATGTCGAGTCGTTCGGCGAGCTGGGCCAGCAGGTGCCGCCGTACACGCCGCGCATCGCCGGCGGGCGTGGCGTCCAGCAACGGATCGGGGAGGGGGCGCGACGACTCCTCCTCGCCGCGCACACCGTGCGCGCGCGCACGTCGCCGACGCTGCCACAGCGCAACAAGCGCCGGCATCGGCGCCAGCAGCCACAGGGCGCCGCCCCCAAGGCGCCATAGCGCCGGCCACGATGGCAAGGGCGCCGTGTTCTCCTGCCGCCACGGCCGGAGCGGTACCGCCGCGGTTTCGTCGCCCTCGACGGGGACGGCCAGGGCGCCGTCCGCGATCATCACATCGGCCGGCCTCGTCTCGGCCCACGCATATTCGCCGCGATACGGATCGAAGTAGCTGTAGCGGATGAGGGGCAGCACCGCCGCGCCCGGCTGCGTGGGAGTCAGGAGGAAATCGAATTCCCTGGCGCCGCGCACCAGCGGGCCGCTGCTGTCCACCTGCACCCGTTCGCTGCCCGGCACCACCGAGGCCCAGCTCAGCTTGAGACTGGGGCGCGGTAGCAGCTTCACATTGCCGGTTCCCTCCAGACGCACCGTGAGCACGAGCGGATCACCGACCCGCGCCGACGCCGCGTCGAAACGGGCCGTGGCCCGCAACACGCCGACCGCGCCCGTGAACTCCGCGGGGCGGCCCTCCTCGGGGAGCGGGCGCGCCACGACCTGCACGCTCTCGGCCCGCACCACGAACGACTCTTCCCTGCTGAAGTAGCTGGCCGACTGCGGCAGGCTGTAGCTGAGCTGCGGTGCCGGCACCGCCATGAGGCCCGGCTTCACGGCAAAGAGCGCGCGCTGGAAGACGTACGCTTCGAACACGCCGTCGCCGTAGCTGCGTGGCGCGGCACGGCCCGGCGTCCCCAACTCGTACGCGAGCAGGCCGCGCAATTCGGGGGGCAGAAACTCCGGGTTGCGCCGCAACCGGCTGCGTGCCCGTTCGCTGAGCAGGACCGCCACCTGGTAAGTGACCTGCTGCCCGACATACACCGTGTCGGGGAAAGCCGCCGCGTGAAAGTCGATCGGCCGTCGCCCATCGGCGCGCAGACCGTCGAGAATGGCGGTCGGCGACGGCTGAGCCACGAGGCACGGTGCCGCAGCGCCTGCGATGGAAGCGGCGAAGGCCGCGACCACCGCGCGCGTCACGTTTCGCGACAGCCGCCGCGCGATACGCCCGATGAGGCGGCTCTCCGGCGTGTCGATCACCAGTCCTTGCCTCCCGGCTGGACCCGTCCCTGGCGCTGCTTGCGACCCTGCACGTCGCGTTCTTCACGGGCCGCGCTGTTGAGCAGCGCCTCGGCCTGCTTCTGGTCGAGCCCCCCCTGCCCCTGCGGCTGCTCCTGTTCCCGCTGCTGGTGCGGATTGTTGCCGCCGCCGCCACCGCCGCCGCCGCCGCCCGTCGGCGGTGTCTTGCGGAGGGCAAGTTCATAGTTCCACTTGGCGTCGGCATAGCCGGCGCGATCGGTGAGCAGCGCCCGATAGGCCGCGCGCGCCGCAGCGAGCTGCACATCGCCATCAGGCGTCCCCGGGGCGCGTCCGATCTTGAGTGCGGCGAGCCCGGCGTTGAATCGCGCCCGGAAGCGGACCTCGCCGTCACTGGCGCGTCGTACTTTCTCAAGACGTTCCGCCGCTTCCTTGAGCGAGTCGGCGCCGAGGACGGCCGTGCCGAGATTGTACCCGGTGCGCACCGTGGTGTCGCCCTCCGCGATGAGGGTGCGGTAGGCGGCGATGGCTTCCTCGACGCGCCCCTCGGCGAAAAGCGCGGCCGGGTCGGGCGTCCGGTTGCAGCCGAGCAGCGTCACGGGAATCACGGCGACCAGCAGCAGGGCCTGCGCCGGCACGGGCAGCCTTCGGTCCTTCGGCTGCGTGTCGGCGCTTGCAGCGGGGCGCGCGCGACGGACGAGCAACCAGGTATCCCAGGCCAGCAGCAACAGCGCCGGCAGCACGAACCACAGGAATCGCGGCACGTGGTCCTCACGCGAATCCACCTGTCGCCGCGCCGTTCGCAGGGAGCGCAGCGCGCCCCGGATGCGCGAGGCCTTGTCCGACGCCTCGGCGGCGATGAAGGTCCCATTGGCAGCGGTGGCGGCGCGCTGCAGCAGGTCGGGCGTGTAGCGCGTGATGACCACGTTGCCCTCGTCGTCGCGCTTCTCGGAGACCACCGAGCCGTCGCGCACGGGGATGGTGCTGCCGCCGGTGGTCCCGAAACCGACGGTCACGAGACTTACCCCCTTGCCACCCGCCTCCATCGCCGCCGCCTCCACATCTTCCGGCGAGTCGAACGATTCGCCGTCACTCATCACCACCAACGCCCGATCGGCGCTCCCGTCGCTGGCCAACAGCAGTTCCGTGCCCTGACGAATGGCGCGGGCGAGCGAACTGCCGGCCTGCCCCACCACGCTCGGATCGAGATTGTCGAGGAACAGTTCAAGTGCCCCATCGTCGCCGGTGAGCGGCGTGAGGATGTAGCTGCGTCCGGCGAAGGCGATGAGCGCAATGCGATCGGCCTGCGACATGGCCCGCAGCCGCCGCACTTCCTGCTTCATGCGCTCGAGACGCGACGGCCGCTCATCGGGCGCCATCATCGACAGCGAGGCGTCGAGCGCCAGCGCCATGTCGATGCCGCGGGCACTCATCGGGCCACGGGCCAGCCCCCACCGCGGACCGGCCAGGGCGATGCCAACCAGACACGCCGCCGTCATCAGCCTCCGCGTTCGGCGGCGGTCACCGTCGTCGGCCGCCGACACGAGCCGCGACAGCGCGCGGCCGTCGGCGAAACGGGCCAGTCGCCGTTCGCGCTGGGTGGCCCGCTGGCGCCGCAGCCACCAGATCGCCAGCGGCAGCAGCACGGCCGCCACGAGAAACCACGGAGCATCGAACACCAGCGGCGGCAGATTGGGCAACGCGAGGCTCACGGCAACACCCCGCGGCGTGCGCGCAGCCACAGCTCGGCGAGCATCGCCAGCATGCCCAGCACCAGCGGCCAGCGGAAGCGCTCGGTGTAGCGGATGTAGGCGCGAGCATCGACGGCGGAGCGCTCGAGCCGGTCGATCTGTTCGTAAATGGCCTGCAGGGCAGCCGCATCGCGGGCCCGGAAGTAGCGCCCGCCGGTGCTGTTGGCGATCTCGGTCAGGAGCGCTTCATCGATCTTCACCGGCCGATTCTCGTAGCGCAGTCCGAACAGGCCGCGTCCCACCGGCACCGCCGCCATGCCCTCGGTTCCCACGCCGATGGTGTAGATGCGAATACCGAAGGCGCCGGCCGCCTGAGCCGCCGTGCGCGGATCGATGGCGCCGCGGTTGTTCTCGCCGTCGGTGAGCAGCACCATCACGCGCGAACGCCCCGGTGAGTTTCGCAAGCGGTTGGACGCGGTGGCGATGGCCGTGCCGATGGCGGTGCCGTCTTCGAGCTGGCCCACCTGCAGATTGTCGATGGCGGCAAGTACGACCGGGTAATCGGTGGTCAGCGGCACCTGCGTGAGGGCTTCGCCGGAGAACGCCACCAGCCCGACCCGGTCGGACTTCCGCCCCATCACGAAGCGCTTGACCTTCTCCTTGGCGACCTCCATCCGATTCTGCGGCTGGAAGTCCTCGGCGAGCATCGAACTCGAGATGTCCACCGTGAGGGCGATATCGATGCCGTCACTGGATACCCGCTCCGCGCGCGCCCCCGACCGCGGCTGGGCGAGCGCGACAATCACCCCGGTCAGGGCCGCCGCCCGCAGCCACGGAATCCAGCGCACCCAGGCCAGCGACGGGCGCGGTCCCCGCAGCAGCACATCAGCGCGCGAAAAGGCGATCGTGCGTCGCTCGGCCTCACGACGGCGCCACCACCACAGCCAGAGGGCCACCGGCAGCAACAGCAGCAGCGCTTCGGGGTGCGCCAGATTGAGACCGAACAGCGTCACCAGTCCGGCACGCCCCGCCCACCACTCACCGATCGGCAGCGACTGGAGCCAGTCGATCATCACACCCCCGCCTTCGGACCGCGCGCACCGCGCGACGGCTGGCGGGACGCCTTGCGAGCGGCCTCTTCGGCCTGACGGCGCGCCGCCGCCTCGGCCGCGAGCGCCGCTTCGCGCGCGGCCGCCTCGGCGGCCCGTCTGGCCACCTCCGCCTGTTCGATGGCCTCGACAAGCGCGCGGGCCTCGGCAGCCATCTCTCGGGCGCGCGACGGCGACACGATCCGCGCGGCAAACTTGATGCTGTCGGCATCGATCAGCAGGGAGCGCAGTCGGTCGTGCGGCACGCGCTCGTCGGCGGCAAGCACGTCCAGCACTTCACCGCTCGTGAGTGACAGGCGGGCCGTGGGCACTCGTGCCACCAGGTACAGCCGCAGTACGTCGAGCGCCAGCGCCACCGCGCGCCCCGCTTCCCCGGCGTCGGCCAACGCCAGCCGCTCCAGCCGTTCGAAGTCGTGCTGCGCTCGCAGGTAGGGGTCGAGCGGTGTCACCGGTGCAGCGGCCGCAATACGACGGCGCCGACGCCACAGCCACCAGAGCAGCCCGAGCGCCGCCAACACCAGCAGGGCCGGCCACCACTGCTGCCACCACGGCACGACGCGCGGAAAGAGCGCCCGCGCCGGCTTCGGCACGTGAAGCGTGGTGTCGCCGGGAAGCACGCTCCGCACCATGACCCTGGCGTCCGCGAGGGGCACGCGCAACGTCGTGCTGCCGTAGCGCACGACCGCGTCGTCGAGGCCGAGAGGCAGCGACCCCACATCCCACGCTGCCAGTTCGTACTCGGCGCGCTCGCGCCGCATGCCACGCTTGGTGCCCTCGTCGATGATGCGCACGGGCCCACGCATCGCCACCACGGCCGCCGAGTCCGTGATCGTCGGCCATTCGACCCGCGCCTCGGCGGGCACGGCGACCGTCACGACGAAGGTGAACGGATCCCCCACGTCCACGGTATCGGGGCGCACGAGTGTGCCGGCCTGCACCCGCAGGCCGGAGGACGCGGTACGGACGCTGTCCGGTGCCGACGGCGGCTGCGCGCCACCCGCTGCGGCCCGACCGGCCAGCAGCGCCGCGACCGCCAGCAGCGCGAGCCTCATCGGGCCGACTCTCCCACCCACCCGTAGCGCGCCGCCGCGTCGCCCATGGTGCCGCGGGGCCCCGTGCGCACCGCCCCGTGCGGCCGCCGCGACCGCGCCCGGAAGAACGCCAGCAACGCGTCGACGTAGCCATGCTCGGTGTGTACGATGATCTCATCGAGGCCGAGCCGGCCGAACAGCTTGCGCCGTGCCTCTTCCTCGGCGGTCACCTGGGCCGCGAACGCGCTGCGCACGGCCGGATGCGACGTGTCGATCTCGATGATCTCCCCGGTCTCCGGATCCTCCAGGCGTGCGGGCCCGATGTCGGGGAGCAGTCGTTCCGAGGGATCTTCGAGGGTCACCGCGATGACGTCGTGCTTCTGCGCGAGGCGCGCCAGCGGTTTCTCGACGTCTCCGGCGATGAAATCCGAGGCCAGCAACACGACCGAGCGGTGCGGCAGCAGGCGCATGAGCCGATCGATCGCGGCGGTCATGGACGTGCCGCGCCCCTGCGGCTGCACCGTGAGCAGATCGCGAATGAGGCGCAGCGCATGCTTGCGCCCCTTGCGGGCAGGGAGCGCATGCTCGACGCGGTCGCTGAACAGCAGCAGCCCCACGCGATCGTTGTTGCGCACGGCCGCCAGCGACAGCACCCCGGCGAGTTCCACCGCCAGATCATATTTGAACCGTGTCCGCGTCCCGAAGCGGGCCGACCCCGAAAGGTCAAGAGCGAGCATGATGGTGAGTTCGCGCTCCTCGACATAGCGCTTCACGAACGGGCGGCCCATGCGGGCCGACACGTTCCAGTCGATGGAGCGCACCTCGTCGCCGGGCTGGTATTCCCGCACCTCGGCGAACTCCATGCCCTGTCCCTTGAACAACGAGCGATACTGGCCGGCGAAGCGTGAATCGACCAGCCGGCGCGTGCGCACCTCGATGCGCCGCACCTGCCGCAACACCTCGGCGGGCGCGATCGCCATCACGCTCACGGGGCGTCTACCACCGTCAGCAGGCGGGCCACGATGGCGTCGCTGGTCACCCCTTCGGCATCAGCTTCGAACGACGTGAGCACGCGGTGGCGCAGCACGTCGGGCGCAATGCTCTTGACGTCGTCGGGGGAGACGAACGCCCGGCCGCGGAGGAATGCATGGGCCCGGGCCGCCTGGCCAAGCGCGATCGTGGCGCGCGGCGACGCCCCGAACTCGATGAGCGGCCGGAGGTCCGGCGCGCCCACTTCCGCCGGATGACGCGTGGCGTGCACGAGATCGACGATGTAGTCGACGATGCGCTCGTCCATGTACAGCTCGGCGATCCGACGGCGAGCGTCGAGCAGCGCCTCCGGCGAGGCCACGGGCGCCACGTCGATGGCCTCGCCCCCGGCCATGCGGCGCAGAATCTCCTTTTCCTCGGCGCGGGTGGGGTACCCGACGCGCAGCTTCATCATGAAGCGGTCGACCTGCGCCTCGGGCAGCGGATAGGTGCCTTCCTGCTCGATCGGGTTCTGCGTGGCGAGCACGAGGAACGGCTCGGCGAGCGGATAAGTGGTGCCGCCGATGGTGACCTGCTTCTCCTGCATCGCCTCCAGCAGCGCTGCCTGCACCTTGGCCGGCGCCCGGTTGATCTCGTCGGCGAGGATGATGTTGGCGAAGATCGGACCATGCTTGACGCGGAACGTGCCGGTCTGCTGGTCGAAGATCTGCGTGCCGACCACGTCGGCGGGGAGCAAATCGGGCGTGAACTGAATACGCTGGAAGGTCGTGCGTACGGTCTCGGCGAGCGTGCGCACCGTGAGCGTCTTGGCCAGGCCGGGGACGCCTTCGAGCAAGACGTGACCGCCGGTGAGCAGGCTGATGAGCAGCCGCTCCACCATGTACTCCTGTCCGACGATCCGTCGTCCGACTTCCCGCAGAACGCCCTGCACCAGGGCCGCATCCTGCGATGCGGCAACGCTCGTGGTCACGTGTCAGCTGCTCCCGAAGTAAGGTCCCGCAGGGATACCCCGGCAGGGTCAGTCTGCTCCATCACCCGTTGGCGATGAGCGCCTCGATCATCTCCCGTTCCGTGTTGGTCAGGGCGCGTGCTTCGCCCGAGGGCAGGTCACCCAGCCGTACGGGCCCGAACCGGGTGCGCACGAGCCGCTCGACCTCGAGCCCCAGGGCATCGCACAACCGGCGCACCTCGTGCGTCTTGCCCTCGGCGATGGTCACCTCGAAGGCCCATCGCCGCCCGCCGAGCGGGTGGGCGAGCGCCTCACGCGGCACGACGAGGCCGTCCTCGAGCTGCACGCCGCGCCGGGCCTCGCGGGCAGCGGTGACGGCGTCTCCCTGCACGGTGGCCACATAGGTGCGCTCAACCTCCCGGCTCGGATGCGTCAGGGCGTGCGCGGCGGTACCGTCGGTGGTGAGGAGCAGGACGCCCTCGGTCATGAAGTCGAGTCGCCCGACGTACACCAACCCCGGCACGTCGTCCACCAGATCGAAGACGGTCGTCCGCTGCTGCGGATCCCTCCGGGTGGTTATCACGGCCGCCGGCTTGTGCAGGACGATCCAGCGATGCGCGGTGACTTTGGTGGCGATCGGCCGGCCGTCGAGGGTGATGACATCACGCCCCGGATCGACCTGCTGCCCGACGAGCGCCGGTACGCCGTTGATCATCACGCGGCCATCAGCGACGGCCTGATCGGCCTCGCGGCGCGAGACGACGCCGGCGCGGGCGAGCGCCCGCTGCACGCGCATCGGGCCCTCAGCACGGGCCGCCACAGTGCCGCCGGCGCGCCTGTTGGTCGGCGCACCGCCACGCGACGGGCGTGCCTTGGCTGCGCCGCGCTTGGGTACACCGCTTTTGGGTGCACCACGTTTGGATGCGCCACTTTTGGGTGCGTCGCGCTCGGGTGCACCGCCCGCAGATGGCGCGCGCTCGGCTGCGCCGCCGGCCGCGGGGCCTTTGGACCTGGGGGGAGGAGCTGACTTCCCGGCGTCCGACCGCTTGCCAGTGGGCCGTCCGCGGTCGCGGGCCGGCGATCCGCCGCGGGATGACTCACCGCCCTTGCCGCCAGCGCCACTGCCACCGCGTGGCGGACCGCCACGACCGCCGGCGCCGCCGGTCCGTCGCGGCGGGGTCACTCCGGGGCGACCGACGCATGGCCGGCCCCGCGGAGCGCGATGGCCAGTTCGTCGGCGCGCGGCAGCTCCTCCAGGTGGCGGAGCGCAAACTGCTCGAGAAACTGCGGCGTGGTGCCGTACAGCAGCGGACGGCCGATGCCTTCGCTGCGGCCCACGATGTCGATGAGGCCGCGCTCGTGCAGCGACTTGAGGACCGAGCCCACCGCCACACCACGGATCTCCTCGATCTCGGCGCGTCCGATGGGCTGGCGGTAGGCGACGATGGCGAGCGTTTCGAGTGCCGCGGCTGACAGCCGCTGCGGCCGCACCGCCACCTGGGCCCGTTCGATGGCCTCGGCGTACTCGGCGCGGGTGAGGATCTGCCACCCGCCACCCTGCTCGACGAGTTCGACGCCGTGGCCATCGACATCGTAGTGCTCCCGCAGTTCGTCGAGCGCCGCGCTCACCGCCGCCGGGCTGGACTCGGGATCGAGTGCCGCCAGCGCCTCCAGCGGGATGGGTCGCGGCGCGGCGAACAGCGCCGCTTCAAGCAGCTTCGCTAATGGCGTCACGTCGGATCTCCACCGAGCCAAAGGCGTGATGCTGCGCCAGCCGCACTTCTCCGAGCTTGGCCATCTCGAGCAGCGCCAGCAGCACCGAGAGGATCTGCCACGGCTCCGCGTCGCGCGCCACGAGATCCGACCACCGGCATCCACGGCGAATGGCCAGCACGGTGCGCACCGTGCTCATGGCGCCGGCCACGTCGAGCGCGCGCGGCACGACCTCGTGCAGTGTGGGCTCCTTGGTGGTGCGCAGCACCCGGTCCACCGCCGCCAGCAGTTCGCCCAGCGACAACGACAGCGGCGTGTTGATGGGGGCGATGTCGGCCGCCACCGGCACGAAGCGGCGAGGAAACTGGTGCCGGCGCGATTCGCCGCGATGCTCGAGCAGGTCCACGACCTCGCGCATCTGCTGGTACTCGAGCAGGCGACGTACCAGTTCGGCGCGTGGATCCTCCCACGCCTCCTCCCCATCGGCACGCGGCAGCAGCATCTGGGCCTTGATGCGCAGCAGGCGGGCCGCCATTTCGAGGTAGTCGGCCGCCTCGTCCAGCCCGAGCGTGCTGATGCGCGCCAGGAACTGCTCGGCGATACGCGCGATCGGGATGTCGTAGATGTCCACCTGCTCGTCGCGGATGAGCGACAGCAGGAGGTCGAGCGGGCCGGTGAACTGGCTCAGCTCGACGACGAACGACGGCGACTCGGCCTCGAGGGGCCGGAAATTGGGAGAAATCATGCAGCCATCACGCGTCGAAAGGGTTGGGCAGCAGATACGGGGCGAACAGCCCCTGGGCCAGCCGGAAGAGCGCAAACGCCGGCGACATCCAGAGGGTGACCAGCGGACGACCGAACGACAGCATGGCGAAGAGCAGCAGCAGCCCGATGCCACCGAGCTGCTGGTAACGCAGCGACCAGGCCGGCGGCAGCAGGTACTTGAAGACGTGCGACCCGTCGAGCGGCGGGATGGGGATGAGGTTGAAGGCCGCCAGCACGAGGTTGAGGATGATGCCCTGCACCAGCATGAGCTGGAGCACCCCGAGCGGCCGGACGAGATCCGGCACTGCGGCGGCCAGCATCCCGACCAGCACGATGAGCGGCAGACAGAGCACGGCGATGATCACGTTGGCGACCACCCCGGCCAGCGACACGATGATGTCGCCCTGCTTGTAGTGCCGGTAATTGCGGGGATTGACCGGGACCGGCTTGGCCCCGCCGAAGATCGGCCCGCCGACGAACGCCAGGAACACCGGCAGGAGGATGGTCATGAAGGGGTCGATGTGCTTGAGCGGATTCCACGTCAGCCGACCCAGCTGGTAGGCCGTCATGTCCCCCTGCCGGTACGCCGCGTAGCCGTGCGCATACTCGTGGGCGACCATCGAGAAGAGCAGCACGGGGCCGACGAGCGCGAGTTGCTGGGCGAAGTTCACCGAGGCGGCGTGGGCGGAGGGGCAGCAGCAGCACGACACCGACCGGGCTGATCGGCAACGCGAATGCAAGCAAATCGTGACGGTAAGCTAGCCGAACGCACCGGGAGAGTCAAAAGTATTCCACAGTCAAAGTTGTCCACATTGACATGACTGGCGCCAGCGTGGCCCCGTCGCTGCCGCGAATGCGGTAACCTGCTGTCGGAGCGCCGCTTGACCGCTGCGACCGACTCGTCTACGTTTCGGATCTGTTCCGCCGTGGCCGGATTTCATCCGACTGTCGGGTGGGGTATCCTAGGCGGTTTTCCCAGGTCGGCTTCCGGCCACCGTTCAACTGGTTCTCAGGAGTTTTTCGTGCCGAATATTCAGTCCGCCAAGAAGGACCTGCGGAAGTCGCGCGCAGCCGCGGTGCGCAATCGCGCCCAGCGCTCGGCGCTCCGCACTGCCGTGAAGAAGGCCAAGGCGGGGTCGGCGGCGGCGGACGATCGTCTCACGGCCACGGCGCTGCTCGATCGCGCGGCTCGCAAGGGACTGATCCACAAGAACGCGGCGGCCCGTCAGAAGAGCAAGCTCGCCAAGGCGGCCAACAAGGCTGCGGCGTAAGTCATCGTTGCGTCAGGCACCGAAGGCCCGGTCACTCCTCGAGTGACCGGGCCTTCGTCGTTTGCGCCACCCTCCCGGTCATCCGTTGGGATCGAGTTCCATGCAATCGATGGGTGGGGTGAAGTCGCGCTCGCAGCCCTCGATGCGCCGGATCAGGACGGTGTCCTCCCGAGCTCGAAAGCCAGGGACTTCCGCGAGAATGGACCATGGCGCGTCCGCACCGCCCGTGATGCGAAACGGTTCATTGCCGATGCCGGTCAGGCTGGTGCCGGTCCGCAGATTGCGCAGCGTGACGCTGGTGCGCGGGGGCAAGTCCATTCGCGAACTGCGATCACGCACTTCGAGCCGCAGACCGCTCGCCCCGCCGACATCGGCGCACACCACGGTTTCGGGCTGACAGGCGATCAAAACCGAGACAGAGCAAGCGGCGGCAATCCTGCGAAGCAATCCGCTGGAGATTGACATGATCTGCTCAGAAAAAGCTGACGGGGCC
>JBEILM010000071.1:0-17977 GCA_040379205.1 Gemmatimonas sp.
CGATCCAACATCCTGAGCATCCTCCTCGCGCGCCTCCCGCCTGGGGACTGACCTACCCGGGGTCGACGCTATGGTGGGACTACAAGGCTCAGGTGTGACAGAGTTTAGAGAAAAACCGCGACAGAGTTTAGAGAACCCACAATCGGCGCACTTACTGGGCTCGGGGCCATTCTAATCCCGAGGTAACTCCCGCTGCACGATGACACCGTCCACTGCACTCGAATCGGTGGTGATGGGCGCTGGGGCTGCCAAGGCAACGCCACCACGTACGCCGACAACAAGCCGGGGCCGCGCCTCGCGAGGACCGCCGTGTCAGTCGTTGGGGAGGTTCCGGGGCGACAGTGATGGGGGCGAAAGCATTAAGTAGCCGGTGCCGCCCGAGCCGATCGCCAGCCACTCGGGCCGCCTTCCCGGATGCCACCATGGGGTACGGCCACGCCGCGAGGCAGGAATCGGGGAGTAAGCGCCAAGTACTGAGCCTCCCTTGGCCCCGGGGGAGTATCTTGTAGGGGGCGTCGAACTCGATGCCTCTCGATCACCCTGTCGGGGGCTCGAGTCTCTCACGGGGACAAAAAGCGTTAACGACCTGCAGAACAACAGCTTACGATACACCATTTGATTGAGAGGGGCGACTGGCTCGTACACCTTTCTGGAGCTATAGTGGAAGTATTGCGGATTCCGCGATCACTCTCCGCCGGTATTTGCAGCGGTCTTTCGGTAGATGTTGCCTATTGCGCGGAACAATCGTTAACCCATAGGTTAACACCCTGTGAACCTGCCGATATTCTTCATCGGAAAGTCTTACGAGCTTCGTTTCCACCAGCGCGGCGACGGATCGACCCCTGCACGCGAGTTCTTTGACTCGTATCCCGATGGAAATCGCGAAAGCAGGCATTGCACGAGGCTCATCTCGCTAATGCACCGCTTCGCTACGATGCCGCCAGGGACGCCTTTCCCTGGAACTCAGTTCAAACGCTTTGAGAACGACATCTGGGAGTTCAAATCGCATCAGCTCAGGCTATTCGTTTATCGCGAGACTGGACGTCTCGTGATTCTCCTGATGGGCTTGCAGAAGAAGCAAGACGATCTTCGCCCCGGTGAAGTGCAGCAGATTCGTAACATGGCAGACGAGTACCGTACGCTGCACCGCCGTCAAGCTAATTCCTCGGTAAACAGAAAAAATGGCTAGCACCCCTACGAACGCGCCGTCCTACCTGGCTGACCGTCTGGCCGATCCTGACTTTCGAAAGGAATTCGATCGTGAGGCACTCTCGACTGAGTTCGCCTCCCAAGTGCTCCTGGTCATGGAACAGGAAGGAATTTCTAAGGCGCGTCTTGCCGAGATGCTCGATTGCTCGCGCGCGTACGTTACCAAGTTGCTTCGTGGGGATAGCAATCCCACGCTGCACACCCTTGCTGATCTTGCTGGGGCTCTGAATCGGCGGGTTCGTTTGGAATTCGATGAGGCGGCCATCGAGGACGCTTTTTCGAAGGTGGATGTCGTTGCTTCGCATACTCGAGTGAACGTTACGAAGCTTCGGTTTACGCACGACGCTGGCGTTGTTCTTCCCTGGACGTGCCGTGATGCGGAGGAGGTGGCAGCGTGAAACCTGCAGTTACACCTGCACCGACAACTAACGTCGCGGCCGCGGGGAAGGTGGCTCGCGTCGTGGAGTTGATGCAGGTTCGCCTTGCGTCCATGCGGTTCGATTCGTCCTTTGGAGAGGACCCACCTGGCGAATTCGAGATGAAGCAGTCCTTGACTCACCGCTTCGCAAGAGAAGTTGAGGGTGACGGACTCTTGGCAATCGTCGGTTATCGGCTCGCACTTGAAGCTCCGGAGGAGCAGCAGGCGCAGCCCGGAAGACCTGACGTCGAAATCGAAGCCCACTTTCAGGCCTTTTACCGTGTCAAAGATCTGACTGGGCTCTCGGATGTTGATTTCGACTGCTTCGCTGAACTAAATGGAACGCTTAATACTTATCCGTATTGGCGCGAACTTGTTCAGTCGATGACGTCTCGCGCGGGACTTGGCGGGATCGTTATGCCGGTTTGGAGAGCGCAGACGAGGAAGCTCGAACCGCCGCAGTTGGTCGAGGGCACATAGTTCTTAGCAGGGGGGCGAGAAATCACGGTTTCGTGTGGTTGTCGCCCCCTTCGCGTTGAGAACAGGAAAGTCCGTCGACTCCTAGCGGGGGCTCGATCGTTTCTGCTCGTATGTGAGGTTCGATTCTGAGCTACCGCGAGGTGTTCCAGACCCAGCGTGGCGAAAAAAGGCGGCATCTCTGGCCTCTCCGCCTATGCGGCCTTCCCGGGCGGGTGGCCCGGGGGAACGGGCGAGAGAAGCCCTTGCCCAGCGGACCAGGTACGGGAACCGCGCGTGAAGCAGCGACGCCGCACGCGCCCAGTCGGCCTCGGCGAGCGCGTCCGCGGTGCGCACGGCGCACAATGGGCCATCTCCCCCAATCTGTACGTTGGTACCCCTCGGGTGCGCTTGGGTCCGTGATTAGGGGCGCTCGGAACTGCAAGGCGACGCCACTACGAGACCGCCTCATCCAGCCGGATAAGGCGGTCGTGTTTCCGGTTCCTCGCCGCAGCAATACCCCGCGCACCGCCATATTCCGGGCATGGCCGACTCCGTCCCTCCGGCGATTCGCATCATCCGCGGCGCCAACCGTACGCTCGGGCGCGTGGCCCCCTCGGTGGCGGCCCGGCTCAATGCGCGGCTCTTTTCCCGGCCGCGGCGATTCGCCCCCAGGGAGTGGGAGTCGGCGTTCGAGCGCCTCGGCACCCGCCAGCGGCTGTCCAGCGGCGTGTCGGTGCTCACGGCGGGTCAGGGGCCGGTCGCGGCACTGATGCACGGCTGGGAGGGGCGCGCCACGCAGTTCGCCAACTTTGCCCCTGCCCTGCTCGAGCGCGGCTACCGGGTGGTCGCGATCGACGGCCCGGCGCACGGACACTCGCGTGGTGACCGGGCCGACCCGTACCGCTTCGCCGAGTCGTTGCTCGAAGTGCAGGCCACCTTCGGCCCGCTGCGGGCGGCGATCGGGCACTCCATGGGCGGCGGCAGTATCGCCATTGCGCTGGCCAACGGGCTCGCGCTGGAGCGCGCCGTGCTCATCGCCAGCCCGGCTTCGCTTCATGAGGTGCTGCATCGGTTCGCCGATGCCATGCACATGCCGTCCCGGGCAACCGCGCACTTCGTGAACCGGCTGCGGGCGCAGGTCGTGGCCCGAGGGCATCGCGACGTGGACGTACTGCCGCTCGTGTCGGCACTTCCGACGAAGGCCCTCGTGATCCACGCCCGAGACGATCGGGAGGTCCCGTTCAACGACGGCGAACGCATCGCGGCGCACTGGTCGACGTCGACGCTCGTGGCTGTGGATGGCGTGGGACACCGGCGCATCCTGCGGGATGCGTCCGTGATCGAGACGGCGGTGCGGTTCGTCGCGGACGATTGACGCGGCACGACCGCGAGTCTCGCTGATATCACCGCCATGCGGTGCGGCAGCGCCGCTACGGCAGCCGGATGTGCCGGCCCTCTACCGCTGAGCCAGCACCTCCACCGCGTCGCCCACACGCAGCGTCCCCGGCGCCACATGCGTGGCGTTCACGCCGAACACCACACCGTCCTCGGTGCGGCGATACTGGGCAAGAGTGCGCAGCGGTTCCGCGCCCTGCTCCTGCGTGTCCGGATCCACCGTGGTGAGCACACAGCGCACACACAGCGAACCCACGCCAAGCGTCACGTCGCCGACGGACACCTGCCGCCAGCTGTCCTCCTCGTGCGGGGCCAGGCCGTCCAACCACACGTTCGCCCGGAAACGCCGGCGGTCCATCACGGCATGACCGCCCTGCTCCTGCAGCCGCGCATCGAGCGCCGCCACACTCGGGTGCCCCAGCAGCAGCAGCGGGGCGCCGTCGGTGAAGGCCACATGCCGCCCCGCGTGGTCGAGGGGACCGGCGTACTTGGCCTTGAGCGGACGGCGGGCCGCATCCGCCACCCGCACCAGCCGGCACGCGCGCCCTGTCGCCGCACTGCACCACTCGGCGGCATCGTCGCCGGCATCCTCGGCCGGCACCGGATCACCCCACACCTCCACCAGGCGTTCATCGGCATCCGCCCCCAGCGGCACGGCGGTGAACGTCGGCAACCCGGGCGCATCGAGCAGCAGGGCGCCATCGCGGTCCACGCCGGCGAAGCGCGGCACGATGCGCAGCAGGGCGTGACAGGTGCGCGCCGTGATGGCCTGCCCTTCGCCATCCACCAGCAGCCAGCGCCGGTCCCCCACCGCGCCGCGCGCATCGAGTGGCAGTGACGTGACTGCGATACCGGCCGCCGACTTGAGCGGATACACGGTGAGGGCAGCAATGCGCGGCATCGTGTCGGTCGCGTGGCTCATGTCGGTCCTTCGCGGCGGCGCCGCGCGTTCCAGTACGCGTACACGGGGAGTCCCAGCAGCAGCAGCCCGGCCCCGCGGGCGGCGTTGACGGGATTGGATTGGATGGAACCGATCACGACATACACCGCCGCCGCCACGAACAGCACCGTACCCACGGGGTGCAGCGGCGAGCGCACCGGACTGGTCACGCCGCGCGCGTCGTCGCGGGCCCGCAGCACGAACAGCGACGCCGCCGAGGAGCCGAAGAAGATCCAGTCGGCGAACACCACATAGTCGAGCAGCTGCCCGTAGGTGCCGGTGAGCAGCAGCACCAGCGCCACCACCCCCTGCGCCACCAGCGCGGCGACGGGCGTGCGGGTGCGTGGATGCAGCGCCGCCATGCGGCGGAAGAACAGGCCGTCGGCGGCCATGGCCTGGTACACCCGCGCCGACATCAGGATGACCATGCCGAGGAACCCCACGGTTGAGGTCACGATGCCGCAGGTGATGAGCGTGCGACCGAACGGGCCGAGGTACACGAACATCGTGTCCGCAGCCGGCGCCCGGCTGGCGGCCAGCCCCTCGAGGCCGAGCGCGCGCAGGTAGGCCAGGTTCACCAGCAGATAAGTGGCGGCGACGATCAGTACCCCGAAAACGAGCGCCCGTGGCAGCGTGCGCTGCGGGTCGACCAGCTCCTCGGCCACGGCATTGGTCTGCTGCCAGCCGCCGAACGAGAAGAGCACCGGCACCAGCGCCGCGCCCATCGCCACCACCGTCTGCCCGAGCCCCGCGGGGGGCGCGAGGGGCACGGCAGCCGCCACCGGGGGCAACGAGTGCTGCGGCGATAGCAGGAGTGCGGCGAACACCAGGAGCGCGATGGCCGTGAGCTTGAGCACGGTGAGCACGTTGCCCGTGGTGGCCCCGATGCGAACCCCCAGCACGTTGAGTACGGTGAGCACCACGATGAGGCCAATGGCCATGGGACGCCCTGCCTCGGGGCCCAGCGCCAGCAGCTCGGCGAGATAGTTGGCGCCCGTCATGGCCACGGCGGCAATCGCGCCCGTGGCCATGATGAGAAACAGTGCCCACCCGTACAGAAAGGCCGGCAGCGTCCCGAAGGCATCCCGCAGATACACGTAGGTGCCGCCCGCCTGCGGGCGCCTCGCCCCCAGCTCGGCGTACACGAACCCGCCGATGATGGCGATGACCGCCCCCATCCCCCACGCCCCGAGGGTAAGGGGCGCGCTGCCCACGCGCTGCGCCACCACCGCCGGCGACAGGAAAATGCCGGCGCCGATGATGCCACCCACCACGAGCATCGTGCCGGAGAAGGTGCCGAGCCGGGCGGCATACCGAACCTGAACCATTCGGGCAAAGTGCGGCGTATACATTTCCACCGCTACCTGCCTCTCTCGCATCCTGCCACGACTCATGTCAGCCCATTCGCTTCGCCGGGCCCGCGCGGCCCAGTTGCTGGCGACCGCCGGCCTCGCGGTCACGGCCATGGCCGCCATCGCGCCAGCGCCGCTCGCGGCCCAGAAGGCCCCCAGCATCCCGCACGAGAAGTACACGCTGCCCAACGGGCTCGAAGTCATCCTGCACGTCGACCGCTCGGTGCCCATTGTGGCGGTCGAGAACTTCTACAAGGTGGGCTCGGGCGACGAGAAGCCGGGGCGCACCGGATTCGCGCATCTCTTCGAGCACGTGATGTTCATGGGCTCGCAGAACGTGCCGGTGGGCAAGTTCGACGAGTGGCTTGAGGCGGCCGGCGCCAGCAACAACGGTTCCACCAACTTCGACCGGACCAACTACTACGAGACCGGCCCGTCGAATGCGTTGCCACTCATGCTCTGGCTGGACGCCGACCGCATGGGCTGGCTGCTCCCCACCATGGACCAGAGCAAGCTCGACCTGCAGCGCGACGTGGTGAAGAACGAGCGGCGCCAGGGCGTGGACAACGCGCCGTACGGCAAGGCCGACGAGACCATCCTTCCCGTGCTCTTCCCCAAGGGGCATCCGTACTCGTGGGACGTGATCGGCAGCATGGACGACCTGAGCGCCGCCGCCCTCGATGATGTGAAGGACTTCTTCCGCCTGTATTACGCGCCGGACAACGCCACCATCACCATTGCCGGCGACTTCGAGCCCGACTCGGCCAAGGCGTGGGTGACAAAGTACTTCGGCCGGATCCCGCGCAACGCCACCCCCATCACGCGCCCCACGGCACCGGCGATCACGCTCACGCGCGACACCGTGCTCGTGCTCGAGGACCGGGTGCAGCTGCCGCGCGTCTACTACACGTGGCATGGCGTGAAGGCGTTCAGTGCCGATGATGCCGCGCTCGACGCCGTCGCCGACATCGTGGCCGGCGGCAAGAGCTCGCGACTGTACCGGACGCTCGTCTACGAGAAGCAGCTCGCGCAGGACGTGCGCATGAGCAACCAGTCGCAGAAGCTCGACGGCATGATCCAGCTGGTGGTGACCGCGAAGCCCGGCGTGCCGCCGCAGGAGCTCGACGCCGAGATCACGCGCACACTCACCGCGCTCATCGCCGAGGGCCCCACCGAGCGGGAACTGACACGCATCAAGAACGGCATGCGCGCCAGCATGCTCGACGGCCTGTCGAACGTGGCAAGCAAGGCGTTCCGGCTGAGCTACTACAATTACTTCACCGGGCAGCCCGACTACCTCGCGCAGGATCTCGCGCGCTACGAAGCACTCACCGCCGCCGCAGTGCAGCGCGCCGCCCGCACCCACCTCGCAGGCACGCCCCGGGTGGTGCTCACCATCGTGCCCGAAGGCAAGGCGGCGCTAGCCCTGACGGCCGCCACGCTGGGAGGGATCAAGTGATGTCCAAGCGTTTCCTCGCGTTCTGCGCCGTGAGAACCGCCGCCACCTTTGCCCTGCCCTTCGCGGCCACCGCGCAGGGCGCTCCGCAGTCCGCCAGCGCCACCCCGCCCGTGCTGGCAGCCCCCAAGGCGCTCACGCTCCCCACCATGGTGGAGCGCACGCTACCCAACGGGCTGCGCCTGGTGATCGTGGAACAGCACGAGCTGCCGGTGGTGGATGCCCAACTCGTGATACGTACCGGCAGCGAGGCCGACCCGGCCGGCAAGGCGGGGCTGGCCACGCTCACCGCCAACCTGCTCGATGAAGGGGCCGGGTCGCGTGATGCGCTGGCCCTGGCAGAGGAGGTCGGCTTTCTGGCCATCCGCCTCGGCACATTCGCGGGGCTCGAGCAGAGCACGGTGTCGCTGCACACCACGCGAGCCACGCTCGACAGCGCGATGGCCCTGATGGCCGATGTCGTGCTGCGCCCCACCTTTCCCGAGAAGGAGTTCACGCGCCTCAAGAACGAGCGCCTGACCGGGCTGCTGCAGGAGCAGGATCGCGGGCCGGCCATGGCCGACCGCGCGTACGCGGCGCTGGTGTACGGCGAGGACCATCCGTACGGCCGGAGCCCCAGCGGGGTGAAGGAGTCGGTCGAATCCCTTTCGCTGGACGACACCCGGCAGTTCTGGTCCACCTGGTATCGCCCCAACAACGCCACGCTCGTGCTGGTGGGCGATCTCTCGCTGGCCGAAGCCGAGGCGCTGGCCGCACGGGCCTTCGGCGGTTGGGCGCGCGCGACGCTCCCGCCGGCCCCGGTGTATGCCTCCAACCGCGCGGCTGCCCGCCCCACCGCCATCCACATCGTGGACAAGCCCAAGGCGGCGCAGTCGAGCTTCCGCATCGGCGGCGTCGGGGTGTCGCGCAGCACCGCCGACTACTACCCGCTCATGGTCATGAACACGGCGCTCGGCGGCTCGTTCACCTCGCGCCTCAACAACACGCTGCGCGAAGTGAAGGGCTACACCTACGGCGCCGGTTCGTCGTTCTCGATGCGCCGCGAGCGCGGGCCGTTCACTGCCCGCGCCGAAGTGGTGTCGGCCAAGACCGACTCGGCGCTGATCGAATTCATCAAGGAGCTGCGCAACATCCGGCAGCCGCTCCCGGCCGCCGAATTGGCCAAGGTCAAGCGATACCTGCGCCTCGGCTACGCCGACGGCTTCGAAAGCACGGGCGACATTGCCGCGCAGGTGGCCGGCCTGGTGCCGTACGGGCTGCCGCTGTCCACGCTCGGCGCCTTCGATGCCGGCATCGACAAAGTCACGGCCGCCGACGTGCAGCGCGTGGCCATGCAGTATCTCGACCCGACGCGCCTCACCATCGTGATCGCCGGCGACCGCGCCAGCATTGAACCCGCCCTCAAGGCCACGCGCATCGCACCGGTGGATGTGCGCGATGCGCGTGGTCGTCCGGTAATCGTGCCGTGATGCCTTCATTCCGGCTCCGTGCCATGACCACGACTTCCCTCTCGCGTTTCCTCGTGGTTGGTGCCCTGCTGCTGGTGGCTGCCTGCCGCCAGGCCCCGGTGACGCCGCCCGCACCGGCCAACAGTCGTGCGGCCAACGCCGCGCCGATGCTCGTCTCCACGTCGTGGCTGGCCGAGCATGCCAGTGACGGTGATCTGGTGCTGCTGCACGTGGGCAACAAGGCGCAGTACGACAGCGGGCATGTGGCGGGGAGCCGCCTCGTATCGCTGGAGGAGATTGCGCTGCCGCAGCAGCCGGGTGGGTTGTCGCTGCAGATGGCCGGCGTCGAGCAGCTCACGGCGTGGGCGGTACGCAACGGCATCTCCGACCGTTCGCGTGTGATCGTGATTCCGCACGACGGCGTCCTGCAGTCGGCCACGCGGGTGTTCATCACCCTCGCGTATCTCGGGGCCATCGATCGTGTGTCGCTGCTGGATGGCAGCTTCCAGGCGTGGAAGCGCGAGCAGCGCGCCGTGACCACCGCCGCGCCTGCGGCCGCCCCGGCCGTGCGCTTCACGCCGAAGCTGCGCCCCGAGCTGATCGCCACCATCGAGCAGGTGGAGCGTATCGCGCTGCGCGAGCGGAACGGCGGGCCGACCTCGGGACCGACCGTGGGCACCGGCGCCCCCGACGCGACGATCATCGACGCCCGGCTCGCCCGCTTCTACAACGGCGAAGGGGGCGGCTACCCCAGGGCGGGACATATTCCCACGGCGGTGAACGTGCCGCTGTCGAGCGTAAGCACCAACGGCTACCTCAAGCCGCTCTCCGAACTCAAGACCCTGTTTGATGCCGCGGGCGTCGATCAGGGCAAGCCGGTCATCACCTATTGCCACATCGGCCAGCAGGCCACGCTGCTCTGGTTCGTGGCGACCATGCTGGGGCTCGACGCCCGCATGTACGACGGGTCGTTTCAGGAGTGGAGTGGCAGCACCCGTCCGGTGGTGGGTCCGCCGGGCAGGTAGCGGTGGTGAGCTCAGGCGGACCCGGCCCCGTGGTTCCGCCTGAGCGCGGTGGGTAACTTTCGCCCGCTGTATTCCCCTCTCCCGGAGTCACCGTGACCGCAGCACCCGACAGCCCCGCCGCTGCCGGCGCCACGCCCCTGGTGGGCGTGGTCATGGGCAGTGCCAGCGATTTCGACACGCTGGCGCCTGCCTGCGAGGTACTGGCCGACCTTGGCATTCCGTACGAGGCGCGCGTGGTCTCGGCGCACCGGACGCCCGACTGGCTCTTCGAGTACGCGGAATCGGCGGCACCGCGCGGACTGCGCGCCATCATCGCCGGTGCCGGTGGCGCGGCGCACCTGCCGGGCATGCTCGCCGCCAAGACGCTGGTGCCGGTGCTCGGTGTGCCGGTTGTGGCCACCCCGCTCAACGGCATGGACGCGCTGCTCAGCATCGTGCAGATGCCCGCCGGGGTGCCGGTCGCCACCTTTGCGATCGGCAAGCCGGGCGCGGCCAACGCCGGACTCTTTGCCGCCCAGCTGCTGGCCGCAGACGACCAGGCACTGCGCGATCGACTCGCCGCGCGCCGACAGGCCAAGGCCGCCGAGGCGCTCGCCCGGCCACTCAACGCCCCCAACGCCATCGCTCCGTGACGGTCACGCCCAGCACGTCCGCGCCGTCGCCTATTCTGGCCGGCGCCACCATCGGCTTTCTTGGCGGCGGCCAGCTTGGCCGTATGACCGCCTACGCCGCGCGATCGATGGGGTACGACATCCACGTGCTCGACCCCGAGGCAGCGTGCGCCTCGCGCCCGGTCGCGTCGCGCACCATCACCGCCAGATTCGACGACGTCGCCGCCGCCGTGGACCTCGCGTCGCAGTGTGATGTCGTGACGCTCGAGATCGAGCAGATCCACCCCGACGTGCTCGACGCCGTCGCGGCACGCACACCACTGCGTCCGGGGCGTGATGCGGTGTACATCATTCAGGATCGCATCCGCCAGAAGCAGTGGCTCGAGCGCCAAGGGTTTCCGCTCGGAGCCTTCGTCGCGGCGCAGAGCGCCGATGACATCGCGGACATCGTCCGCACGCACGGCCCCTGTATTGCCAAGTCCACGCATGGCGGGTACGACGGCCGCGGGCAGGTGCGACTCTCCGAGCCCGAACAGGGCGCCGAGGCGTGGAGCGCGCTCGGCAGCCGTCCGTGTCTGGTGGAGAAGCGGGTCGATATTCATTTCGAGCTGTCGGTCCTGGTGGCCCGCTCGCCCAGCGGCGCGGTGGCGGTGTATCCACCGTCGCGCAACCACCACACCAGCGGCATCCTCACGTGGGCCGTGATTCCGGCGGTGATGTCCGACACCATGTCGGAGCGCGCCCAGCAGCTGGCATGCGCGGTCGCCGAACGCCTGGACATCGTGGGGCTGCTGGCCGTGGAGTGCTTTGTGACGACGGACGGCGACCTGCTGGTGAACGAACTCGCGCCGCGGCCGCACAACACCTACCACCACAGCGAGCGCGGCCTCGGCACCAGCCAGTTCGAACAGCTCGTGCGCGCCATCTGCGACCTGCCGCTCGGTGATCCAGGCGTGTTCGCGCCGTCGGCCATCGTCAACCTGCTGGGCGACGTGTGGCTGCAGGACAACCCGCCCGACGTGCTCCACGCACTCGCAGTGCCGGGGACGCGCCTGCACCTGTACGGCAAGGTCGGCGCCCGCGCCGGCCGCAAGATGGGCCACCTCTCGGCCATCGGTGCCGATGCGCAGGATGCGCTCGGGCGTGTGCTCGAGAGCTACCGCCGGCTGTCGCCCGGCACCATTGCCAGCTTCGATGTGCACGAGCCGGTACTGGCTCGCATCACGTCCTGACCGTCCTCACTTCAGACTCATGTTTCCTCGCGACTTCTACGAAATTCTGCACATCATCGGCATCGCCATGCTCTTCGTCGCCATCGGCGGCGTGGCGACGCACGCGGCCAACGGCGGGACCAAGGCCTCCAGCAGCACCCGCGGGCTGATGGGCTCGATGCACGGTCTCGGTGCCCTGCTCATTCTTGTCGGCGGCTTCGGGATGCTGGCACGCATCGGCTTCCAGCACGGCGCCAACTTTCCCGGTTGGCTGTGGGTCAAGCTCATCGTCTGGGTGATCCTGAGCGCGATCGTGCTCATGCCGTACCGCAAGCCGGCGCTGGCCAAGCCCTTCATCTTCGTGCTGCCGCTGCTGGCCGGCGTGGCGGTGTACATGGCGCTCTACAAGCCGTTCTGATCCCGTGAACGTTCTCGTCCTCAACGTCGGCTCGGCGACCCTCAAGTTCCAGGTGGTCGTCACCGACGCGGCGCGCATTGCCGACGACCGCGACGAGAAGCTGCTGCGCGGACAGATCGAGCGCATCGGGGGCGAGGCGGTGATCACGGTGCGTCATGCCGACGGCAGCACGCGCAAGCGCACGGCGCAGCTGCGCGACATGCGGGCGGCCGTGGACTGGCTCGTGAACCACATCACATCACCCGAAAGCGGCACCGGACTTTCGACGCGGGCGGAGTTGCACGCGGTGGGACACCGGGTGGTGCACGGTGGCGAGGAGTTCCGCCGCAGTGTGCTCATCGACGAGGCCGTGTTGCGCAGCATCGAGGACAACGTGGAGCTGGCGCCGCTGCACAATCCGCACAACCTGCGGGGCATCGAAGCAGCGCGCGCGGCCCTGGGCAGCGGCGTGCCGCAGGTGGCGGTGTTCGATACGGCGTTTCACCAGACGCTGCCCGAGCACGCGTAC
This sequence comes from Gemmatimonas sp., assembly GCA_040379205.1. GTDB lineage: Bacteria > Gemmatimonadota > Gemmatimonadetes > Gemmatimonadales > Gemmatimonadaceae > Gemmatimonas. The sequence goes on from JBEILM010000071.1 coordinate 12,451, forward strand.
CTCTACGCCATTCCGTATCCGTTGTACCGGCGGCACAAGATCCGCCGCTACGGATTTCACGGCACGTCGCACCGTTCGATCGCCCACCGCTTCCGCAAACTCACCGGCCGCGAGAAGCGCGACGTGCGCATCGTCACGCTGCACCTTGGCAACGGCTGCTCGGCCTGCGCCATTCGCGGCGGCGAGTCGATCGACACCAGCATGGGCTTCACGCCGCTGGAGGGGCTGGTGATGGGCACGCGTTCGGGCGACATCGATGCCGCGCTGCTCGATTACATCGCCGCCAAGGAAGGGCTCTCGCTGCCGCAGGTGGAGGCGTTGCTCAACAACCAGTCGGGACTGCTCGGCGTGTCCGGGCTCACCAACGACATGCGGGACCTGCTGGCCGAAGCGAACGAGCTCCAGGACCGCCGGGCCCGGTTGGCGATCACCATGTTCTGCTACCGCGTGCGGAAGTACGTCGGGGCCTATCTGGCGGCGCTTGGCGGAGCCGACGCCATCGTGTTCGCCGGCGGAGTGGGCGAGAACTCGGCGGAGATCCGCGCGCGTGTGTGCGAGGATCTCGAGTGGGCTGGCCTCACCGTGGATGCCGCCGCCAACGCGGCGCTCGTGGGTGGTCGCGAAGGGCGGTTTTCGGCCGAGGGTTCGCGTCTGGAGGCCTGGGTGGTGCCCACCGACGAAGAGCTGCTCATCGCGCGCGACACCTTCCGGGTCCTCTCCAGCGAAGCGGCGGCCTGACGCACACCGGCAGGTTCAGGGAAAGCCCTACTTGACAATCCGCCAGATCCGGCACGATACTGCGGCGTGCGTGGCGATTTTCCCGATTTGACGGGCCGCGTACTCAGCGCCAGCGGCGCTGACTATCCGTCTAAGTCGTGGTCCTGACGGCCTGCGACGATCACATCGGCGCAGGCCGTCGGCATTCGATAGCGGTTCGCATCCAGCAGTCGCTGTGCCGGAGGAGACAACTGAAGGTCTTGCCGTGTGGTCGACACGAGGTCGGCTCATGGCGCCGTGGTGATTTGCCGCCGATTGCCGCCACGTAAAACAAGGAGCTAAACAGCGAGTGCGCCCGGCGGCCCTCCGTCTCCGGGCGCTTCGTGTTGTTGGGCGGCACTCACCTGAAGTTGGAGAGTGCCTCGCATGTCAGACGCATCCGCCGCTCGCCCGTTCGCTCCCGACACGATCGCCCTGCACGCCGGCCACGAATCGCCGGACAGCGCCACCGGCGCCCGCGCCGTGCCCATCTACGCCACCAGCTCGTTCGTGTTCGACAGCCCCGAACACGCGGCCGACCTGTTCGGCCTCAAGGCGTTCGGCAACATCTACACGCGCATGATGAACCCCACCACCGACGTCTTCGAGAAGCGCATCGCCGCGCTCGAAGGCGGCGTGGCGGCGGTGGGCGTGGCCAGCGGCCAGGCCGCGCAGACGCTGGCCATCCTCAACCTCGCCGAGGCGGGTGACAACATCGTGGCGTCGCGCTCGCTGTACGGCGGCACGGTGTCGCTCCTCGCCAACACCCTGCCCCGCCTCGGCATCCGCACGCGCTTCGTGGACATCCACGACCTCAAGGCGGTGGCGGCGGCCATTGACGACCGCACGCGGGCGGTGTACGTGGAAACCGTCGGCAACCCTGCCCTCGACGTGCCGGATCTCGAAGCGCTGGCTGCGCTGGCCCACGAGTTCAACCTGCCACTGGTGGTGGACAACACGTTCGCGCCGGTGCTGGTCAAGCCGCTCGCGCACGGCGCCGACATCGTGCTGCACAGTGCCACGAAGTGGATCGGCGGGCACGGCACGAGCATCGGCGGCGTGATCGTCGATGGCGGCCGCTTCGACTGGGGCGCCACGGCGCGCTTCCGCTCGTTCTATCAGGATCCCGAGCCGGCGTACCACGGCCTGCGGTTCGCCGAAGCGTTCGGCAACGTGGGCGGTGCGAACATCGCCTACGCCATTCGCCTGCGTGTGCTGCTGCTGCGTGACATCGGTGCGGCGCTCTCGCCGTTCAACTCGTTCCTCTTTCTGCAGGGGCTCGAGACGCTACCGCTGCGCATCCGGCAGCACAGCACCAATGCGTTGCAGGTGGCGCAGTTCCTGGAGTCGCATCCGGCCGTGGCGTGGGTGCGCTATCCCGGCCTCGCCTCGCATGCGACGCACAGTAACGCCGCGAAGTATCTGACGGGCGGATTCGGCGGCGTCCTCACCTTCGGCGTGCGCGGCGGTGAGGCGGCGGCGCGGCGCTTCATCAGCGAGACGAGGCTGTTCTCACTGCTCGCCAACGTCGGCGATGCCAAGAGCCTGGTGATCCATCCGTGGACCACGACGCACCAGCAGCTGAGCGAAACCGAGCGCCGCGCGGCAGGGGTCACGCCGGATCTCGTGCGCCTCTCTATCGGCCTCGAGGACGCCGGTGACCTACTCGCCGACCTCGATCGGGCGTTGGCGGCCGCGGTGGCGGTCGACGAGCGACACGCCACCACCGCTGGCCCGCAGCGCAGCGAGTCGGCGGCATGACCGCGTATCCGCCGAGTGTCCGGCCGCCGCGCGGGAGTGTTCGCACCGCGTCGCGCACGGTGGCGGCATCGCCGGCGTCGTCTGCCTCGACGCCGGAGCCCGTGTGGCCCGTGGTGGACACCACCATCACGCTGCGCGACGTGCTGCTCGAGAGTGGAGAGCGGCTCGACCGCGTCGCTGTCCGCTTCCGCCTCGAAGGGGCGATCAGCGAAGCGCGCGACAATGTGGTGCTGGTGGTGCACGCGCTCACCGGCACCGTGCACGCCAGCACGTGGTGGAAGGGCGTGATCGGCGATGGTGCGGCACTCGACCCGTCACGGCACGCGATCCTTTGCGCCAATCTGCTGGGCGGCTGCGATGGCACCACCGGCCCGAGTAAGGCGGATCCCGACGCGCTGCCGCCGATCAGCACGAGGGACCAGGCAGCAGTGCTGGCCCGCCTGCTCGACGCGCACGGCATCACGGCGCCACTGCTGGTGTGCGGTGGATCGCTCGGGGGCATGGTCACGTTGGAGTTTGCCGCGAGCTTCCCTGACCGCGTACGCGGCGCGGTCGTGCTGGCCGCGCCGGCCGCGCAGACGGCGCAGGGGCTTGCCTGGAACGCCATCATGCGCCGCGCGATGGCGCTGGGCGGCGCGCACGACGGACTCGCGTTGGCGCGCATGGTCGGCATGCTGAGCTACCGCACGCCGGAGGGGCTCGAGCGGCGCTTCGGGCGCACGCGCGAGGCCACTGGCGAATTCCAGGTGAACGCGTGGCTCGATACGCACGGCGAAAAGCTCGTGGCGCGGTTCGATGCGGCCAGCTACGGCGCGCTCATCGATGCCATGGACACGCACGATGTCGGCCGCGGGCGCGGCGGCATTTCGGCGGCGCTTGCGCCGGTGGCTGATCGGCTGACGGGGGTGGGGATACCCGGGGACCTGTTGTATCCGGACGTGAGTGTACGCGAGTGGGCGGCGGCGGCGCACGCCGCGTACATCGACATCGCGTCGCTGCACGGGCACGATGCGTTTCTGCTCGAGAGTGAACAGGTGAGTCGGGTGCTGGCCAAGGCTGTGGCTGATGCGGAAGGGCGCGAGCCGCAACTACGCGAGCCGCAACTACGCGAGCCGCAACTACGCGAGCCGGAGGTGCGCGTGGCCACCACATTGCGCGTGGCGCTGGCGGGATGCGGCCACGTGGGCGGCAGCCTTCTCGATTTGCTGGTTGGGCGCGCGGCGGCGGATCGCGACACCCGCCCCGTGCAGGTCCAGCGTGTGCTCGTGCGCGATGCCACCCTCCCGCGCCAGCCGCTCACGCACGCCATCGCCGGGGGCATTGCGCCCGACGACGCCTGCCTTGCCGACCCCGCCGCGCTGCTCGGCCCCGACGTCGATGTGCTGGTGGAGGCGATCGGCGGAACCACCACGGCGCGCACGCTGGTGGAAACAGCACTGGCTCGCGGCATCCGGGTGGTCACGGCGAACAAGGCGCTGCTCGGCGAGTGCGGCGCGACGCTCGAGGCGCTGGCCACGGCGAACGGCACGCGACTCGATTTCGAAGGGGCCGTGTGTGGCGCCATCCCCATTGTGCGGTGCCTGCGCTCGGGCGCCGCGGGCGTGGGCATCACGCGCGTGACCGGCATCCTGAACGGCACCAGCAACTTCGTGCTCCAGCAGGTCGCGCTTGGCCAATCGCTCGGCGAGGCCATCGCCACGGCGCAGCGTCTCGGCTATGCCGAAGCCGATCCCACACGCGACCTCAACGGGCAGGACGCCGAGGACAAGCTGCGCATTCTGGCGTGGCTCGCCTTTGGGGTGGCCCCCGAGTCGCTGGTGGTGCGCCGCAGCGGCATCACCGCCGAAGTGGCAACGTGGACCGCGCAGGTGGCGGCGGAGGGCGACCGGGTGAAGCTGTTGGCCTCGTGCCAGCGCGACGGGGACCGGCTGGTGGCCACCATCGAACCGACGCGGGTTCGCGGCGCCGATGCGTGGGCGCAGGTGGCGGGCCCGTTCAACCGCATTGTGATCGAGTCCGCGTCGGCTGGGGAACTGGTGTTCGTGGGGCCGGGTGCGGGCGGGTTGGCCACGGCAGGGGCGGTGCTGGCGGATCTGCTGGGCTGAGTTTGGTGTTGGAGTGCGCGCAGCGACGGCATGCTTGGCGCCCACACTGCGGCGGAACTGGCTGACTCCCAACGTTAATGGGACGAAGGGCGGGGCCGGCCGCGACTCTGGCCCCGCTCCACATATTGAATTGCACCACGCCCGGCGACTTGTAGCGATTGGGTGCGTGTATTCCAGCTGGCCTGGAGCAGGCACCGCAGGTACGTTCGCGTCGGTGACGCTGACGATCTGCATGGGCATGCGCGAGTCTTGGAGACGTATCATGACGCGAAAGGGGGATGAGGCCAGTGTCCGTGCGTTTCGACGTCCCCGAACCCTGATCGTCGCCTTGGTGCTTGCGCTCCTCAGCACGGAGGCCGGTGGTCAGGTACCACTGCTCATCGACCGGGCTACTGGCGATTCCGCGCTCCGTCGACTCAAGCGCGACATCGGTGACGCGCTGATCGCGGGCATCATGGTCCAGCGTCAGGCGTGGCAGGCCGTCGAGTTGCGGGAGCATGGCGCGATCACACGCCAGCCAGATCGCGAGCCAGAGCGGCAGCGGTTGGCGATGATGCACTGCCACACGGATGAACGCTTCAGCCCATCCACCTACGCGCTGGGACGGCGGACCGAATTGGTGATGAGGCCAGACGGTCGTTCCGAGACACGCCCCGTTGAGGACCAACCCTATCCGGTACCTACGATGGTGCGGAGTCGTGTCCCACTGGTGGCGTTGTGCCCCAACTGGGTGCCCACTCAGCGCGCGGGAACAAAGCCTGGCCACGAGCTTCGTGGAACCGATCTCGATCCCGCCAGGATCGCGCCCTTCTCGGATTCGCTCGTCGCTGCGCTCCGCCGTGCAGCCGATGCCTACCCCGATGAGCCGTTCTTCGTCGGACAACTGACGCGCGTTCTGGTCGACA
>JBEILM010000072.1:0-17844 GCA_040379205.1 Gemmatimonas sp.
ATGACGATGCCCACATGCCCCGGTTCGATGTACGCCACTGTCGGGCGCACGAGCAGGATGAGCCCGAGCAGCACGACCGCTGCCAGTCCGAGCTTCGCGAACACGCCACCCCCTCCACCACCGCCGCCGCCGGACATGGACGTGCGCATGGAGCTGCGGATGCCCTCGAGAATATCGTCAGTCGATGTGGCCATGGACGGCTTCCTGGTAGCAGTGGGGACACAAGGGCTCACCGGTGGGCAGTCGCACGAGGTCCTCCTCGCGCTGCAGCCCGTGAACGGGACAGGTGAGCTCGGCCTGCTTGTCGATGCGCTTACGATTGGCCGTCTGCCGCATGCGCTTGCCGATGGGCGTGATGCCCAGCGCGTTCAGCACAAGAGCGCCCGCCACCGCCACCAGGGCAATGAACAGGACGCTCTCGAGAAGGATGACGTTCATGATGATTTCGTCATTACGACGGTGGACGCGAAAAAGTGTCAAACGGCAACACTCCGCTCCGCTGCAAGCTAGTGCGCCCGGTGGCCGGACGCCCGCCAGGTCACGCCGCCGGCACGCCCAGTTCCAAGCGCAGCATGGCGTCGAGCGACGGCAGACGCCACGCAAACCCTGCGCGCTCCAGCGCCGCCGGCACCACCCGCTGGCTGGTGAGGACCGTGGAATCCGCCATCTCGCGGCCGAGCAGCAGCCGGAGCGCGAAGGCCGGCGCCGGCGCCAGCGCCGGTCGTCCCAGCACCCGGGCCAGCACCGTCGTGAACTCGGCGTTGGTCACGGCTTCGGGGGCCACGAGGTTCACTGGGCCCCGCACGTCGTCACGCATGAGGCAGAAGTGCATGGCCCCCAGGTGATCGTCGAGGGCGATCGGGCTCACCCACTGCCGCCCGTCGCCGAGCGGCCCGCCAAGCCCCACCTTGAAAAGGGGCGCCTGCTTGGCCAGCGCGCCTCCGGCTGCCCCCTGCACAATGCCGGTGCGCAGGTGCACCACGCGTATGCCCGCCTTCTCCGCCGGCTCGGTGGCGCCTTCCCACGCCCGCCCCACCTCGGCGAGATAATCGGTCCCGAACGCGCTCTGCTCGGTGAGTATCTCGTCGCCCCGGTTGCCATACACCCCGATAGCTGAGCCACTCAGCAGCACCCGCGGCCGGCGCTCCAGGCGGGCGATGGTGTGCGAGAGCAGCGACGTGCTCTCGATGCGACTCGTCCGGATGGCCGCCCGGTGCGCAGCGGTCCACCGCTCGGCGATCGACGCCCCGGCCAGATGCACCACCGCGTCGACGCCCTCGAGCGCGCGCGGGTCGAGTTCGCCGCGGTCGGGGTTCCACTGCACGTCCACCACGCCGGGACGCACGGGGCCGCGGCCGATGCGCACCACGTCGTGCCCGCCGGTGCTGAGGAACGCGGCGAATTGGGTGCCGATGAAGCCCGTCGCCCCGGTGATGGCCACCCGCAACCGCGGCCGGTCGGCGAAGGCGGCGTGCCGCTCGAGATCGCCGAGCATGAGGGCGTGGCGATAGGCGAAGACGCGGGCCAGCGTGCCCTGCGCGAAACCGCCCGCCACGGTGTCGCCGAGCGCCCCGAGCGGCAGGTCGTAGACGATGTGATCGTCGAGGACGCTTGCGTCCGGACCGTCGGCCTCGAAGCCGTGCGTGTGCACCCATGACGTGAACGGCCCGTCCACCATCACGTCACGGAACTGCCGGTTGGGGACGTAGTCGCGGTGCTCGAGCCGCCAGGTCGTGGGAATGGGGCCGGCGTGCACCCGCAGTTCCACACGGGCGCCGTCGCGAATGCCCCCCGTGTGGGACAGCACCTCGGGCCGGTCCCATGGCGGGGAGAGCCGGAGGAAGGCGCCGGGGCGCTCGTGCCACGCGAAGAGCGTCTCCACCGGCACCGGCACGCGAATGCGCTTGCGAAACTCCGCCATCAGCTCGACACCATCACCAGCTCGGGGTTGCGCCACCCGCCAGACGGGCGCCGGTGGCTACGTGCCGGTCGCGTCGTCGAGTTCGAGCGCGCGCCAGCAATACCAACTGGCAACGCTGGCCCACGGGCGCCAGTTCCGCGCCAGCTTTTCCAGACGCGCGGCGTCGGGCAGCGCACGGGTACGGTAGATCCGCTGGGCTCCCTTTCGCACCCCGAGATCGAGCACCGGCAGCACGTCGGGGCGCCCGAGACGGAACATAAGGAACATCTGCGCCGTCCAGGGACCGATACCGCGCACCGGCACGAGCGCCCGAATGACCTCGTCGTCGGCCATCGTGTCGAGTGCGTCCAGCGGCAGGCGCCCGTCGGCCACGTGCAATGCGAGGTCGCGAATGGCCCGCGTCTTGGCCGTAGAGAGCCCGCAGGCGCGCAGCGCCGCGTCGGGGAGGGCGAGAATCGCCGCCGGATCGGGCGCGCCCGGCTCGCCGCCAATCATCGCCACGAACCGTCCGTGGATGGTGGCGGCGGCCCCGGTGGAGAGCTGCTGGTAGGTGATGTTGCGAACGAGGTGTCCGAAGTGCGACCCCTCGCGATTGGGCAGCAGAATGCAGGGCCCCACCCGCTCGATGATGGCTCCCAGACGGGCGTCGGTGGCGGCCAGCGCCGCCTGGGCTTCGTCGAGCCGGCGGCGTGTGAGCGGGCGAGGGGCCGACCTCACATCGTGGCGCTGAACATGATGTGCGCCTTGGGCGTGCCGGGAAGCATCAGCCAGGGCTTGCTGTCCGAGGGCACCGTGGAGAGCCCCGTGCTCTCGGCCGTGGCAAACGGCACGTACACCACGAAGAGCGCCCGCCCACCCTTCACGGTGTTGCTGGCGGCATCATAGGCATCCTTCGGCCCGAAGATCTGGTACAGCGCGGCGGGCTTGGTCGGCATGCGGAGCGTGCCGGCACGCACCTCGGCGAAACGCGCCGTGTCCACCTGCGCGCCCTTGACCCCTTGCGCCCGCAAGGCGCGGCCGCGCGCCATGAACGGCTCCATGCTGTCGGCGTAGCAGGACACGTGGAACTGCTCCTCGGCCGGATCATCGGCTAGGCAGAGCATGCCGTTCTTCACCGGACGCAACAGTGCGAGCTTGCCGGCCGTGCGGTACCCCATCACCCCGGCGCCGTCGCGCATCTCCCTGGGCAGCGCCAGCACGGCGGCGGCGATCTGCTCAGCCGGTGGCGGTGGTACCTGGCCCGCAGCCAGCGTCGGGGGCACGGTGACCAGCAGGACCGTCAGGGCACGCACAAACATCGAAGGCTCCGGGAGAATGGCAGCAGGGGGCGGGGGGAGATCGCCAGCGAATCCACGTCGGACGGACGCTGTTCAACCGCGTGTCGACTCCCATATTCTATGGTGGACGTGCCTTCACCCACAAATGCCGTCATGGACGACACGCTGATCCGGTACGCCCGCCGGCTTTCCCACGACCTGAACAACTTCTCCGCGGTCGTTCGCACGTACAGCGAGCTGCTGCTGTCGGAGCTGCCAGCGGATTCGTCCATCTATGCCGACGTGAGCGAGATCCAGCGCACGGCCGAGAGCATGGTGCAGTACCTGCAGCGGGTCACCCGTTTCGCGCGCGCCGGCGGCATGCGGCGGACGCCGATCGCGGTGGACGCCGGCATCGTCGACGCGACGGAGGCCTTTCAGCGGCAGGTGGGGGGACGTCCGGTGGACGTGGCCGTGTCCACGACCGCCCACATCGGCGCCGATGCCATGTGGTGGCGCGAGAGCCTCGCGGAGCTGCTGCAGAACGCGCACGAAGCCGCCCCGGCGGGCACCCCGATCACCGTGCGTGCCACGGCAACCGCGACCCACGCCGTGATCGAGGTGCGTGATCGCGGGCCGGGATTTCCCCCCATGCTGGCCAACGTGGGGGAGCCGTTCGTGTCCGCCAAGGGCGGCGTGCGGGGCGCCGGGATGGGGCTGGCGCTGGTGACCGCCTTCGCCAGCGCCCAGCAGGGCACCGTGGCATTCGCGCGCGACGGGCAGGACACCGTGGTCCGTCTCGAACTGCCCATCGTGGCGCCGTCAGCTACCTGAAGGCCGGTCGGGCACGCCTGACGTGGGCGTCAGGCGTGGGCGTCAGGCGTGGGCCGGGACCTTAACTGAGTGCAGCAGGGCGTCGGCGACACGTTCGAGTGGCAGCACATCGACGGCGGCGCCCAGCTTGACCGCTTCGCGCGGCATGCCGTATACAACGCAGGTCTCCTCGTTCTGGGCCACGGTGTAGGAGCCGGCTTCGCGCATGGCGAGCAGCCCCTTGGCCCCATCGGCGCCCATGCCGGTGAGGATCGCGCCGACGGCGTTGCGGCCGGCGCTGCGGGCGACGCTCTGGAAGAGCACGTCGACGGCAGGCCGCTGATGGTGCACCTTGGGGCCGTCCTTGACGCGCGCCACCCAGCGGGCGCCGCTGGCCTGCAGCACGAGGTGCTTGCCACCGGGCGCCACGAGGGCCAGACCGGGCACCACGTGGTCCCCGTCCCTGGCTTCCTGGACCCGCATCGTGCACACCGAATCGAGGCGCTTGGCGAAGGAGAGCGTGAAGTGCTCCGGCATGTGCTGCACGATGACCGTGCCCGGCGCATCCACCGGGAAGCGGCGCAGCACATGCTCCAGCGCCTGGGTGCCACCGGTCGAGGCCCCGAGGGCGATGATCTTGTTGGTGGCGTCGAGCGTGGCGATGGTGGGACGCATCGCGGCCGGCAGATCGACGGGCTCCACCCGCTTCACCACCCGTGCATACGAGGCGGCGCGCACGGCGCAGGCGAGTTCGTCGGCCACATCACCAGCCGCCAGCGACGACCCCGGCTTGGCGATGACGTCCACCGCCCCCAGCGCGAGGGCGCGCAGCGCGGTCTCGCTGTTCTGCGGCGTGAGCGAACTGCACACCACCACCGGCAGCGGGAAGTGCCGCATGAGCTTGGCGAGGAACGACAGCCCGTCCATGCGCGGCATTTCGATGTCGAGCGTGATCACGTCGGGGCGCAACTGCGCGATGCGCTCGCGCGCCACATACGGATCGGTGGCCGTGCCCACGACTTCGATGTCGTCGTGCCGCGAGAGCGCCTCGGTGAGGATGCGGCGCACGAGCGCCGAATCGTCCACGACCAGGACGCGGATGACGCCGGGCGTACGCGTCACGCCCGCCCCGATGGTCGCCGACGGTGCCGACAGCGCGGTGCTCACGCGGCCGCGGCCGTCGCCGGAAACAGGTAGAGGCGCGTCTCCACACGCCCGTCCTCGACGCCGAACTCGACCCGCGCCGCGGGCTCGTCCTCGTCGCGGGAAAGGGTGCCCCCCTCGTCGAGAAGCTTGGGCGCGCTCAGGTTGACCACGGCGTCGGTGCCGGCGATGAGCGGCACCACGTGCCCGCAGATCACGTTGGCGACCTCGCCGAGCGCATCGCGCTGCAGCGCCGGCTGCCGCGACTCATCGGCCCCAAGCATGTTGGCGGCAATGGCGGGAAGGATGCACCGCGACGCCCGGACGACAAGCCGGCCGGCGAGTGGCCCGCGGAAGTCCACGGAGACCGCGACATCCAACGGCGCCGCCGCCTGTTCCGGGAACAGTTCGGCCTCCGGGAACAAGAGCGCGAGTTCCTCAAAAGTCGCCGTCGTCGCTCGCGACAGGGACTGGACCGTAGTACTCGACATCGGTGACTCCAGTGACACGCAGAATGTTCTCGCGCAGGGTTTCCGGCGCGAAGGGCTTTCGGACGATCACCGCGCCCAGCTCCTGCAGCGCGTGCAACCGGGTTTCACTTCCCTCGGTCGAGACGACGATGACCGCGAGATTTTCCGTTTCGGGGTTGGCGCGCAGCCGCCGCAGCATCTCCTCGCCGTCCATCACCGGCATGTTGATGTCCAGGAGCAGCAGGTCCACCCACTGCTCCTGAAGGACGAACAGTCCCTCCTCGCCGTTACCGGCCTCGAGGACGGTGCCCAGCGGCAGACCGCTCATCTTCAGGGTACGGGCGACCATCTGCCGCATGACGGCACTGTCATCCACCACGAGAACGTTGAAGGCCATAAGTCGATCCGCTCGTCAGAGCTTGCTTTCGGCGCCGTTGATCTTGAGCGTGACCTCGCCACTGGCCACGTCCACCCACATGGTGCGGGACGTCTGCACACCGCCCGTTTCGTGCGCATGCACCATCACGCCGTTCTTCCAGAGCAGCTTGCGCAGCGCGATCATGTTGCGCTTGCCGATCTGGAAGCGGTCGTCGGCCTCGGAGGCGCCGGCATGGGCGCCGCCCGCCACCGTCACCTGCATGCGCTCCTTCTTCGCACCGAGCTTGTAGCACTCCTTGAACAGCAGCGGCACGCCGCTGTCGACGAACATGGCCGGCTTGTCCTGCATCTTGGCCGGGTCGATGGCGCCAGTGGGGAGCATGACATGCAGCATGCCGGCCACGCCGGCCACTGCATCGTGCACGACGATCCCGAGGCAGCTCCCCAGGGCGTACGTGATGAGCCGTTCGCCGGCCACGTTCGACACCTTGAGGTCGGCCACGCCGACCACCCTGTCCACCGCCTTGGTAGTCACGACGGCCCCCATGCTACTTCACGTAGACGGCGGGCTGCACGTACCGGAACCGGTGCGCGAGGCCGGTGAGGCTCTCCGAATGTCCGACGAACAGATGCCCACCCGGGCGCAACATCGCCCAGTAGCGTTCCACGAGCTGCTGCTGCGTGGTCTTGTCGAAATAGATCATGACATTCCGGCAGAGAATGGCGTCGAACGGTCCCTGCATTGGCCACCGTTCCATCAGATTCAGCTTCGCGAAGTGCACGGGCTTCCTGAGCGGGGCCTGCGCCTCGAACACCGAACGCCCGCCCTGGTCCGTCTTGCGGGCCCAGTACTTCTGCAGCCATGCCGCCGGTACGTCGCTCATCGCGTCCGTCGGGTAGACGCCCGCCTTCGCCGTCGCCAGCACGCGGTGACTGATGTCGGTGGCCAGGATCCGCACGTCGCGGGCGGCCGCGTCACCGAACGCATCGGCGCACAGCATGGCCAGCGTGTACGGCTCCTCGCCGCTCGAACAGCCGGCGCTCCAGATGCGCACGGGGCCGCGCAGCGTCGGGAAGACGGTGTCGCGCAGGAAATCGAAGTGCGTCGCCTCCCGCAGGAAGCTCGTCTTGTTGGTCGTGAGCGCGTCGATCATCTCGGCGAACTCGCGCCGCGAGGACTCCTGCTCCACGAACGACAGATAGGCGTCGAAGTCGGCGAGCCCCAGCACGCGAAGCCGCTTGGTCAGGCGGGCGCGTACCAGCCCTTCCTTGCCCTCTCGCATGCGGATGCCGGCGTGCTCGTGGAGCAGGCTGGTGATGCGCGCGAACTGGGCCGGTGTGAGTTCACACTCGGTCAGGAACGCGGGGGGAGTGCCCGGAGGGGCCATGAGATGAGCCGGCGGTCGTGGCGACGTGACCGGATCAGTCGGCGTGCGACTGCGCCGCTTCCAGCGCCGCGAGCTCGCTCGTCGCCAGCACCTTGTCGATGTCGAGCAGCAGCTTCACGCGGCCACCGGTCTTGCCGATGCCGAGCAGGAACTCGGTGCGGATGCCGGCCCCGAACGTCGGCGCGTCCTCGATGTCCGCTTCGGCCACGGCCACGACTTCGCTCACGCGATCGACCACGATACCCGTTTGGACGCCCTTCATCTGCACCACGATGATGCAGCTGTCCTCGGAGTCCTGGGCATCCATGCCGAACTTCATGCGGAGATCAGTGATCGGGATGACCTTGCCGCGGAGGTTGATCACGCCGCGGACGAACTCCGGCATGCGGGGCACCCGCGTGATGGGCTGGAGGCCGATGATCTCACTGACCTTGAGGATCTCGAGGCCGTACTCCTCGCCCGCGAGGAAGAACGTGAGATACTTGCCGGCGCGGGACTGCGTGAGGGTAGCGGTGTCGGACTGCGTGCTCATGACTCGCTCGAGTAGATTGGACGTGGTCGGGTCGGACGACCCATGCTGTTAGGGTATCGGCGCCACGGCGTCGGAGCTTGACTGCGGGACGCTGGGACCTTGGGGCAGGTCCCCGGCCACAGACGCGTCCGGGAACCCGGTCAGGCGGCGATGGCGCGCTCGCGGCGCGACGCCGGAGCCTCGGTGGTCTGGGCGAGCGCGATCGTCTCGTTGACGTCGAGAATCAGCCCCACCCGTCCGTCGCCAAGAATGGCGCCGCCGCTCACACCGGCGACCTTGCCGAGGCCATCGCACAGCGCCTTCGCCACTACCTGCTGCTGGCCCAGCAGATCGTCCACCAGCAGCGCCGTACGGCGCTTGCCGTCTCCGACGATCATGAGGAGGCCGTTCAGCGGATCCTCGACCGCGCCCGGCACGTCGAACAGGTGATGCAGGCGCACGATCGGCATCAGCTCGCCGCGCAGCAGCACCATCTCGCCCTTGCCCACCACGCTCGAGATCATGCTCGGTTCGGGGCGGAAGCTCATGTGGATGTGGGTGAGCGGGATGATGAAGCGCTCCTCGCCGACCCGCACGAGCATGCCGTCGGTGACCGCGAGCGTCAGCGGCAGGCGGATGGCGAACGTCGTGCCCTTGCCCGGCGCCGACGTGATGTCGATGCGGCCACGGATCTCCTCGAGGTTGCGCCGCACCACATCCATGCCCACACCGCGGCCCGAGATGTCGGTGATCTTCTCGGCAGTCGAGAAGCCGGGCGCGAAGATGAGATTGAACACCTCGCTGTCGGTCATGCCCTTGTCGGACTCGATGAGTCCCTTCTCGATCGCCTTCTGCACGATCTTGTCGCGATGCAGGCCGCGCCCGTCGTCGATGAGCTCGACGACCACATTGCCGGACGCATGGTAGGCGTGCAGGCGCACGATGCCGGTGCCGGCCTTACCGTTGGCGGTGCGCTCGTGCGGCGGCTCCACACCGTGGTCCACGGCGTTACGCACCATGTGCACCAGCGGATCGCCGAGGCGATCGACCATCGTGCGATCGATTTCGACGTCGTCTCCATCGGTCACGAACTGCACCGTCTTGCCGGCCTTGGCGGCGGTATCGCGCACCACGCGCGCGAGCTTCTGGAAGGTCGGGCGCAGCGGGACCATGCGCATCGACATGCTGAGGTCCTGCAGCTCCCGCACGATCTTGCCGGCGTGGGTCACCTTGCGCAGCAGGTCGTGCTGGGTGCCGGCGCCGAAGGCGTCGTCACCGGCGATCATCGACTGCGCGATCACCAGCTCACCGACCATGTCGATCAGGCGGTCGAGGCGATCGGTGCGCACGCGGATGGTGGCGTCGGCGTTGGAATCGCCGCTCTTGCGCGCTGTCGATCCGGCGGCGCCGGCGGAGGCGGGAGCCTCGGCGGCGGCGGAACCGGCAGCGGACCCCGAGGCGGCGGGGAAGATGTCGTCACTCGCGGCGACGGTAGCCGCCAGCGTCACGCCGTCCGCATCACTTGCCGGATCGTATCCGGCCAGGGCGTCGAGCAGCTCGTGGAATCCTGCCGGCAGCGGCAGGCGGCCGTCGCCGTTGAGCGCGACCTCCACCGCCGACAGCAGGTCCTTGAGCATGTCCACGCTGCGCAGCGACAGGTCGGCACAGCCGCGGGTGTAGCTGATCTCCTTGTCGCGCACCCGGCTGAGCAGCGACTCCGCCTCGTGGGCGAAGGCCGCAATGCGGGTGAGCCCGAGGAATGCCGAGGTGCCCTTGACCGTGTGGAACGCACGGAAGACCGTGTTTACGGCTTCCTCGTCGGTCGGGTTCTCCTCCAGCTGCAGGAGCGCCGCCTCCGAGTTGGTCACGCACTCGTGGCTCTCCGTGATGAAATCGGGGAGCAGATCACGGTCGGCGTCATCGGGGAGGCGATCGGCGCCGACGTCATGGTGCGTCGAGCGCACGGCAGCGGCTGGCGCGGCAGCCACAGGCGCGGTAGCCACAAGCGTGGCAGCCACAAGCGTGGCAGCCACAAGCGTGGCAGCCACAGGGTCGGCGATCACTGGCGCGGCGACGATCGGTTCCGCGGCAGCGGCGGGAGCCGGCCCGCTCGGGGTCTGCTCGTCGCGGGTGGCCGTGAGGGCCCCCGACGCGATGGCGATCCCGGTCGCGCCGCCGACGCTGTCGGCCATGGCACCTGCCACCGGATCGGCGCCGACGGCGGCCGTTCCGTGCTGGTCGCAGACCCGCATGGCCTCCTCGATGGCCTGACCGACCTCGGCGAACGCCGCCGCGGAATCGGCGGCGGTGCCGTTGACGATCGTGCCCAGGACCCGTGCCGCCTTGGCCACGAAGGGCTGGGCTCGCAGCGGGACGCGGTTTTCGAAGGCGAGATCGGTGAGCGCATCGCGCAGCACCGAGAGGTCGGCGGTATCCGTCGCTTCCAGCTGCATCAGCAGCGTGGCGGCGTCATCAAGGTTCAGAGGAGACACGGGCGATGGTCGCAAGAAGGTCCCGGTGCGAACGTCCCCATGGGCGCTCGCTTCGATTGACAGTATCGGCTCGTGACCGACGGAGGTTTACCGGTCATCGGCCGCGCATTCAGGGGCCCAGACGCCAACGGCCCGCACGGTGAGGTGCGGGCCGTTGGCGTGGTGACGGCGCGACGTACGCTCTGGTGGGCGAACGGCGGTCGGCTGCAATCAGGCGGCGCTGACCTTCACCGCGGTGAAGATCTCGTCGGCCAGATTCTGCCGCTGCTCGGCGTTCTTGATGGTCGCGTTCGGATCGTAGGTCTTCTCGTCCGGCACGCCGTGCACGGCGGCCAGCGGGCGATCGACGGAAAAGCTCGAGTCGAAGAGCTTGGCGACGTCCGCCAACCGCGACTCCATCTCCACCAGAACCGCCGAGGCGTGCGCGAGCTGCTGGGAGGTGATGTCCTGGAACTGCAGCGCACCCATCATCATGAACAGCTCATCGCGCAGGGTCGCCCGGAGGTCGGTGGCGCGCTGACGATCGGGCGTCTCGGACGCGTCGATGCCATCGAGCTCGTCGACGATCTGGTTGGCCCGATCGCAGGCATCCATGATATTGATCGCGGCGTCCTCGGTGGCCGAGGTGACCTCCTTGATCTTGTCGTGGGTGGTCTGGAGCTTGCCGATCGTCGTCGACTGGATCGCCTGCCGGGTCTCCCGGAGGTGCAGGAGCACCGCCCGGATCTGGCTGTTGGCGCGCTCGAGAATGTGGGGCAGGTCGGCCAGACTCACGGACACGAAACGCTGGGCCGCTTCGGCCCCTTCGCGCAACTGGTCCAGCTCCTTGTCCACCAGGCGGAGCGCGGCCTCGGAATCGTGATATGCCGCTTGGGCACGGGAGTCGCTCATTGGCTCATTTCCTCAGGCAGCCGCCGCAGGCAGGAGCGCGTCGATCTTCTCCTTGAGGACCTGGGGGGTGAAGGGCTTGACGATGTAGTTGTTCACGCCTGCTTCCATCGCGGTCAGGATGTCTTCCTTGACCGAACGGGCGGTGACCATGAGCACGGGAACGTGCCGCCCGTCGTCGCGGGCTCGGAGCACCTTGGTGAACTCGGTGCCGGTCATGTTCGGCATGTTCCAGTCGGTGATGACGAACCCGATGGACGCGTCGAACTTGGCCAGTGCCTCCTGCCCGTCGCCGGCTTCGACGGTGTCGTTGTAGCCGATGCGCTGTAGCGAATTGATGACGATGCGACGCATCGTCGCCGAGTCGTCCACCACGAGAAACTTCATGCCGACGATCTCCTGATGTGGCCGGAAGGGTTGCCGCAGCGACTACAGGTCGCCGCGAGTGAGAATGCGCCGAGCCACCTGGTCCACCACGTCGAGGGTGTTGTAGGCGCCGGACAGGACCTTTTTCCGCAGCTCGGTCACCCGCTCGGGATCGAGCGCCTCGCGCGCTTCGGCGCTGAGACGACGACCCGCGTCCGAGATCTGGACCGAGTCCGACGTGGCCGGCCGTTTGGCCGGCGCCTGGGTAACTTCCTGGACCGGACGCTGGACTGCAGGGGAGCTCGTCGGCGTCGGACGCAGGGAATCAATGTAGCCGTTGATCTTCATAGGGGTTCCTCCTCCTCACTTGGGACTATCGGCAGCCACGCCGGGAAACTTTACTGCGGTGGTGTTCCTGACCGCGGGACGCGACGTCCCTGTCGCTGGGGGGGAGCCTCCGCACCGTCCCCGGCAGACGGCCGGGCGGCCGCCCGTTCGGGGTAGCGGATGTCGAGCACCGGGGGCGCGTGCCGCTGCGCCGCCGGGTCCTGCTGGAAGTGCACCGCGGCGCCGGTCGCCCAGCGCCGCCCCTCATCGCCCGTCACGAGGTGGGCGGCCTGCAGCCGCAGCTGCTCCACGGCATCCACCTCGAGCCAAGCCTGCTGCGCCGCCGCCATGTCGAGCTCGTCGAGCTTTTCCTGGAGCAGCTGGTCGAAGCGTTCGGGGTGACCGGACACGGTGTGCTCCAGCGGTGTCAGCGGCGGCGGTCCACGAGGCGCGAACCACCCGCGCCCCCGTACGCCACGCTGGCCGTCGACGCCCGCTGCACCGCGTCGAGTTCGACCCGCAACTCCTCAGCCCGGCGTCCCACCTTCGCCGCCAGCTCCACCGTGACGCGGTGCGACGTTTCCACCGCCGCGCACACCTCGGCCACCAGGGCCTCGGCCTCATCCACCACCCGTTCGGTGACCGAAAAGACCGCGCTGTCGGCCGTGGGCCGCTCGTAGCGCAGCACTACCAGCTGCTCCGCCAGGTCCTGCAGCATCACCTCCCGCTGCTCGAGCAGCGCGAAGAGCCGGTGCTCGTCGGCCGGCGACACGACCTCCACTTCGCGCGCCAAGGCATCGGCGCCGGCGCAAAGCGCGAGCGCGGCACGAGCGGCCTCGGCGCGGTCGGCGCGCCCGGCTGCCCGGGCGATTCCGGATGACATGGTGTGAGGTAGCACGGACGCCATGTGCGGTTCAGGCGCTCTTGCGCACGGTCGTCTGCTCGGCCTTGGACTTCGCCAGCTGATCAGCGGCGCCCACGAAGCCGTCCCGCAGATCGGTCGCGATGTTGATCAGCTTGCGCATCACGACGAGATCGCGCCGGATGCCCACGTCACAGAGCTCCACCAGCATCACCTGATAGATGCCGGCGAGATCGACCGCCAACGGTCCGCCCTTCTCCATGTCCAGCGTGGCGAGCAACTCGGCCACCAGCCCCCGGGCCCGGCGTAGCGCCGTGACCCGGAGCTCGGGATCGTTCCGCTCCATCGCGATGCGGGCACGCTCGAGATTCGCGACCAGCTGCTCGAAGACGATGCAGAGCAGCTTCTCGGGAGACGCAGCGTGAATCTCCATGTCGCGATAATTGGACTGCATGACGGCGTATGACATCTGAACGGTGGCGGTCACTGGTGTGGGAGGATCAGTGCAGGGCGAATGCCCCGGTCAGAGGAGAGTATCGGCTACTGATTTCGCGGCTGAAGCGCCTGTGCGCTCGCCAGCAGCGACCCGCTCTGGGACTGCAGACGCGCCAGCGCCTCTTCCATGCGCGTGTACTGCTGGACCAGCTGCTCTCGCCGCTGCTCGAGCCGCCGGTTGCCGTCCGACTCGCGCCGCCTCAGCTTCTCGACATCGCTGATGATGGTGTTGATGTTCAGGCTGATGGTGCCGACCCCGAAGCGCGTGGCGTTGTCGCTGGCATTCACGAACGCCCCACCGATGCCGGCAAGGCCGAACAGCGCCTCCACCTCCGCCGGCTTGTTCGCGAGCGCCGTCTGGAACGTCTCCTCGTTGAACGTCAGCCGGCCATTGCGGTCCAGCACCATGCCCACGTTCACGGAACGCGAATAGGTTTCGTTGGCCGCCACCGGCGTGCGCAGCGCTTCGGTGAACGACTGCATCATGCGGCGCAGGGAGCTGTCGGCATACAGGGGTGAACCAGGCACGCGCTGCTCGTCGAAGAAGTTCACGACGGCGTTGTACGCCTCGGTGAGCTTCCTGGCGGCGGCCGCGGCCCCGGCCGCGTCGCGCGACACGTCCACATCGATCTGTGTACCCACCTCGGCCTGGCGCAGGTTCAGCGTCAGCCCCGGGATGACGTCGGTCAGGGTGTTCGTGGCCCGCGTGAACGACTGACCGTCCACCACCACCACGGCATCGCTGCCGCGCTGCAGTTCGCGGCTGCGACCGGCCACTGCGGTGGACGTCGGCCCCAGCGATCCAGTGCTGCCATCGGCCCGTGTGATCGACAACGACAGCGACAGGCGCGAGACCCCCGCCGTTCCATCGGTGACGCGAATGGAGCCGTCGGCGCTCAGCGAGGCACTCGCGGGACGCGCGCCGGCACCGAAGCCGCTCGTCGCATTGTTGATGCGGTCGAGCAGCGTCTGCATGGTGTCGCCACTCTGCACCACGAGGCCGAAGGTGACGGCGGTCCCGTCTCCCCGTGTCCCGCGGACGTTGATGGCGTCACCGACGGCGAGACCGGGAGCCGTGCCACCCACCGCAATGGCGGTGAGCGCCGTGGAGGCGGTGGCCGGTCCGCTCAAGCCGTTGGTGAAGACGGACGACTGCACGGCCTGGGGCACGGCCCCGTACGCGCCCGCCGCCATGCCGAGGGCGGTGAGCACGTCCTGCGAGCCCGGATCATTGGGATCCGTCGTCACCTTGCCATCCGTCACCAGCCGGAAGCGGGTCTCGCTGCCGAACGGCTCCGTCGCCACATAGGCCGAGCCACCGGCGGCGTTGATCTTGGCCGCGATGATGGACAGGCTTTCCGTTGCGAGGTCGGCCGTGATGGTGACGTTGCCGATGCGAATGGACGCCGGCTGCGGAACCACGGAAAGCCCCAGCGCCGCCGCAGCCGCCATCGTAGCCGAGGTGACGGGCTTGGAGCGACTGTCGAGGAAACCCAGTTCACGGGCCAGGCCACCGGTGCCATCGGTGACAGCAAGGCCACCGGACCCGCTCGAGGTGCTTGTCAACACCAGACGTCCCGCCGTGCCGCCTTCGGAGACGATCGTCGCGGTGACCCCGGCTTCCGCCTGGTTGATCTTGTCACGGATGGCGACGAGCGAATCGGTGGCGACCACCGCGACGCTGGTCCCGTTCACGGAAAACGTGCCCGCCAGATTGCGCGCGGCGGCGGTGTCGGTCACCGATCCCCCCGCGACCCGGGCAGTGTCCGCCACCTGCACGACCTCGACGCGGTAGCGCCCGGGCGTGGCCTGTGCCCCCGCCGTGGCGGTGAGCAAGCTGCGCCCGGTGCTGAGACTGTTGGGAACCGATGTGGCGAACCCGCCGAAACCCGCCGTGCGCACATCGCGCGCCGCAGTGTTCAGCTTTTCCACCAGCCCCTGCAGATTGGTCCACGCCGTGCGCTGCTGGCCACGCAACGTGATCCGATCGGTGATCGGGGTGACATTGCGGGCTCTCAATGCATCGATGGTGGAGTCGACAAGGTCGTTCCACTGTACGCCGCTGCTGAGCCCGCCGAAATTGATGGGTGCCGTCATGAGAGGTCCTCGACCCCGTGGCTATGGGCGTACCCCGGGACCAGCTGTTACGCCGACCCCGGGGCCTGTCGCGCCGCTGGAAATGCCCGAACTTACCGGAGGATCTGGAGCACGCTCTGCGCGCCCTGATTCGCCTGTGAGAGCATCGCCTGCGCCGCCTGCGTGAGGATGTTGTTCTTCGTGAAGTTGGCCATCTCCTCGGCCATGTCGACATCGCGGATCGTCGACTCGGCAGCCTTCACGTTCACGACGGCCGACTTGGTGTTCTGGATCGTGTACTCGAGACGGTTCTGACCGGCACCGATGGCCGCCAGGACGTTGTTCACGTCGGACAGGGTCGAGCTGCTGCTCAGCGAGTTGACCGTCACGGCGACGCTGGAGCCGTCACCCACCGTGAACGTCTGGGTGCCGAACACGTTCGTACCCTGGAAGTTCGTGTTGCCGGCGATGCGGGTGATCTCGGCGTCGAGCGCCGCGATTTCACTCGTGATCACGGCCGAAGCAGCCGTGTTCTGCGACGAGCCCTGCTGAATGCCCAGCTCGTTCTTACGCTCGATGATGCGCTCGATGGTCTGGGCGGCACCTTCGGCGATCTGCAGCAAGGCCGAACCCTGCTCGGCGTTGTTCACACCCATCTGCAGCTTGCGGTGCTGATCGCGCAGGTTGTTGGCGATCGCGAGACCCGCCGCGTCGTCGGCCGCGCGGCTGATGCGAAGACCCGAGCTCAGCTTCCGCATGCTGCTCTCGGTCGCCATGGTGTTGACGAACGCGTTGCGCGAGGCGGTGAGGGCGCCGACGTTGGTGTTGATACGCATGGTACTATCCTCCGTGATGTGAAGTGCGAGGCTTCCGTGCCTCTGTCCGCATCCGACGTCCGGATCGCGGTCGATTCACAGTCTCGGACCGGGGCCGCAGAACTTGAGCGCATGGCTGAGTTCGCGAGGCGTTCTGGCCCGCAGCATCACGCCGAGGGCACGTCCGCGAGGAACGACGGGAGCACCGGGCGGCAGGAAGTGCCGTGCGCCCACGCCGATCTGCCGGGCCACCGTGGTCGCCGCAGCCGGGAACCGCGCCTCAAGTGCTTGTTTCACAACACATTGCGCGGGCACGATCTCTGCATATAACGATAAGGCCGGCTTTCCGGCGTGGTTGCCCCGGACCTCCTGTCACCGCCCGCATGCCTCGTTCCCGACCGATCGCCCATCGCGCCACGGCTACGCCGCCGCACCTGCCCCCGCGAGGCGGGCAGGCGCCGCCATCGTGGGCACGCCGTTTTCGCGAGGCGCGCGCCATGGAGAGCGCCGGCCGAACCGCCGAGGCCATCGCCCTGCTCGAGGCGCTGGTCGCCACCGTGCCCGACGAGCAGGTGCCACGCCACGATCTCGCGGTGCTATATCGCCGCATCGGCCGACTGGGCGATGCGCTGCGCGAGTTCCACGAGGTCGCCCGACGCTTTCCGAGCGACAGCACGGCCGCCAACGATGTCGCCGACCTGCTCTCGCATCTCGGGCATCAGTCGCTCGCGCTGGCAATGGTGAAGCGTGCCCTTTCGCTCGACAGCGCGCACATACCGGCCTGCATCACCCTCGCCGAGATTCTGCGGCACACGGGCGATGCTGCGGCGGCGCGCGACGTCTACGCGGCGACGCTCGCGTTGGCGCCCGACGACGCGAAGGCCCGCATGCAGTACGGCATGACGCTCGTGTCCCTCGGCGAGTGGCAGGCGGGGTGGGCCGAGATCGAACACCGCGCGGCGGCCATCGGCATCGACGCACTCCAAAAGGAACGGCCGGCCTCACCGCGGTGGACTGGCAGGGAACCGCTGGCCGGCCGACGCCTGCTGATCGTGCACGAGCAGGGGCTGGGCGACAGCATCATGGGCGCCCGGTTTGCCTCGACGCTGGCGGCGCGGGGCGCCACGGTGCACCTGCGGACGCTGCCGCCGCTGGTTGAGCTGCTGAGCACCACCCCCGGCGTTGCGAGCTGCACCGCCGAGGGCACGGCGCTGCCGGAGCACGACCTCCACATTCCCCTGATGTCGCTGATGCACGCCCTCGGCACGACACCGGAGACGCTCGATGGCGCTCCGTATCTGTCGGCCGTCGGTTCCTGTCCGCCGGCGCTGGCGGCGCGCCTGCCGCACGACGAGCGGCTCACCGTGGCGCTGGCCTGGGCGGGCAACCCGCAGCACAGCAACGATCATCGGCGCTCCATCAGCGGCGCGGCGCTGGCGCCCCTGCTCGCGACGCCCGGGGTCCGGTTCGTGGCCCTGCAGAAGTCGCCGTCGCCGGCGGAAGTCCTGCCGCTGGAGCTGCACGACCGGCTCATCGACATGGGCGCGCACTGTGATTCGTTCGGCGATTCCGCGCACGTGCTGCAGCGTGTCGATCTGCTCGTCACCGTGGACACCGCCGTCACACACCTCGCCGGTGCGCTG
>JBEILM010000073.1:0-17607 GCA_040379205.1 Gemmatimonas sp.
CAGTTCGACGTGATGGCGTTCCGCCTGGAGTACGAGTACTCCGCGCCCTGCAAGTTCGAGAAGATGAGCTATCGCTGGCCGCGCTGGCTGACCGGCCCCAAGGCCGATGTGGAGCGGGTGGCGACGGGGCTTGGCCGCATGAAGGTGTACGACCACAAGGGGCACATCGTGGTCCTCTTCCAGGATCAGTGGGCGCTGCGCCGGGCGCTGCAGCACGAGACCAGCGTGCAGTTCCACGAGACGGCGCCGTAACCGCCCTCGCCTCCGATGCACGACGCCCCACCTCGCCGATCGGCGAGGTGGGGCGTCGTTGCTTCTCGCGCTGGCCGTCGGTTACTCGGCGGCCGCGGCCTTGGCGATGACGTCGATCTGTCGGCCGACATGGCCGATCACGAAGCCACCGTCTTCGGTGCTCGCAAAGTAGAGGCGCAGGCAGGTGACCGGGTTGCTGCCCTTGCGCAGCTGGTCGGCGCACTCCACTTCGCGGTCGCCGTCGCGGAAGACATACAGCGTCTTGCGCGTGGGGTCCGAGGGGCCGGGCGAATAATCGACGCCAAGGTCGGCGAACACTTCACCGAGCGGGCGGCCGAGGGCACGGTCCTGACGACGGCGTCCGACTTCGCCGAGGGCCTTGAGGTACGACCAGGCGGTGTCGGGATCGGGGAACTCCGACTCCTTCGAGGCGGAGAACGCCGAGGGCAGGATGCGCAGGGCATCGCTGTACAGTGCCTGCGCCCGCTCCACGGCCTCGAGCACCGACTGCGGCGCGTCGCTGGCCGCCTTGGCGATCGGCTGCCGCTCCTTGTGCGCCGCCAGGGTGGTGCGGAGGGCGCGGGCGGAGGCCTTCTCTACCTCGAGGGCCTGCCGGGACTCGTTCAGGCGCTCACGGGTGCGGGCGAGCTCGCCTTCGGCCGCGCGAAGCGCCTCCTCGAGCTGGCGCACCAGCGCCACCATCTGGCCCTTGTCCATTTCGATACCGGATTCCGCCGCCGCAAGTGCCTCGGCGGAGTCGGGGCGCTTGCTGTAGGCCGCCGCGCGCAGGTCACGCAGCGTGTCGGCGATGGCGGGATCGGAGAACGGCCGATGCACCGATACCTCGGCCAGCCGCTGCACGAGGCGCCGCCGCTCGCCGGGGAGCGCCAGTGCGCGGGCCAGGACCAGCGGATGCTGGAATGGATCCGACTCCAGCGAAAAGCCCGGTAGATACGCGCGAGCCGAGCCGAGGAACACCGAGCGGGCGTGGCCGCCGACCGCGTCGGACAGGGCGAACGTGTCGGAGTGGCGCAGTTGGAAGCAGAGACCGAGGCCGAACAACTCGCCGGCGAACTGCTCCGGCGGGAGGACGTAGCCGCCGTCGGGCAGCTCCGTCAGGAGTAGCACCGGCATCGTGCGGGCGGGATCGCAGAGCACGAAGCGCACGAAGGCATCGAGCGTACCGGCTTCGAGCTGCGTGGGCACGCGCTGCAGCGGCCCATCGCTGGACACCAGCGTGAACGCGGCATCCAGTTCGGCGAGCAGTCGCGGCGGACGCACCGGCGGCGGCGCGCCGTTGGTGGTGCCGCCCTCCGTGCCGACCCGGATGTTGACCTGCCGATGCACCGAGCCGTTCGCCGATGTGGTGGCCACATAGGTGACCTGCGTGGACCACTGCAGCGAGCGGTCGAGCGGGTCGGGCGCGTGCACGACGATATCCGCTAGCGCTGCCCCGTCGTGACGGAACGGTGCCCAGCGCAGGATGCGACCGCCGTCGAGCGTGTGGTTCGACGGCGTGTCCCAGCTGAGTTGTTGTCCCTGATCGAGGCCGAGCCACGCCACACACGCGGCGAGAAAGGCGGAATCAGCGTCTGTCGCCGCGGTACGCGGCGTCAGGTCGAAGTGGAGCGCAAGTCGTGGTTGCACGGTCGTGATGATTGACATTGTCCCTGCTCGCTGCGGATCCTTTCGGAGACCGTCAGAACACTCAACGCGCAAGGCCAACCTGAGATACGATGCGAATACTGCTTCAGCGGGTGACGCATGCCGAAGTCCGCATTCGGGAAGAGGTGTCCGGCGCAGCGGACCACGTGGGCGGGCGCATCGGGCAGGGATACGTGCTGCTCGTAGGCTTCACTCACACGGACACCACAGCGGAACTCGAGTGGATGACCAACAAGGTGCTGGGTCTCCGTCTCTTTCCTGACGATGACCATAAGCTTAATCATGATCTGGGAGCGCGGGGGGGGTCCCTGCTGGTGGTGTCCCAGTTCACGCTGTATGCCGATGCCCGGAAGGGCAGGCGGCCAACCTTCGTCGACGCCGCTAGACCCGAGCTCGCCGCCCCTTTATATAATCAATTTGTGCGCATCCTGCGCGAGCGGGGCATCACGGTCGAGACAGGTGAATTTGGCGCCATGATGGACGTGGAACTCGTCAACGACGGCCCCGTCACAATCTGGCTCGAACGCGAGGCACCGCCCCCCTCGAGCTAGCGTTTCAGAAACAGCGCGGTGCCTCGCTAGGCCAGCGCCTGCTCGAGGTCGGAGATGATGTCTTCGACATGTTCGAGGCCGACGCTCACCCGAATGAGCCCGTCGTCGATGGCCACGGCGGCCCGCTCGGCCGGGGTGAGTTTGCTGTGGGTCGTGGACGCGGGGTGCGTCACAATGGTGCGCGTGTCCCCGAGGTTGGCCGAGTGACTGGCGACACAAACGCGGTCGAGGAACCGTTGCCCGGCGGCCAGCCCCCCCTTCAGCACCAGTACCACGATGCCGCCACCCTGCGCCATCTGCCGGCGCGCCAGGTCATGCTGCGGGTGCGACGGTAGGAAGGGGTAGCGCACTGACTCCACCGCCGGATGCCCTTCGAAGTGACGGGCAAGAGCCAGTGCGTTCCGGCAATGCCGGTCCATGCGGACCGCCAGCGTCTCGAGCGACTTGGACAGCACCCACGCGTTGAAGGCGCTCATTGCCGGCCCCGTGTGGCGCGCGAAGAACCGGCAGTCCGCCAGATAGCTGCGATCGCCAATGATGGCACCGCCGAGGGTGCGGCCCTGCCCATCGATGAACTTGGTGGCCGAATGCACCACCACCGACGCGCCGAGCGCGAGCGGCCGCTGCAGGTAGGGGGTGGCAAAACAGTTGTCCACCACGAGCGGAATGCCGCGCGAGCGCGCCAGGGCACCGAGCCAGGCGAGGTCGATGAGTTCGAGCCCCGGATTGCTGGGGGTCTCGATGAAGATCAGGCGCGTGTTCGGACGCAGCAGGCGTTCCCACGACGTGGGGTCGGCCACGTCGGCGTAGTCCGAGGCCACGCCCCACCTGGGGAGAATGCGCGTGAAGAGCTGGTGCGTGGAGCCGAAGAGGGCACGTGACGCGAGCACATGATCACCGGCGGACACGCGCGCGGCGATGGACGTGAACACGGCCGACATGCCCGAGGCCGTGGCGATGCCATCCTCACCGCCCTCCAGCAGGCACAGCTTGCGGACGAACTCGTCGGTGTTGGGATTGGCGTACCGACTGTAGATGTTGCCGGCCACTTCTTCGGCGAACAGCGCCCGCGCATGCTCGGCATCGTCGAACTGGAAACTCGAGGTGAGGTATAGCGGCACCGAGTGCTCGTGCTCGGGGGACATCGGGGCCTGCGTACGGATGGCCAGCGTCTCGAAGTGGGGCGACGTCTGGTCAGGGGCGTGGTCTTCGGACATGCGGAGGACGGCAAGGGAGACGGATCGGCTGCCCCCGGCGGCGGAGGCTCGGTAAACTTACGCCATGCCCGCCACCGACAGGACGCCCGTACGCGTCATCCTCGCCTCGCAGTCGCCGCGCCGTCGCGAGTTGCTGACTACCATCGGCATCGCCCACGAGGTTCGGCCCGCCGACATCGATGAAACCGTGCTGCCCGGCGAGGCGCCGGTGCCGCACTGCGAGCGGCTGGCGCGCGAAAAGGCCCACACGCTGGCGCTGCAGTACCCCGACGCGATCGTGATCGGCTCGGACACCATCGTGGTGGTGGACGGTGCCATTCTTGGAAAACCCGCCGACCGTTCAGAGGCCATGTCCATGCTGTCGGCCCTCTCGGGGCGGGCGCATACGGTGTACACGGCGGTGGCGGTGGCGCACGAAGGGCAGACGCGCTCCGCCGTCGAGCCGGTCACGGTGCACTTCCGCACCCTGTCGCCGGAACAGATTGCCGCCTACGTGGACACCGGTGAGCCGATGGACAAGGCCGGGGCGTACGGCATTCAGGGGTACGGGGCTACGCTGGTGGAGCGCATCGATGGCGACTACTACGCGGTCATGGGGCTGCCGCTGGGCCGCCTCGTGGAGGTGGTACGGGACCTCGGATACCGCTACGCCTTCGGCCCCATCACCCGCGGGGGATGACGCGCATCACCCGGCGGTGAGCGGCGCGATCTGCGCCAGCCGGGCGTCACGGTACGTCGAGTGCCACCGCGCCAGCTTATCGGCCACGTCGTTCACTGTGATGTGGGCCATGCGCCCCTCGCGGTAGACCATGTCGAGCGGATAGTCCTCGCCCGGATCTCCGTAGGCGTCGATCATGAGCTCGTGGGCGAAGTCGTACGGGCCGACGCGCTTGGGGTTGGTGTACCCGAGCAGCGAGACGACGGGCGTGCGCAGGGCAATGGCGAGGTGCAGCGGGCCCGTATCCGGCGATAGCGCCACCGCGGCGCCGTCGAGGATGGCCGCAAGCTTGCGCAACCCGCTGCCAAGGGCCGAATGGACCATCGGCGCGTCGCGCAGGATGACCTGCTCGGCGGTGAGTTCACGCGGTGAGCGCCCGCCGACGAGCACCGGTTGCAGGCCGTGCTCGTGCCACAGGTGGTGACAGACCGCGACCCAGCGTTCCGGCATCCAGTCCTTGGCGGCCTTGCTGGTGGCCACCACGATCGGGGCGATCGGGCGATCGAACTGGCCGAGAAAGGTGCGCTGCCAGGTGCGTTCCTCGTCGTTCCAGGGGCCAAGCGTCCACACCGGCGGGCCGTGCGGAACGCCGAGGGCGTCGAGGAACTCGAAGTACTGGTCCTGCACATGCTGCCCCGCATGCGGTGCGATGCGATGCGTGGTGAACAGCCAGTTGGCATCACGCGCGCGGGCGCGATCGAATCCGAGCTTGACGGGCGCCTGCGTGAAGCCGGTGATGAGGCCGGCCTTGAAGTACACCTGCAAGGCGAGCACCACGTCGAAATGGCGCGAGGCGAGTGCCTGTCGCGTGTCGAGGAAGCCCTTCCATCCCTTGGCGCGATCGAAGAGCACGATGTCGTCCACGAGCGGGTGGCCGCGCACGAGCGTCGCCGGGCCGGGCTGCAGCACCCACGTGACACGACTGGTGGGCGCGTGCGCCTTGAGGGCGTGAATGATGGGCATGACGTGCACGGCGTCGCCGACGGCGCTCATCATCACGATGCCGATGCGATCGAAGCGCACGGGCGGCAACGGCGGGGTGGTGAGGATGGCCATGCGATCAGTGCCCCGCGATCGCGTCGTGGGCAGCCCGCTGCAGCGCGGACAGCCGCTGCTCGGTGAACGCGCACCCGAACTGGCGCTTCCACTTGCGTATGGAGCGGAGCAGGCGGTCGATGTTGCGCGTCATGGTTTCCGACGCCGGCCGGCGCGGGTCCCAGTCGATCACGTCGATGTCGATCACCATCGCCTCGGGCGCGGCGGTCTCGCGCCGGCGCAGCAGGATGTTCTTCACGTTGAGGTCCGGGTGCACGACACCGTGTCGGGCCATCCGGCCGAGCAGCTCTGTGGTGGCGTGCAGCGCCGGCTCGCAGTCGAGATCCGGTGTCAGGCCGGCGAGCACCATGCCCAGGTCGGCGGTGTCGTCGACGAAGCGGCTGATCACGTCCACCCGCGCCAGTCCGGCGCCGGCGTCGTAGCGTACGAATCCGAGTACATCGGTGGTGGGAATACCCGCGGCTCGCAACGCCGCCGACTGCTGCATCTCGCGCGGGGCGCGGGTGGGGCGGCGGAAGCGGTCGCCGGTGAGCGGGGCCAGCAGGCCGCCATGCCACGCGTGCCGTACCACCACGTGCAGCTGCGCCTGCGGCAACGTGGCCACGTACACGGGAGCGCGGCCCCGCAGCGCGCGCGGCTGCGGCTGTTCGGCCGCCCAGTCGTACACCGAACCGTGCGTGCGCACGATGGCCAGCAGGTCGTCGCGAACGGCGGCATCGGCGGTGACATCGGCGAGGCCGATCCTGACCGTGTCCGGGAGCTCCGGGTCGGTGGGGCGCTCGATAGTCACGCGGCCACTCACGGGGTGGCCTCCACCTGCCAGACCGGGCTGTCGGGGCCGTTGCGACGCGCCACGTGCAGGTCGGGGCGGCGGCGACAGGGCACGGCCTCACCGAGCGCCTGCACGATGGGCTCGCTCACGAGCACCTCGCGGGCCTGCGCCAGGCCGCAGAGCCGGTTGGCCACGTTCACCGTGTCGCCGATGAGCGTGAACTCGAGGCGCTGCGGCGACCCGATATTGCCCACGAAGGCGTCGCCGGCGTGGATGCCGATGCCGGCGTGCAGCTCCGGGCGTCCTTCGGTGCGCCAGCGTGCATTCAGCCGATCGAGGGCCTGCTGCATGTCGGTTGCCGCGGCCACCGCGCGCGCGGCGTCGTCGGCGCCCGCTTCCGGGGCACCCCAGTAGGCCATGATTGCGTCGCCGATGAACTTGTCGAGCGCCCCGTCATGGCGGAACACGCAGTCGACCATGGCGGCGAAGTACTCGTTGAGCTGATTGGCCATCTGGGTCGGCGGCAACGATTCGGCGATCGCGGTGAAGCCGCGCACATCGCTGAACAGCACGACCACCGGCTGACGCACGCCGCCCGGGAGCACACGCGTGGTGGCCTCGGCGATGCGGGCGGCGATGCGCGGCGTGAAGTAGCGCTCGAAGTTCTCGCGCACCCGCGTGGCCTGCTGCAGCTGCTGCGCCGCCGTCTCCCGTTCGACGGCCGAGGCGGCGATCCCCGCGAACGCCACCAGCAGCGCCAGGTCGTCCTCCTCGAAGACGGCGCGGTCGCGCAGGTGATCGACGTACAGCACACCGATCGTCGCGCGGCCTTCACCGAGCAACGGTGCCGCCATCGCCGAGGTGACCGCCTGCTGCAGCACCGATTCGCCCATCGTGCGCGTATCGCGCCCAGCGTCGTTGGTGAGCAGCGCCACCTGCCGCTCGGCCACGCCGTGGGCGATGGCGCGTGGCACCGGACGCGGAATGGCGCCGTGCCGGTCCTGTGCCACGCGGGTGTCGAGGGTGCCATCCGGCGTGGTGAGCAGAATGGCCACCCGGTCGGCGTCGAACGTCTGGAACAGGTCGGAGGTGATGGCCTGCAGCAGGCTGTCGAGATCGCCGAAGGCCCCGAGGTGCTGGGCGATGCCCACCAGCTGCGTGAGCCGTGCCGTGGCCCGCTCGTGGCTGGCCGCCACATCGGCCAGCGCCTGCGCCGGCGAGGGCACGAGGCGTTCACGCATCAGCGTGCTGCCGGGATCGGTGGCCGACAGTGCCGGCGTGGGGCGCAGCGGCGCCGTGTCGGGCGGGCGCACGGTGAACGACACGGTGCCGAAGGCAATGGTGTCGCCAGCGCGGGCCGTGCCACGACTCACCCGGGCGCCGTTGATCCAGGTGCCGTTGCGGGACCCGAGGTCGATGACCTGCAGCAACGAGTCGGCCTCGTCGAGCGACAGCTCGGCGTGCCGACGCGACACGGCCGGATCGAGCACCGGCAGGTCGCTCACGGGATCGCGGCCGAGCACGAGCGGGACGCGCCCCGTGAGGGAGAACCGGCGATCCCCCGCCACCGAGGCCAGCACCAGAGGCATGACGAGCTTACGTGGCGCTGGCGGCCGGGCGCGGTGTCGCCGCGCGGGCGCGTCCGATGGCGGTGAGCATGGCCCGCGCCTTGTTCTCGGTCTCCTCCCACTCCTTCTCGGCGACCGAGTCGTGCACGATGCCCGCTCCCGCCTGCACCGAGGCCACGCCATCGGCGATGACGCAGGTGCGGATGGTGATGGCGAGGTCCATGCGCGTGTCTCCGGCGCCGATGACGCCCAGCGCGCCGGCATAGGCGCCGCGGCGCTCGGGTTCGAGTTCGTCGATGATCTCCATGGCCCGCACCTTGGGGGCGCCGGTCATGGTGCCCGCCGGGAAGACGGTGCGGAACGCATCGAGCGCGCTCGACCCATCGGCCAATTCACCCTCGACCTGGCTGACGACGTGGAATACGTGCGAATACTTCTCGACGACCATGAGGTCGGTGACGGCGACGGTGCCGTACTTCGCAAGGCGCCCCACGTCGTTGCGGCCGAGATCCACGAGCATCACATGCTCGGCGCGCTCCTTCTCGTCGGCCATGAGCTCGTTGGCCATGGCCGCGTCCTCGTCGGGTGTGCGGCCGCGCGGCCGGGTGCCGGCGATTGGGCGTACGGTGACGCGGCCGTCCGCCACGCGCAGCATCATCTCCGGCGAGCTGCCTACCAGTTCGAGCCCGTCGAGCTGCAGGTGGAACATGTAGGGCGACGGATTCAGGGCGCGCAGTGCGCGGTAGAGCGTGGTGCTGTCGAAGTCGAGTGGCACTTCCATGCGCCGCGCGAGCAGTGCCTGGAAGACGTCGCCGGCGAGGATGTACTCCTTGATGCGCTGCACGTCGCGCAGGAACGTGTCGCGCGGGTACGTGCTGCGTGCCACGGCCGGCTTGGCCTCTTCCGCGAGGTCGAGCGGCGGCAGCACCTCCGGCCCCTGCAGGCGGCCGATGATGTCGTCGAGGGTGCGCGTGGCGGTGGCGTGCAGGGCGTCGAGCCGGGCGTCGGTGGCGCCGGCCGGCACGGGCACCGACACGATCACACGCGCCTGCCCGCGCCAGTTGTCGATCACGACCAGCGCGTCGGTGAAGACGAAACAGGCGTCCGGATAGTTGAGCGCCCGCGGTGGGGCGTGCGGCAGCCGCTCGATGTGCCGGACGACGTCGTAGGAAAAGAAGCCGAACGCGCCGCTCCAGAGCGCTCCCAGCTCCGGGGCGTCCACCGGACGCATGGCGCGCACCAGGTCGTGCAGGTCGGCGATGGGGTCCGCTGGCGTGCGCGCGCCGTGCCAGCCGTCGGCCGGGGTCCAGTCCTCGACCACTCCGTCGCGGAGGCGCCAGGCGCCGCGGGGTTCGGTGCCGAGGTAGGTGTAGCGCGACCACGCTTCTCCGCGCGTCACCGCCGACTCGAGCAGGAAGGCAAACGGGCCACGGCGCAGCTTGGCGAACGCCGAGACGGGCGTGCAGAGGTCGAGCAGGCAGTCGCGCCACACGGGCGCGAGTCCGCCCGCAGTGCGGCACGACTCGGCACGGGCGCGGAAATCAGCGAGAGACGTCATCGGGGGAAAGTTCGCCGTCCCGCTCGCCGCGGGGCAAGCGACCCTCTAGCATTGACCGCATGAGTCTCCCGATCGATGGCACCGCGCTCCTGGCGACCGGCACCCGGGTCGAAGCGCGCGTGGTGGATGTGGTGGTCCTGGCGCCGGCGCCAGCCGGCAGCGCCGACCGCTGGCAGGTGCTCACCATGCGGCGGGCCGCCGGTGTGCGCTGCACCGGGGCGTGGGAGCTGGTACACGGCACCATCGAGCCAGGGGAGCGTCCGGCGACGGCGGCGCGGCGCGAGGTCTTCGAGGAGACCGGGCTGCCGGTGGAACGGCTCTACAGCCTCACCGTGAATCCGTTCTACCTGCACGCCCGGGACACCGTGCAATTGGCCATCGTGTTCGCGGCCGTGGTCGACGGCGCCCGCACCGTGACCTTGGGCATCGAGCACGACGCGATGGCCTGGCGCCCGCCGGCCGAGGCCATCGGGCACCTGGCGTGGCCACGCGAGCACGAAGCGGTGCACTACGCCATGCACCTGTTGCGCACCGGTGACGCGGGGCCGGTGGAGGACGTGCTGCGGGTGCCGGAGTAGGGGGCGCTAGCTCCGGCTCCTGCCTGCGCCTACCGTGGTGACGTCTTGCCGGCGGCGCGCGAGCGCACCAGCGCCCGTTCGCGTTCGATGCGCTGAATGACCGCGCTCCACTCGGTGACGCTGGGAATGCCTTCGAGCTGCGCCGACACGGGCTGGTTCACGTCGATCTGCCCGTCGAAGACGAGCAGCGCCGACTGCACTTCGCGCTGCTTGAGGCGATACGCACCGAACCCGGGCGTGAGGGGCACGATGTCCAGTGGCCGGAAGTCGCGCCCGGTGTTGCTGATGATGAATTCCTGCGGCGAGAAGCGCGTCTCCCCCTGCTCGAGGGCGAAGAAGCTCACGTACCAGATGGAGTACGAAGGCAGGCGGTTGCGCTCCTTGATGGCCAGCAGCTGGTCCGCCTTGCCGACGGCGAGGTCGCGCAGGGAGCGATAGGAGTCGGGCGACAGCAAACGGATGATGCGCTCGTCGAGCGGAATCGCGCGCACCTGCAGCCCGCTGGAGGGCGAGGTCTTGAGCGCGATGTCGTCCTGCCGCAACGTGCCGAATCCCGCCGGTACCCAGTTGGCATCGAGCGTATCGCCGGAGATGCCCCCCTGTCCGGCGGGGGGCGTGCCCTGCGCGGGGACCGGGGCCGCGGTGGCGCACGCCATCAGCACCAGCGGCAGGGCGAGCGTGAGCATGGGACGGATCACGTGGAGGTCCTCCAGGAGGGTTGGGCGAGTAGCTCCATGAGGGCGGCCGCCAGATCGTCTCGTCCTTCGCCGGTGTGGGCGCTGAACGGCACGATCTGGTCGGGGTCGAGTCCGAGCTGCTGCGCGAGCTGCCGGACGCGCGCGGCAACCTCCGACTTCTTCAACTTGTCCACCTTGGTGGCGGCAAAGATGGTCGGCACCCCCAACTCGGCGAGGAAGTCGACCATCACCTGGTCGTCATCGGTCGGGTCGCGCCGCACGTCGAGCAACTGCACCACACCATGCAGCATGGGGCTGTCGGTGAGGTACCCTTCGATGAGCGGACGCCACTCTGCCTTGCGGGCCTTGCTGATGCGGGCGTAGCCGTAGCCCGGCAGGTCGGCCAGCACGAACTGCCGATTCACATCGAAGAAATGGATTTCGCGCGTACGGCCG
Organism: Gemmatimonas sp.; assembly: GCA_040379205.1. GTDB lineage: Bacteria > Gemmatimonadota > Gemmatimonadetes > Gemmatimonadales > Gemmatimonadaceae > Gemmatimonas. Next base: position 11,069 of record JBEILM010000073.1, read on the forward strand.
GGCGTGTTGCTCACACGGGCGAACGCCTTGCGCTTCATGAGCTTGTTCAGCAGCGACGACTTGCCCACGTTGGAGCGCCCGACGAACGCGATCTCGGGCAGCGTGGGCTCGGGACGCCAGCCGCCGCGCGTGGCCATCGGGCCGAGATAGTCGAGGTGCCGGATGACGAGCGGGTCGGGCGCCGGTGTGGCCGGCAGTGGACTGTCGCTCACGACAGCCGCTCCGCGCGCATGTCCATCACCACCCGCTCCTCATCGATCGCCGGCACCGTCCCGCGCAGGGCAAGCGCGAGCACTTCGTCCATCGTCTTCACGGTGTGCCAGGTCACGCCGGTGCGCACCTCCTCGGGGAGTTCGCTGAGATCCTTGGTGTTGGCGTGCGGCACGATGACATGCGCCATGCGGTGCCGATGCGCCGCCACCCCCTTTTCACGCAGACCGCCGATGGGCAGCACCCGTCCGCGCAGCGTCACTTCCCCGGTCATGGCCACATCCCCGCGCACGGGAAGGCCGGTGAGGGCGCTGATGAGTGCGGTGGCCAGCGCGATGCCGGCCGATGGGCCGTCCTTGGGCGTGGCGCCGGCGGGCAGGTGCACGTGAATGTCACGCGTGCGATGGAAGTCCGGCGACAGGCCGAGTGCCGACGCCCGTGCGCGCACGTAGCTGAGCGCTGCGGCGGCGGACTCCTTGATCACGTCGCCGAGGGTGCCCGTGAGCTGCAGCCGGCCACGCCCCGGCAGGACACTGATCTCGATCTCGAGCAGTTCCCCGCCACTCTGGGTGTACGCCAACCCGGAGGCTACGCCGACCTGATCCCGCAGCAGCGGATCGGCGTCCTCGTGCGCCACCGGGCCGAGCATGCCGACGAGGTCGTCGCGGGTGACCGTCACGGTGCTGGTGACGCTCCACTCGCGGCGCGCGAGCTTGCGCGAGACACGGGCGATACGGCGTTCGAGATCACGCACACCGGCCTCGCGGGTGTAGCCGCGGACGATCGCCGGCAGCACGTCGTCAGCCCACTGCACGCGGTCACCAGGCACGCCATTCAGCTCCAGCTGCCGTGGCACGAGAAAGCGCCGGGCGATGGCCAGCTTCTCCTGCTCGAGATACCCGGGCAGGCGAATGATCTCCATGCGGTCCCGCAGCGCCTCGGGAATACCGCCCAGCGAGTTGGCCGTGGTGATGAACAGGACCTGCGACAGATCGTAGTCGACTTCGAGATAGTGATCGTTGAAGGCGTGATTCTGTTCGGGGTCGAGTACTTCGAGCAGCGCCGCCGATGGATCGCCGCGCCAGTCGCTCCCCAGCTTGTCGATCTCGTCGAGGAGGATGACCGGATTCACCGAGTCGGCCCGGCGCATGGCCTGCAGGATGCGGCCGGGCAAGGCGCCGATGTACGTGCGGCGGTGGCCGCGGATCTCGGCTTCGTCGCGCACCCCCCCGAGCGCCATGCGCACGAACTTGCGGCCGAGGGCATGGGCGATGGAGCGCCCGAGCGAGGTCTTGCCCACGCCCGGCGGACCGACGAGGCAGAGGATCGGGCCCGGCAGCTTGCCGACACGTCCAAGGACGGCGATGTGGTCGAGGATGCGCTCCTTGACCTCGTCGAGGCCGTAGTGGTCGGCTTCGAGCGAGGTGCGCGCCTGCTGCAGATCGATGGTGTCGTCGGTGCGCGCGGTCCATGGCAGCGCCAGCACCCAATCGAGCCACCCGCGCGAGACGGCGGCGTCGGGGGAGGTGGGCGCACTGCGCCGCAGGCGGCGCAGTTCCCGCTGGGCCCGCGCGGCCACCGGCTCCGGCAGGCTGCGCGCGGCGATCTGCCGCCCCATCTCCTCGAACTCGTCGCCGTCTTCCTGCCCCAGCTCCTTGTGGATGACCCGGAGCTGTTCTTGCAGGAAGAAGTCGCGCTGGTTCTGGAAGAGCGAGCCGCGCACCTGCTCGTCGATCTTGCGTTCGAGCTTGAGCAGTTCGAGCTCGGCGCCGAGCAGATTGACGAGCTGCGTGGCGAGATCGCCGAGGGTGGGCGCCGCGAGCAGCGCCTGGCGCTGTTCGAGGGGCACCTGCAGATGCGCGGCGATGCCGAACGCGATGCGCGCCTCGTCGTCGAGCCCCTGCAGCAGCCCCACCACTTCCGGAGGCAGGCGTCGCTGCATGCCCGTGTACTCCTCGAAGAGCGTCAGGGCATGCCGGATGCGGGCGGGTGTGACGTCGTGCGCGGCGGCGCGATCGCGGCGCCGCGGCTCTGGCGTGAATGGAAAGGGTTCGACGCGGGCTTCGATGAGGGCACTGCCGCGCGTGGGCGACTTGCCGCCGGTGAAGCGCGTGACCTTCACGCGCTCGAGCGCATCGACGAGGATCCGGGTGGTGCCGTTGGAGATGCGGGTGGCCTGTTGCAGGCGCGCGCGCACCCCGATGCGATACAGGTCGGCGGGTGCCGGAGCGTTCACGTCGGCACTGCGCTGCGTGACGAGGAGCAGGTCCCGCGCGCCGTCGACGGCGGCGGCGACGGCCGCGAGGGAGGCATCCCGCCCGATGAGCAGCGGCATGGCGACGTGGGGGAACAGCACGACGTCGCGAAGCGGAAGGACCGGCAGCTTGAGGCTGCCGGTCCTTGGAATACGTGGCGTGATCAGGCTTCCTTCTTCTTGCGCGAGGGGGCGATTTCGAGCAGGGGGGGGCCGCCGTGCTGCACCGCGGCTTCGGTCACCTTGACCTCGACGACGTCTTCGCGGGTCGGCAGATCGAACATGGTGTCGAGCAGGGTTTCCTCGAGGATGGCGCGAAGCCCGCGGGCTCCAGTGCCACGCTTGAGGGCCTTGGCGGCCACGGCACGGAGCGCCGACTCCTCGAAGGTGATCTTGACCTCCTCGAGGTCGAAGAGCCGCTGGTACTGCTTGGTCAGCGCGTTCTTCGGTTCCTTGAGGATGGAGACAAGGGCGTCCTCGTCGAGCGCCTCGAGCGGGACACAGACCGGGAGGCGGCCCACCAGCTCGGGGATGATGCCGAAGCGCAGCAGGTCGTCGGGCTCGACTTCGGCGAACGGCGTCTTGGGGGTGGTCTGCTTGATGGAGACCACCTTGGCATCGGGCTTCTTGGAGTCGAAGCCGAGCTGACGACGGCCGATGCGGGCCTCGATGATCTTGTCGAGGCCGTCGAACGCGCCCCCGCAGATGAACAGGATGTCCTTGGTGTTGATCTGGATGTATTCCTGCTGCGGATGCTTGCGGCCACCCTGTGGCGGCACGCTGGCCACGGTGCCCTCGAGGATCTTGAGCAGCGCCTGCTGCACCCCTTCGCCGGACACGTCGCGCGTGATGCTCGGGTTCTCCGACTTGCGCGCGATCTTGTCGATCTCGTCGATGTACACGATGCCGCGCTCGCACTCGGCGACGTTGAAGTCGCCGGCCTGCAGCAGCCGCACCAGGATGTTCTCCACGTCCTCGCCCACGTAGCCCGCTTCGGTCAGCGTGGTGGCGTCGGCGATGGTGAAGGGCACGTCGAGGATGCGGGCGAGCGTCTGCGCGAGCAGCGTCTTGCCGGTGCCGGTGGGGCCGATGAGCAGGATGTTGGACTTGTCGAGTTCGACGTCGTCCTCACGCGCCGTACTGGCGGCGTTGATGCGCTTGTAGTGGTTGTAGACCGCCACCGACAGCGCCTTCTTGGCCTGCTCCTGTCCGATCACGTACTGGTCCAGGATCCCCTTGATCTGCCGGGGCGTAGGGACCTGCGTGATGGATTCGGAAACCTCGCGCTCCTCGTCCTCGGCGAGGATCTCGTTGCAGAGCGCGATGCACTCGTTGCAGATATAGACCGAGGGGCCCGAAATGAACTTCCGGACGGCGTCCTTGGACTTGCCGCAGAAGGAGCAGCGGAGATGCTTGTCGTGGGACATGTCGTTCCGGTACGGTGGGCGGTTGCGAAGAGGTGCTCTCCACAACCGCGGTCGTGCGGGCGGCAACGGCACAACGCCCGATGGCTAGAGTTAACCCCATGCGATGCACAGGGTCAAGCGAAGACCGATTCGCCGAGTGGACCTGGTGAACCTTCAGGAGAGTTTCGGCACCCTCCCGCGGAAACCCCAGTCCCCCACAGATTGCGATGACCCGACCTATGGTCAAGGCTGGCCCGCGGTGTGATGCTCCCGGCAGGGAGATTCCCGTGGCGCGGCCGGCCGGCCGGTGACAGGTTGCCCGACGTTTTCTTACCCCACTCCCCGCTCCGGGTACCATCGGCTCCTCATGTGGCCCTTTGAAGCCTTCCTGATCGTACACATTGCCTGTGGGGCGGTGGGGCTGGTGCTGTTCTGGATCCCGACGCTCGGTCGCAAGGGCAGCCAAACCCACCGCAAGGTCGGGCACTGGTACGCCCGCCTCATGCTGGTCACGGCGAGCATGGCGATCGGTATGTCCATCACGACGCTGCTCTCGCCCATCGAGACCCATCCGCGGCAGGTGGCGCTCGCATGGCCACAGTACCGGATCGAGGGGATCTTCGGCTGGATGATGCTGTATCTCGCCATCCTCACCATTCAACTGGTGTGGCACGGGGTGGTGTCGGTCCGGAACAAGAAGAACCACGCGGCCAACCGACATTGGGCCAACGTGTGCCTCAACGGGCTCACCATCGTGGCGGCCCTCTACTGCGCGTACCGTGGCTGGCTCATCGATGAAGGGCTGATGGAGGCCTTCTCGATCGTGGGCGTGGCGTCCGGACTCACGAACCTGTGGTTCATCTTCAGCGCCGAGCCGAGCCGCATCATGTACCAGCTGGAGCATGTGAAGGCGATCGTGGGCTCGGGGATCTCGGTGTACACCGCGTTCATGGCCTTCGGGTTCGTCCGCCTCAATCCCGGGCACGCGCTCAATCCGAAAATGTGGGCCATCCCTCTCGCCGTGGGGCTCGTGATCATCATCTACCACCAGATGCGCATTCGCCTCGCTTTCTGGCGGGCGCGGAGTGCCGGTCTGACCACGCCCAAGGCTGGCCCGGCGTGACCGCGACCGTGGCTCCCACTCCCGAGGGGACGCTCTGGCGGCCGCCGGCGCCGTATCCGCGCCCGCCGGTTACGTCGCTGCTGCGGCTGCTCTGGCGGCGCGAGAAGGACCTGCTGAGCCTCCTCCCCGATCTTGCTTATCGCGAGATGGTGACGCCCCTGGGCTCGTCGCGGCGGGGCATCCTGCTGGTCAACGACCCGGCGCTGGTGAATCGCATCCTCACCGATCACGACACGTTTCCCAAGAACGACCTGTTCGTGGAGGCACTCGAGGACCTGGTCGGCAACTCGATGTTCGTGACCAGCGGCGACACGTGGCGCCGCCAGCGCAAGATGGTCGATCCGGCCTTCTCGCACATGCGCATCAACCGCGCCTTCGACTTCATGGCGGCGGCCGTGGACGACTACGAACAACGCCTCGACGGTCAGGCGGCATCCGGCGACGTGTTCTCCCTTGATGCGGCGATGAGCCATCTCACCGCCGACGTCATCACGCGGACGATCTTCTCCGTGCCGCTCCAGGGGCAGACGTCGCACGAGGTGTTCGAGGACTTCATGCGCTTCGAACGCCAGGTGGGCAGCATCGACATCAAGCGCTTGCTCTGGGACAAGCCGTGGTCGCCCACCACCCAGCCGGAGCTGGTGCGCCGCGCCTGCGCCCGCATCCGGCTGCACCTAGGTGAGATGCTGGACGCCCGGTTGCAGCATCCCGAATATGACGACATTGCCGGCGCCATACTCGAGGCGCGCGACAGCGAGACCGGCGAACCGTTCAGTCGCGACGGGCTGATCGATCAACTCGGCGTGTTCTTTCTCGCCGGGCATGAGACCACCGCGAGTTCGCTCACCTGGGCGTTCTTCATCCTGTCGCAGCGCCCCGAGGTGGTGGCGCGCATCCGGGAGGAGGTCGACGCCGTCGTCGGAGACGGCCCGGTGCTGCTGGAGCACACCAAGCGCCTGCCGTACGTGCGCAACTTCTTCCGCGAAGTGCTGCGGCTGTATCCGCCCATCACCTTCCTGCCGCGAGTGGCGGGCAAGGACACGGAGATCGCCGGCCGTCGGGTGAAGCGCGGCACCATGCTCATGATCGCGCCGTGGAGCATCCACCGGCATGTGCAGCTGTGGGAGCACCCCGATCGCTTCGATCCCGACCGGTTCCTTCCCGAGCGCGAACGGCAACAGGTGCCCGGCTCGTATCTGCCGTTCGGCGCGGGTCCGCGCATCTGCGTGGGCGCGGCCTTTGCCACCATCGAGACGGCGCTCATCCTGGCGCGGCTGGTGCGGCGGTTCGACTTCGAGACGCTGCAGCCGGAGACGGTGCGTCCCTACGCGCGGCTCACCACGCGACCGGCGGTGGAGATCATGATGCGGGTGCGGTCCGCGAACGGCGCGCAGGGAGGGCGCTAGGCCGCCGGTTGGGGAAAGCCCACACGGAGGGCACCGAGGACGGTGAGGGCACGGAGGGAGACAGCTCACACGGAGGGCACCGAGGACGGTGAGGGCACGGAGGGAGACAGCTCACACGGAGGGCACCGAGGACGGTGAGG
>JBEILM010000074.1:0-17182 GCA_040379205.1 Gemmatimonas sp.
CGAGCTAAACCGCGCGAGCTAAACCGCGCGAGCTAAACCGCGCGAGCTAAACCGCGCGAGCTAAACCGCGCGAGCTAAGGGGCGCGAGCCAAAGGGCGCGGGAGGGCTCACCTGTACAAAGCGGGTCACGACGCCCGAAGGGCGCGTGACCCGCCATCCATTTCCCGCGCTGTCCAGCTCGCGCCGTTTACCTCGCGCCGTCCCGCCGTTACCACCCCTCAGCCATACACCTCGAACACGCCCGCCGCCCCCATGCCGCCGCCGATGCACATGGTGACCATGCCGTAGCCACCGCCGCGCCGGCGCAGTTCGTGTACGAGCTGCGTAGTGAGCTTCGCGCCCGTCGCGCCGAGCGGGTGGCCGAGGGCGATGGCGCCGCCGTTCACGTTGATGATGTCGGTGGGCAGGTTGAGCTGCTTGATCACGGCCAGCGCCTGCGCAGCAAAGGCTTCGTTGAACTCGATGAGCTTGAGGTCGGCCAGCGTGATTCCGGCGCGGGCGAGCGCCTTCGGCACCGCCTTGATCGGGCCGACGCCCATGATGGTCGGGTCCACGCCGCCCACGGCGAAGCTCACGAAACGGGCGAGCGGCGTGAGGCCCAGTTCCTTGGCTTTGTCGGCGCGCATGACCAGCACGGCGGCGGCACCGTCGGAGTAGGGACTGGCATTGCCGGCGGTCACGGTACCCGTGGGCACGAAGGCCGGTCGCAACTTGGCCAGCCCCTCGGCTGACGTATCGGCGCGCGGACATTCGTCGGTATCGAACACCACGTCGGTCACCGTTTTCCTTGCGCCCTGCCACGCGACCTTCTGCGTGTGTATGGGCACGATCTCGGGGCGGAACACGCCGTTGCCGATGGCCGCCACCGCCTTCTGCTGGCTGGCCAGCGCGAAGGCGTCCTGCTGCTCACGGGTAATCTCCCACTGCTTCGCCACGCGCTCCGCAGTGAACCCCATGCCGATGTATGACTCGGTGAGGTCCGGCGAGAGGCGCGTGTTGTAGCCGCTCATGGGCACCTGCGACATCATCTCGATGCCGCCGGCCAGCACGGCGTCGCCCTGGCCCGCCATGACCGCCTGGGCGGCATAGGCCACCGATTGCAGCCCCGACGAGCAGAATCGGTTGATCGTGGCGGCCGCCGTCTCCACCGGCAGCCCGCCGCGCAGCCACGCGAGGCGGGCATGGTTGAGCCCCTGCGAGGCCTCGGGCATCGCGCATCCCCACTGCACGTCCTCGATCAGCGCCGGGTCCACACCGGCGCGCTCGATGGCGGCCTTCATCACCGCCGACGACAGGTCCACCGGGTGCACGCTGGCCAGCGCCCCATCGGCCTTGCCACGGGCGACGGCGCTGCGCGCACAACTGACGATCACGACTTCGGTCATCTGCAACTCTCCTGTCGCGCGCTCAGTTGCGCAGCGGCTTGCCGGTCTTGAGGGTGTAGGCGATGCGCTCCTGCGTTTGCTTGGTGCCCAGCAGCATCAGGAATTGCTCGCGCTCGAGATCGAGCAGGTCCTGTTCGGTCACGTCACGCGCGGGTCCATCGCCGCCGCACAGCACGTACGCCACTGCGCGACCCACCCGCACGTCGTGGGCGCTGGCCTGTCCGCCCTCCTTGGCGGCCCACAGCGCGTACTCCAGGTTGCCGATCCCTTCCCGGCCGAGTGCGCGCACGGTGCGCTCGAGCGGCGGCAGGTAGCCCGGCGCGAGGTCGAGCACGCGCTGCTTGGCGTCAGCGATCTGGTGGTCGCGGTTCATGCTGATCCGGTCGCGGTCGCGCAGGTAGCCGAGGGCGCGCGCCTCGAAGGCCGACGTGCTCGTGGTGGCGAAGGCGATGAGCTTGAAGGCACGCCGCACCGCCGCGAACAGATCGGTCTCCTCGTACTGCTGCAATTCGCTCGTGAAGCGCATGAGCATTTCCTTGGTGCCGCCACCACCCGGCAGCAGCCCCACGCCCACTTCCACGAGGCCCATGTACGTCTCGGCGTGCGCCTGCACGGCATCGGCATGCAGCGTGAATTCGGCGCCGCCACCGAGCGTCATGCCGGCCGGCGCCACGACCACCGGGAACGGGGCGCGGCGCGTGGACATCACGCTGTCCTGGAACGCCTTGATGGAGGCCTCGATGTCGTCCCACGCGCCGGCGGCCACCGCGAACGACACCATCGAGAGGTCGGCGCCCACACTGAACGCCCGTGGATCCTCGTTGCCGATCACGAGGCCGTTGAAGCCCAGCTTCTCCACCTTGCGGAGCGCCTTCTCGAGCCCTTCGAGCACCCCCTGGCCGAGACTGTTCATCTTGGAGCGGAACTCGAAGCAGGCCACGCCGTCGCCCAAGTCGATGAGGCGCGAGAGGCCGTTGTCATCGAGCACACGGCCACTCTGCGCGAGCCCGGCGAGCGACACGCGGCCCGGGATGCCGGGGATGGGCTCGTACGTGCCCTCGAAGGTCAGGTACTCCCCGTTCTTGTAGAACGACCCCTGGGCGTGCTCGAGCAGGGCGGGAATGTCCTTGCCCTCCGCGAGGAACTGCGCGCGGAGCCAGTCGAGGCCGAGCGCGTCCATGACCTGAAACGGTCCCGCTTCCCACCCGTACCCCCACTCCATGGCCCGATCGATCGCGACCAGATCGTAGGCGAGCGTCGGGGCGAGCGTGAGGGTGTAGTGCGCGACATCCACCACATGCTGGCGGATGAAGGCCCCTTGCGCGCCTGGCAGTGACTTGATGGCGGGCAGCCGCTGCGGGATTGGCAGGCGGATGGCCTGGCCGATGTCGCCGCCCTCGAGCCGCTGCTGCGGCACGTATTGCTTCGTCTTCCAGTCGAACGTCAGCGTGCCGTTCTTGGTCTTGCTGTAGAAGCCGCCGCCTGATTTGTCACCCAGCTTGCCCGTGCCCACCAGCTCTTCGTGCACCCACGCTGGCAGCGCGAAGTCCTCGCCGGTGGCGGCGCCGATACCCTTGGTGACATGCGCCAGCACATCGAGTCCGGACAGATCGCCGGTGCGGAATGTCGCACTGCGGGCGCGGCCGATGAGCGACCCCGTGAGGCCATCCACTTCGTCGATGGTGAGCCCGTGCTGCTCCATGCGGCGCATGGTGGCCACCATGCCGTACACGCCGAGGCGGTTGGCGATGAAGCCGGGCACGTCCCTGGCGATCACGATGCCCTTGCCGAGCGTGCGTTCGGCGAACGCCCGCAGGGCGCCGATGACGGCCGGGTCGGCCTCCGCCGTCGGGATGACCTCCAGCAGGTGCATGTAGCGCGGCGGATTGAAGAAGTGCGTGCCGAGGAACCGGCGACGGAACTTCTCAGAGCGCCCGGCGAGCAGCATCGCCATCGGAATGCCCGACGTGTTGGACGACACGATGGCGGTGGGCTTCATGAGCGCTTCGATCTTCGCGAACAGCTGCTGCTTGGGCTCGGGCAGCTCGATGATGGCTTCGCAGATCCAGTCGCACTCGGCCAGCCAGGCCAGGTGATCCTCGGTGTTGCCGGTGCGCACCCGCGCGGCCGCGGCGGCCTCCATGAAAGAGGCAGGCTTGCTCTTGATGGCCTTCTGCAGGCCATTGCGAGCGGGCGCGCTGCGGTTGGGCGACGCGGGATCGGGGTCGCCGGGAATATCCAGCAGCACGACGCGGCAGCCCGCCGACGCCGCGAGGGCGGCGATGCCGCTCCCCATGGCGCCGGCGCCCACCACGCCGACGGTCGTCACGCGCATGCAGAGTTCTCCGTGAGGGATGGCAGGAACATCCCGTCGAGAACGCGGCGGCGGAAGGGGGGCGGGCACAAAAACACGACAGCGGCGTCATGTTCAGGCCGCCCACGGGGGGCAGTCAGACGATCTGGGTCGGGTCGTAGCCGCGGACGTCGCCGAACAGCAGGCGAAGCCGGGCGATGCCGGCTTCGGGGGTGTCCTCGTCGGGCATCACGGTGGGACCGAGGCGCACCACCTTGCGCCCCCAGTCGAGCGCCACGCAGCAGATGGGTACCTCGGCGCCCTTGGCCACGTGCCAAAAACCGGTGCGCCAGGCGTCCACCTTCTTGCGCGTTCCCTCGGGCGAGAGGGCGAGCGCGAAGCGGTCGTTGCGGCGGAACGCCTCCACGGTCCGGTCGACGACGTTGCTCTTGTTGCGCCGGTCCACGGGGATCCCGCCGTTGGCGCGCATGAACCAGCCGAGCGGGCCGCAGAACAGGGAGTCCTTGCCCCACCAGTGGGCGTCGAAGCCCAGCGCCCACTTGGCGGCGAGGCCGATCGGAAAATCCCAGTTCGAGGTGTGCGGCGCGACGATGACCACGAACTTCGGCACGTCGGGCATCTGGCCCTCGAAGCGCCACCCGGCGCGCTGCAGCAGCCACCAGCCGATGGCGCGAAGCCAGGGGCGACGGGACTGCGGGACGGCGGGGCCGAGGCGCCAGTCCACGCTGGCGAGCGGAAGTGTCATGCCGTTCATTTGACGCATGACTTCATCGCTTTGCAAGAGCCTGACGGCCGGCCTGCTGCTGGCCGCCGCCTCGCTGGTCCCCGGCGCGTGGGTCGCGGCGCAGCCGGTGGGTGAAGGGCCACTGGTGCTGCGGCTGCCGGTCAGTGCGCGCACCCTGGCCCTCGGGAACGCGACCGTCGTGTCCAATGACGCGGACGCCCTGTTCGGCAATCCGGCGCTGCTGATGGTGGCGCGGGGGATGTCGGCGTCGGTGCAAGCCTACGGGGCGGCCGCCACCGGTGGTGCGATGGCCAACGTGGCCGCCATCGGTTCGCTGTTCATCGGCGTCGGGGCGCAGCACCTGTCGTGGCAGTCGCCCGCGGCGCGGTACGATGACGCGGTGCGATTCGGTGCCACCACGCTGTCGGACGGCGGTACGATCTCGGCGGGGAGCAGCGCCTTCACGCTGGGGGTGGCGCGCTCCATCAAGGGGCTGCAGCTCGGGGCCAGCGTGAAGTTCGCCGAGGAGCGGCTGGGGGCCGTTGGCGACGGAACGGTGGCGTTCGATGTCGGCGTGGTGCGGCCGATGGGGCAGACGGTCCTGTCGGTCACGGCCCAGAACCTCGGCGTCGGCCCGCGCCTCGATGGGGTGTCCGGCACGCTGCCGCGACGGATCGGGGTGGGGATGAGTCGCGCGCCGTTTGCCCTTGGCACCCACTGGGATATCGCCGGCCAGGCGCAGGTGACGCTCGAGGGCGACTGGTTCGTGCGACCCGCCGGTGGCGCGGAGCTGCTGTACGTGCCGGTCGAAGGCGTGGTGTTTGCCCTGCGCTCCGGCCTGCGCCTGCCGCGCGAGCGCGAGGAATCGCTCGTCACGGCAGGCGCAGGATTCACACTCGATCGGGTGTCACTCGACTACGCGATGGAGCCGATGCGCGGTGGCCGGCCGGTGTCGCACCGCGTCGGCGTGCGCGTCAAGTAACGACCCACAGGACACGTCTTACCCGCAGCTCGGGCGTCCGCGCGGCAGCGCGATGGTGCAATTGCGCGTGGTCCCGTTCTCGGTGATGACCAGCTTTGCCGAGGCCGACCCGTCGTAGGTGATGACCTCCGACCGGCTGTTGGTGCTGGGCGTACCGCCGTCGAGCGTGGTCTGCACCGACATCACCCGCACGACGCGACCGGCGGTGGGGTAGCTCGGCGTGTTGCCGGTGGACACGGGGACCACGAGCCCGGTGGTGGTGTCGTTCGACGTGCGCACGGCCGTGAAGCGCTGGCCGTCGCGGTTGGTGCCGCTGGCCGTCTCTGCCCCCTTCGACCAGCCGTTCACCGTGCGCTGGGTGCTGGTGGGCGCGAGCCCCGACACGGTACGATCGCTGCTGTTGTTCACCGTTGCGGTGACGCTGCCGTCACGGCTGCGGGTGGTGGAGCCGGTCACTGTGGTGCGCACGCGGACCGTGTTGGTGGTGAGCGTGTCGATGCGGGTCTGCGAGGCGCCGCTGACCGAGCTGATGGTATACACGGACGTCGCGGTGAGGCCGCTGCGCGTGGTCGCACAGGTCACGTCACTGCCGCTCACGGTGCAGCTGGAATCGATGCGGGCCGCAAACGCGCCACGGTGCGGGCCACGACCGGGTTGCCCGGCCCCGATGAAGTCGGCGCCCAGTCCACTGCCCATCATGCCACCCATGCCGGGGCCACCGCGCATGCCAGGGCCGCCCAGCCCCATCGCCATGCCGCGGCCGCGTTCGGGACCGCCCCACGGCAGGCCGGCCTGGTCACCACTGTAGCTGGACGCGGTCAGGTCCATGCCGGCGGGCAACGTGTTGAACGCGCTGCCGAACGTCAGGTCGCGACCGTCGGCGCCGAACATCGAATCGAGATTGCACGCTGCGAGCCCGAGCAGCGTGGTCGTCGCAGCGAGCAGGCGAAGGCGGAAAGATTTCATGAACGGGATCCTCGGGTTGTGCTTGCGATCACCCGCGATCATCGCGAGCGACACCGGCAAGCGTCCGATGCGTGCAACACCGGTGGACGCGACCACCCTACGTGCGGTGGCGCCCGAGAAACGGCGCGAGCCGCTCGCGCAACTGCTTGAGCGCCCGCGTCATGTTGGCCTCCACGGCCTTGACGCTCACTCCCAGCTGCTCGGCGATCTCCGCGTAGCGCAGGTTGCGTTCACGACTGAGCAGGAAGACTTCACGCGTCCGCGGGGGCAATGCGCCGATGGCCTCATGGATGGCCGTCTCGAGCTCGTTCGCTTCGGCGCCGGCATCGGCATGTTCGGCCGGTTCGTGCAGCGCTTCCACGAAGACCTGCGACTTCTTCTGCACCTGCAGATGGCGCAGGTGATTGAGGGCGCGGTTGCGGGCCGCCTGAAGCAGGTACCCCGGAACGCTGCTGCCCTCCGGCAGCTGCTCGCGACGACGCCAGAGCTCGAGCAGCACCTCCTGCGCGACCTCTTCGGCCACGCCGGGATCGTGCAGAATGCGGTTGGCCGTGCGCACGACAGGCTCGTACCACTGCCGGAAGATCGCGTCGAACGCCGCGTGGTCGCCGCTGCGGAGGCGGTGCAGCACGTCGGCGTCGGTCACGAGGGGCGAGGGGGTAGCGGGCGGAGCGCGGCGGGGGCAGCGAACCGGTGTCTCCTGCCGGTCGCGGGATCGCTGGTATACTACACCGGCGCCGCCGAAAGCAACCGGGCTAGGGTCGCCACCCGCTGCCGTGTCTCCGGGGTATGTCCGAGGATCTCTCCGTTCCATCACCTGACGCATCCGACGCCCACTGGGAGGCCTTTGCCCGGTATGTGGCCGGCGAGAGCGACCCGGCCGAGGCCAGGGCGGTCGAGACGTGGCTGGCCGCCCGTCCCGAAGACGCCGCGCTCGCCGCGCTCGTTAAGGACCGGACGGCGCGCGTCGCGGCGCGCGCGGACGTGAGGGTGGACACCGAGGCAGCGCTGGCGATGGTACGCCGGCGGAATGAGGCCGGGGACGCACCGTCGCTGCGGGTCGTCGCCGGTGGCGCCTCGCGGTCGGCCGTGCCGACGGTCCCCGCGAATACGGCGCCCGCGAACGCGTCGCGTCGGACATGGCGCATGGTGGGGTTCGTAGCGGCCGCCGGTCTGGCAGCCGTGGTCGGGCTATCGCAGTTCGGTGGCTCCGGGCGCCGCGCGGAGCCGTCGCCGCGCGCGTATCGTACGGCCGTCGGACAGCAGGATTCGGTGCGCCTGCCCGACGGCAGCACGGTGGTACTGGCTCCGGGGAGCGTGCTGACGGTGGCAGCGGCGTTCGGCGAGGAGGCCCGCGCGGTCACGCTGGAGGGGGCGGCGTACTTCGATGTCGTGCACGACGACTCCCGCCCCTTCACCGTGCGCACGGAAACGGCGGAGATTCGCGACCTCGGGACGGCGTTTTCCGTGAAGACGATCGCCAACGGCGGCGTGGCGGTGGCGGTGACGCACGGCATCGTGGCCCTCGGTGCGCACGCGTCCACGGCGGCGCCGGTCGAGCTGACCGCCGGCGACCGCGGGCTGCTGACCGACGGCGCGGTGGCGGTGACTCGCGGCGTGGTGACGGGCGATGACGTGGCCTGGACGGAGGGGGCGCTGCGCTATCGCGATGCGTCGCTGGCCGAAGTGCTCGCCGACCTGCAGCGCTGGTATGGTGTCGAGGTGCGTGTGACCGACAGCACCCTGGCCAAGCGGACGATCACGGCCGCATTCCGCGGCGAACCGGTGGCCCGCGTGCTCGAGACGCTGGCGCTGACGCTTGGCGCGCGCATGGAGCAGCAGGGCGACACCGTGCTGTTGCAGCTACGCGGAGCCGACGCCGTCCCGGTGCGGTGACGTCGGTCATGATCGCGCGCGGGCGGGCGCGGCGTATCGCCCTCGCGGTCGCCGTGCTGGCGGCGCTGGCTGTTGGCGCGCGTCCCGTGTTGGCGCAGGGGTGCGGGCTGCGCATCACGACGGCCGATCGCGCGTCGCAGTGGGCACCCCCGCTCGACCGAATCGTGTCGCTGCGCCTCCCCGAGCTGTCGGTTCGCGACGCCCTCGACCGGGTGGCGGCGGCCGTCGGGGTCGAGGTGTCCTACAGCGCTGACCTGCTCCCGCTCGATCGGCGCGTGTGTCTGGCTCTCGAGCGGGTGCCGGTGGGGGCGGTACTCGAGTCGCTGCTGCAGGGATCGACGCTGCGGCCCATCGTGCTGGGCACGTCGCAGGTGGTGCTGGCTCCGACCCGGGCGCCGGTCGCCACCGCGTCCAGCACCCTGCTCGCGCGGCGCACGAGTGTCCTCGATCGCGTGGTGGTCACCGGGTCTCCCGATGGGGCGCCCCAGCGCGGCTCCCCCTTTGCCCTCGAGGTGCTCGACGGCGCCGCGCTCGCCGAGCACGGGGTGACGACGCTCGGTGAGGCGCTCGACCTCTCCGTGCCCGGCATCTGGACGTGGAGCGCCACCGCCGGCGCCGTCACCGGCCGGTACGGGAGCATTCGCGGCGCGAGCTCCTTCGGGGTGAGTGCGCCCAAGCTGTATCTCGACGGGATCGAAGTGACCAACCCGCTGCTCGTCACCCAACTCGACCCCGCGCGCATCGCGCGGGTGGAGGTCATTCGCGGGCCGCAGGGTGCCGCGCTGTATGGCGCCGATGCGATCAGTGGGGTGGTGAACATCATTACGCGCTTCGACGGCACGAGCGACGGTCGGACCGAACGGCAGGTGAGTGTGGCTGCCGGGGTGTCGAACACGGCGTTCGCGTCCCGCGATCCCCTCGTGCAGGACCACGCGTTGTCGCTGCGACGGGGGTCGCCGGCCCGCAGCCTTGGCATGGGGCTCACGCTGGGCACGGTGGGCGCCTTCGTACCGGGCGCGTCGGAGCGGCGGCTGCTGGCCGATGCCAACGCGCGGGTCACCCGTGATCATGCCGTGGTGAGCGGCACCGCCCGCCTGTCCTGGCAGCAGGCAAACGCCACGACCGGCCTGATGCTGGATGAGGGCGCACCCACGCTGGCCATTGGTGTGTCCGAGGCGCTCTCACCATCGGCCGCGCGTCGCAACGTGTGGGCGCCGGTTCGCGGTGTGGCGGTCGACACGCTACGTCCGCGGCTGCCCCGCGACAGCGTGACGTTCGGTGTGGCGGGGGACAGCGCGAGCGGGCAGGACGCGGTGCACTACACCATCGGGGGCAGTGTGGCGATGATGCCGTCGTTGCAGTGGACCCACACGATCATCGCCGGCGTCGACGGGTACCGGCTGCGTGGGCTCTCGGCGGCCGCGCTGCCCGGACCGCTCACTGGCGGGAGTGGGGCGAGTCTCGGTGACTCCGACGGCGCCGCCGATCGGGGCAGTCTTCGTTTCCGATCCGTTGGACGGTACGATGTTGCGCCGGGAGCGCTGTTCGCCCTCACGCTCGGTGCGGAGCAGGCCATCACGCGCGAGGTACTCGACCGGGCGATGATCTCCCAAGCGTTGCTCCCCTCGGGTGGCGGTGCCGGCGTCTCCGGGCCGCTCGCGCTCGCGGGCGCCAGTGCCGCCCTGCGCCGCGAGTCGACGATGTACGCCAACTCCGGCGTCCTGGCTCAGGGGGTGATGGCCTGGTACGATCGCTGGTTCCTCTCCGCCGGTGCGCGGCTCGAGCGCACGACCGGAGCCACCCCGCTGCCGCAACAGTCGCTGCTGCCCATGCTCGGGGCCGCCCATGTCCGCGACGTTGGCTCGGCGACCGTAAAGCTGCGGGGCGCGTACGGCACCGGCATTCGTCCGGCGCGCACGCTGCTGCGCAACGCGAGCTGGATGGGCGCATCGACGTGGGAAAGCGCCGCCTCGCTCGACGCCGAACGGCAGAGCGGGACGGAGTTCGGCGCCGACTTCCTGGTGGGCTCCCGGCTCTCGCTGCGCATCACCCGCTTCGACCAGCGGGCCTCGGGGCTCATCCAGCCCGTGCCGTCGGTGGTCACCACGGTAGCCAACACGGGGCGGCTCGCGCGCAGCATGACGTATACGTTGCAGAACGTCGGGGCCATCACCAACCGCGGGTGGGAGCTCGATGCCAGCACGCGCGTGGCCGGCTGGTCGCTGAGTGGGGCCCTGTCGCTCGTGGACAGTCGCGTGGCACAGGTGGCCCCCGGGTACCGCGGCGAACTGCGGGTCGGCGATCGCATGCTCGACGTGCCATCGAGTACGGCGAGCGTGTCCGCGGCGTGGCCCGTGGGGCGCTGGACGTTCACCACGGCGGCCATCCGCGCCGCCGACTGGGTGGGGTACGACCGCAGCGCGATCGCGACCGCGTTGGCGCGCACCGGACTGGAGGCCACGGCTGCCGCCTCGCGGGCGCTCGAGGGACCGCAACTCCGCCGGTTCTGGACGACGTACAGCAGCGTGACCCGGTGGCGCGCCGGCATCAGCTACCGGGTGCGAAGCGGCCTTGCCATGCAGGCCAGCGGCGAAAACCTGCTGAACGTGCAGACGGGAGCTCCGGACAACACCACCGTGATCACCGGGCGCACGATGACGCTGGGTGTACGCACGCAGTTCTGAATTCGGGGGGCGGACACACGCGCACGGCCACGGCTCGCGCCGGTTGCCATACGGTCAACGTCCCGGCGCGATGCCGAGGTCATCAAGGAGCACGGCGCCAACGTGCTTGCGATCGAAGACCAGACGGATCGTGCGCAGCGTCGACGGGTCGAATTCGGTGTTCTGCGCCACGAACGACGACAGCGGCATGTGGTACGTCTGCATCACCGGTTCGGCCAACGTCGGGAACTGCGTCTTGTCGCGGCCACGCCGCCGATAGATGTAACTCTCGATCGGCATCCGCACGGCCCCGAAGGCGCTGAGGGGCAGGCGCGCCACACGGCCGCGGACATCCTCCACCTCGATGGTGAAGTCGGGGGGCACGGTGTCGCGGGCCGGCTTCGTCTTTGGCGGTGCCGCGGCGCGGCGCGAGGACGCGGTCGCGCCCGTGGAGTCTCGCTTCGTGGTGTCGCGCGCGGCGCGACGCACGCCGGGCTTCTGGTCGGTGCTGCCCACGGTGAGCAGCAGCGCCCGCGAGGCGTCGAGTCCGACGGCCTGCCGTACGGAGTCGCTCAGCGTCACCGTGAGGCGCGCCGGCCAGCGTGGGGTCGCGGTGTCGCTTCCGGGGGGCGTGTTGTTCCACCCCACCGTGACGGCGTTGCTGCGAAACGTGGCCGACCGGGAGCGTGCCGGCACGTCGCCTTCCTTCCAGGTGCTCAGCGAATCGCCGGCGACGCGGACGCCGGGCATCGTCCCTGTCGTCACGTCGACATCCTCCTCGAAGGTCGCGAGCCACCGGGTGTGTGCATCGGCGTACCGCGTGAGATACATGCTGGGGGGGAGCCAGTCGCCGGCGCTGCGATGATCGCGGAAGAGCGCGCGATACTCGTCGCGGCCATTGAGCGTGGCCTCGAGGAAGCCGCCGATGACCACCCGCCCGAACCGGCGCTGCTCCTCGCCGTCGATGAGCGCGTCGAGCTGCAGGCGACGTGCCGAGGTGCGCCCGTTGTCCTTGTCGTTCCAGACGGTGTTCCACTGGCCATGGTTGGCCCGGTGCATCCAGATCGCACTCTTGAACTCGGGGCCGGGGCGCGTGTAGCGCAGGCGGTTGTACTGGGTGAGTCCCGAGAAACTCGAGACGTCGCCGTCGTGCGACCCGTGAATGACGAGGTAGCTGTAGTCGCTCACCGGCGTCGGGCGGTCGGCCGGGGTGTACTGGCCGTCCACCGGCGCGATCGCGACCAGCGCCTTGATGGCAAAGTTGAAATCGAACCGTTGCGTGGCATCGTCGGGATAGGCCGGGAGGCGATTGAACGCCCCGGCTATGGCCACCGCCTCGCCGCCGCGCGAGTGGCCCATGAGCGCGATGCGCGACATGTCCACCTTGCCATGCAGCGGCTTGCCGGCGGAGTCGTTGAGGGCGCGGAACACCTCGAGATGCTTGAGCAGCATCCAGCCGCGCGCGTCGTTCTCGCCGCGCAGGGCGCCGTTGAGGAAGTTCTCGTCGATCGAGGCGAGAATGAACCCGCGCGACGCGAGCAGCTCCCCCAGCCACTGGTACCCCGGGTCGGAGTACTCCTCCATGCCATGATTGCCATGCACCACGAGCACGAGCGGAAACGGCCCCGCCCCGTCGGGATACCACACTCGCGCGTTGAGCGGGAAGGCGGTGTTGTCGTAGCCCCAGTACTTCCTGCGGCTCCTGGCCAGCGCCGGTTCGGTGCGCGCGTACGGCGCGGCATTCACGGTGGCGGTGCGATAGGTGATGGAGTCGCGGAACTCCGGCCGCCGCTGATCCTTGCCGCTGCCGTAGTACAGGCGGTTGACGCCGAGCGTGCCCGGAACCCCCGGGTTGGGGGCCGTGATGGTGCGGCGGGCAAGGACCGTGGCCGCATCACTCGGCGCGAGCGTGAGCGGCTGCAGGCAGCCCGACATGGCCACGGGGAGGAGCGCAGCGCAGGCGAGGGCGGGGAGACAGCGGAAGCGAGGCATGGGGGGACGTTAGGGCCGTGTCCCGGGGGCCGCCACCGGCCGCTTGGGCCTGTCGTCCCCTGGTCCCTCTCGCCGTGTGGGCGGGGAGGCCGCAATATCGTGCATGGATCGCCGCCTCTTTGTCGCCGCGCTCGCCGGGACCACCGCGCTTCCGGCCCTCTCGCCCCGCTTCGCGCCCGGGGCCGTACGTCGTCTGCTCGACGCGGCCGATGTGGCCCGCAGCCGCGGGGTGCCCCTGACCGACGCGGGTGCCGTGCCGTGGCGGGGCGACCCGGCCGCCGATGCGGCCTTCGCGAACGACGAGGATTTCTGGGAGCCCGTGCAGCGAGCGTTCGACCTCGATCGCACGTGGATCAACCTCAACAACGGCGGCTGCTCGCCGGCCCCGTCGCACGTCATGGCGCAGCTCGAGCGCGACTTGCGCTTTTCCAACGAACTGCCGGTCATCCACATGTGGCAGACGCTCGAGCCGCGCATCGAGGTGGTGCGCCGCGAACTCGCGCGCGAGTTCGGCTGCGACACCGAGGAGATGGCCATCACGCGCAATGCCTCGGAGGCGCTCGAGACGATGATCTTCGGCCTCGACCTCAAGGCCGGCGACGAGGTCGTGATCAGCAACCAGAACTACGGGCGCATGATCAACGCCTGGAAGCAGCGGGTGCAGCGCAACGGCATCGTGCTCAAGGAGGTGTCGTTTCCCGTGCCCTGCACGTCGCCGCAGCAGATCGTCGACGCCTTCGCCGCCGCCATCACGCCGCGGACGCGGGTCATGGAGATCACGCACATCACCAACCTCACCGGGCAGATCCTGCCGGTGAAGGAGCTGGTGGCGATGGCGCGCGCGCGCAACGTGGAAACGTTCGTGGACGGCGCGCACGCCTTTGCGCAGTTTCCGTTCACGCGCGACGAGCTCGGGTGCGACTACTACGGCACGAGCCTGCACAAGTGGCTGCTGGCTCCCATCGGCACGGGGTTCCTGTATGTCCGCCGGAACAAGATCCCGGCGCTGTGGCCGCTCATGGCCGGCAACCCGGGGCAGGAGAACGACATCCGGAAGTACGAGGAGATCGGCACCCACCCGGCGGCCAACCACAATGCGGTGTCGGTGGCCCTCACCTTCCACCGTGCCCTCGGGGTCGGACGCAAGCAGGCCCGGCTCGTCCATCTGCGCGACCGCTGGGCGAAGCGCCTGCTCGCCGAAGGGCAGGGGCGGGTGAAGATCCTCACGCCGCTCGACTCACCGTGGGGGGGCGGCCTTGGCTTCTTCGCCGTCGACGGCCTCGATCCGCACAAGCTCGGCTCGTGGCTCCTCTCGCAGCACCGGATCGTGCAGACGCCCATCACGCACCCCGAGTTCAGCGGGATCCGCGTGACCCCCAACGTGTATACCACGCTGGACGAGATCGATCGCTTCAGCGAACTCGTACTCCGGGCCATTCACAAGGGAATCGCGTGAACACAGGGTGGGTGCAGGCGCTGGTCGCTGGTGGGTTGCTGCTGGCACGGGGGGCGGGCGCGCAGGCGCCGGCAACGCCCGCCGACTTCGAAGGGAGCGTGAGCCTGCGGCTGTCGGCGCGGGCGCCGCAGGGGGTCACCATGCAGCCCGTGGAGTATCTGGTGCGTGCCGGCAAGGTGCGCGTGAACGTGGCCGGCCCGCTGGGTGGCATGGCCATGCTGGCGGTGCCGCGTGAGCAGAAACTGTACGTGCTCATGGCGGCGCAGAACGCCTACAGCGAAATCCCCATGGCCGCCGCCACTGCAGCCGCCGGTGCCGTGCCTGCCGAGGCTGCCGGCGACGTGAAGCTGGTACGGACGGGGCGCCGCGAGACGCTTGCCGGCTACGCCTGTGAGCACGTGCAGGTCACGGCGGCGGGGCAGACCACCGACGTCTGCCTGTCGACGGCGCTGGGCCGCTACGTGAACCCGCTGGAGAGCATGCGGGGGAGTGCGGCGCCAGCCTGGCAGCGCGCCGTGGGTGGCGAGGGGTTTCCGCTCAAGGTCACGCTGCCCGACGGCACGGTGGCACTCGAGGTTACCAAAGTGGAGCCGAAGCGACTCGCCAACGATCTCTTTTCGGTGCCGCTGTCCTATACCCGCATCGAGCTGCCGCGCCGCCGCTGAGCTCGGAGGGCACCGTCGTGGCGGAAGGACACGGCAGGGCGAGGATGAAACCTCGGCCCCGCGGTGTCGTTAGGTGGAGAGGAGCGGCACGGCGCGGAGGGTCCGCGCGGAGGCACGCTGGTCTGGAACTTCGGAGGAATCATGTTCGCCCTGCTGTTGTCGTTCGCGATCGCGAGCATCGTGGCCATCGTGCTGCACGGCACCACCCGCAAGTTCGTGCGCAATCGTCTGCGGTACGTCGATGCGGTGCAGAAGTCGCTGGCCCCGTGGCTGGCGGGCGGCGCGGCGTTCCTGGTGGGCAGCATCTTCGTGCCGTTCCTGCCGCTGGTCGGCCTCGGCACGGCCCTCACCGCGGGGCTGGCCGTGGGCTCTGGTGTGGCCGCTGGCGCGCGCGACATCCGGCAGGGCACGTCGCCCATGGTCTACGGGCCCTGACCTCTCCGTGGCAGGCGCCGGCGCTGCGCCGACCGGGTCGTCGCCTGTACAATTCGGCGTGACCGCGCCCGCCCTCGACGCCCGCTCCAGCACCCTCGCCTGGGTGGCGCCGTTTACCGTGTTCATGGGGTGGTTGGCTCTCGGTCCGGCGCTCGCCATCCCGCAGCCGTGGGAGTCGCTGGCGCGGGTGGGCGTCCTCGCCCTGGTCCTGCTCACCGTCTCGCGCGACCTCGTCTTTGCCCTGCGGGTACGCCACGCGCTCCCCAGCATCGGCCTCGGACTGGCCGTGTTCCTGCTCTGGATTGCCCCCGACCAAATGGTGCCGGGGTGGCGATCCCACTGGCTCTTTCAGAACCGGCTCACGGGGAGCGTCACCACATCCATTCCGCCCGCAACGCTGGCGGACCCGCTCGTGGCCGGGCTGCGCGTGGTGCGCGCGGCGCTGCTGGTGCCGATTCTCGAGGAGCTGTTCTGGCGCGGGTGGCTGCCGCGCTGGGTGGCCAGGCGCGACTGGGCGCAGATCCCGCTCGGTACCTTCACGCCACTGGCGTTCGTGGCCACGGCGGTGCTCTTCGCGGTGGAGCACGGCCCGTACTGGGAGGTTGGCCTGCTGTGCGGCCTGCTCTACAATGCGTGGATGATGCGCACCCGCTCGCTCGGCGATCTCGTGCTCACCCACGCGGTCACCAACGGTGCTCTCTCGGCCTTCGTACTGGTCACCGGCCAGTATGGTTACTGGATGTGAGGGCGCATCGGGGGCACTTCGCGGATGAGCAGCGCCTGCGGCCCGGCGAAGTCCAGCAGCAGCACGTCGCCCTCGCCATGCGCGATGTGCACCGACATCGAGTGGGGCGCCGCCGGATTGTCCGTATGCAGCATGTCCCCGACCACCCGGTATACCAGGGAGATGACCTGATCCTTGCCGCCGACGTCCACGTGGTATCGCAACTCGCCGCCGGCGAGGAACTCCATGCGCACCCCGGGCGCAAAATCGAGCGCGGGATCGGCGCGCATCAGGCGCCAGGTGCCGAGCAGCCAATCGGTCGTCATGGAGGAACGATAATGCGACGCCTCCTGCGGTGCGGAAGAGGGCTCATTGTCGGGTGTGCCGTGATGTGTGCGCCGACCGGTGCGCTGCGCGCGCAGCCCGCCGTGGACCACTCGGCGTACGATGCCCTGTTGCGGCAGCATGTGGCGAACGGGTTGGTGGACTACGGAGCCTTCGCCAAGGCGCCCGCGTTCGCCGGCTATCTCCAAACGCTCGCCACCGCCGACCTGACGCCGCTCGACGATCGGGAACGCCTCGCGTTCTGGATCAACGTGTTCAACGCCTACACGATTCAGCTCATCGTGAAGCACGGCGAGCAGGAGTCCATTCGCAACGTCAATCGTTCGCTCGGTTTCCTGCGCCTCAAGGGGCCATGGAATGAGCCGCTCGTGAAGGCCGCCGGTCGTACCCTCACGCTCGACGAGGTGTTTCACCGCATCCTGCGACGCGACTTCCGTGAACCGCGCATCCACTTTGCGGTGGTGCCTGCGGCGCTGGGGGCGGCGCCGCTGCGTAGCGAGGCGTACACGGGTGCCCGGCTGGATACGCAGCTCGAAGACCAGACCCGCCGTTTCCTTTCCGACACCGCCCGGACCTGGTACCGCAACGGCGTGCTGGGGGTGAATCGCTTCCTGCTGGCGTACCAGCAGGACTTC
>JBEILM010000075.1:0-17086 GCA_040379205.1 Gemmatimonas sp.
GGAATCACAAAATTCAGGTTGATCTCTCGTCGCAGCCCTGATCAGCCGCGAGTCATAGAGACCGCCCCGCACATCCTTCGATCTCACCCTCAATTGTCAAACAGCGTCCTACAGATCTCCGCGTAACTGCACGCAGCTACGCAACTTCTAACTTTTTCGTCAGCCACCGTTTCGGCGGCAGCCTCTTTATTTACTCAGGCAGAAAGCGATTGTCAACACTCTCGCTTCACTTTTTTTCGGCCAGCGCGCGTCTGCGAAACCGCGCACCGAACCTGCCTGACCGCTGACCGAGATCGCAAAGCGTCTTGTCGCGCGGCGGGTCGCTATCATTGCCGCTGAACTGGAAAAGCGCAACCCCCAACTTCTCCCGCTGCGACCCGAACCCCGAAACCTGCGCGGCAGCCGCTGACGCGACCGCCGCCTAAAATGCACCCTCTAGGACTCGAACCTAGAACCTACTGATTAAGAGTCAGCTGCTCTACCATTGAGCTAAGGGTGCGTCTCCTGCCACTTCCACCACCGGGCGGTTGCGAACCGCTTCAGCGCGCCAGGAGGGATTCGAACCCCCGACCAACAGCTTAGAAGGCTGCCGCTCTATCCATCTGAGCTACTGGCGCCTACACTCGCAATTGGTCACCCTCACGGGCACCTGACTCACCACTGCGCCCTGCGTCACTTCGAAGGATCGGGGCGGCCGGATTCGAACCGGCGACCTCCTGCTCCCAAAGCAGGCGCGATACCGGGCTACGCTACGCCCCGCAGATCACCAACCGCCTTGCAGCGGGCGGGTATGTTATCCGAGACAACGGTCCGGGTCAACGGGGCAGCGCAAATTCGTCGAGATCGCCTTTCGCGCGAACAGCATCCAACCGCGCCAACAGCGCGCGGAAGGCGCTCCCACGATGGCTCACCGCCGCCTTCTCGTCCCGCCCCACTTCGGCAAACGTCCTGCCCAACTCCGCCGACTGGAAGTACGGATCATAGCCAAACCCGCCATCCCCACGAGGAAACGACCGGATCCATCCGGCGGTGGCCCCCCGCACCACGCACTCGCCACTCGGCCACGCCGCCGCCGCCGCGCACACGTAGCGCGCCGCGCGGGCCGACGCGTCGTCGGGCACCGCCGCCAGAGCCCGCTGGAGATGGACGTTGTTCTCGGCGTCGAGCGCCGCACCGTCAAGATCGGGGCGCCCGCTCCACCGCTTGCTGTGGACGCCCGGCCGTCCCTCCAGCGCATCGACCTCCAACCCCGAATCGTCCGCCACGACGAGACCACCCGTCAGCGCACAGAAGTACCGCGCCTTCGCCAAGGCATTGTCCTCGAACGTCGAAAAGATCTCGAGGTCGCTCTCGCACGCGGCTTCCGGAATGCCGGCCTCGACCAGCGTGATCGCCTGCCAGCCGTACGACGTCAGCAGCGGCACCAGTTCCCGCAGCTTGCCGGCGCTGCGCGTCGCCAACAGCAAGACACCGCTGGCCACGGGCCTCGCCGGTTCGCTCACGAACGTGGTGGCAGCACGGTCGCGAGCGCCGCCTGCTGCATCGCATCGAGCGTCGAGATCCCCTGCACCGCCAACCCCAGCAACGCGTCGAGCTCCTCCCGGGCGAAGGTGCCGTGTTCGCCGGTCCCCTGCACTTCGACGAACCGTCCCTCGCTGCTCATCACCACGTTCATGTCCACGCCCGCCCGCACGTCCTCCTCGTAGTCGAGGTCGAGGCGCGGCTCCCCATCGATCACGCCGACACTGATGGCGGCCACCCGACGTCGTACAGGCGAAACGGCCACACGCCCCGTGGCAACCATCCATGCGAACGCATCGTGCACCGCCACACAGGCGCCCGTGATCGCCGCCGTTCGCGTCCCGCCATCGGCCTGCAGGACGTCGCAGTCCACCTTCACGGTGAACTCGCCGAAGCGGAAGTCGTCGAGCATCGCCCGCACGCTGCGTCCGATGAGACGCTGAATCTCCTGCGTCCGGCCTCCGACCTGCGCGCGCTCCCGCGACGAACGGGTCTTGGTGGCCCGCGGCAGCATGGCATACTCGGCGGTGACCCACCCCTCGCCGGAGCCCTTTCGCCATCCCGGCACGCCCGTCTCCACCGAGGCCGCGCACAGCACGCGCGTCTGCCCGAAGCTCACGAGACACGACCCCTCGGCGTAGGGTACCGCGCCACGCTCCAGCGACACGACCCGCAGGTCGGCGTTGCGACGGCCGGCACGCACGCCAGCAGTTCCGGACACAGACGACGAATCAGCCACGCAGCTTCTCGATGATGGAGGTTGTGGATTGCCCGCTGACGAGCGGCACGACGACGACCCGACCGCCGCGCGCCGTCACGACATCGGCGCCGACGATGCTCTGCGGCGTATAATCGCCACCCTTCACGATCACATCCGGCTCGAGGAGGCGGACCAGCTCGAGCGGCGTATCCTCCCCGAACACCACCACCGCATCGACCGCCTCGAGCCCTGCCAGCACCAGCGCCCGCTCCGCCGTGGAGCGGACCGGACGCGTCGGGCCCTTGAGGCGCTGCACCGAGGAATCGCTGTTGATGCCGACGATGAGCGCGTCACCTGCGCGGCGCGCGGTATCGAGCACTTCGATGTGCCCGGGGTGCAGCAGATCGAAGACACCGTTGGTGAACACCACCTGTCCACCCTGCTGCCTGCGCCAGGCGGCGGCGGCCGGCCAGTCCATGACCTTGGTGACGGGGGCGCGCGGTGGCTGGTGCCCTACCACTGCGACTGCACTCCCTCGACGATGTCGTTCATGAGGCTCTCGAGCGCGTTGCGACGCCCGGTTCGCTCACCACCTTCGGCATACTGGCCTTCACGTGAAAGCCCCGCCTTCTTGAGCAGGTCACGGCCAGTGGTCTGATCGACGATTTCGATATCGATCACGAGCTGCAGTCGGCGACGATTGGAGGTGGTCTGCCGGGGATCGGCCGACGCACCGGCCGGCAGGTCGACGTCGTACTTCACGATGGTGCCGCGCACCACCAGATCCGCGCGCGTTTCCGGCGCCTCGCGCAGATTCAACCGATCACGCATCACGTTGCGCAACTGCTCGAACAGTTCGCGCTGCAGCTCGGGCTCTGCCGTCTGGTTGTCGAACGGTTGAATGGCGACGGTCTTGAGATTCCGCGGCAACCCGCCGCCACCCGAGAAACCGTAACAGCCACCGAGCGAGAACAGCGACACGGCGATCGCGGCCAGCAGCCGACGACGGGTAGCGCGCGGCGTCGGAACGGCCGCGAACCGGGAGACATCAGCGGCGGCGCCAGATGGCGTCATCAAATCCCTCGACGATCGTGGTATCGGTGACGGCAATCGACAGACGTCGTTTGCCGCGTTCATGAACATACTCGAGCTGCCACGGGCCGTCGGCGCCACGCCGGCGCGTCATCCACTCGATGACCTTCCCGCCCTCGATGCGTTCGACGCGGGCCAGGGTGGTCCCGGTGAACGCGACCCGCCAGGCGCGGCCATCGGCGGCCGACGCGTCGGCACCGCGCAACTGGCCGAGGTCGGCCCGCAGGGTGTCGGCATCGAGTCGGGCGCTGGTGTCTGGAGTGGGCGGCAGGGCCAACCGGCCCAGCGAGGCCCAGAGCAGCGGCACCGGTGGCAGCAGGCGCTTCACCAGATCGATACCCGGCACCGTGAGGGTATCGCCCACCAGAATGGCAAAACCGCCGGCCATCCCATTGCTGAGAAAGAAATCCAGCCGCGCCCGGTCCGGCCCCTGGGTGCGCACGGCCCCGTCGCCGGTCGCCGCGAAGGTCTCGTCCTTGTACTGCCACTGGAAACGCAGCACCTGTGGGGTCTCGCTCAACGTGGCCGGCGGCAGCACCGCCCGTGTGGGCACCCCGACCAGCGGCCGAGCCGCGGGCGCGCATCCCAGGAGCACGGCTCCCAAGGCGAGTGTCGGCCACCCTGCTCGCTTGCCTCGATTGCTCATTGGACGCGCACGCGCACCATGCGATCTCCCTGGACAATCCGATCCATGACGTCGAAGCCATCGATCACGCGCCCGAACACCGTGTACCCACCGTCGAGATGCGGCTGCGAGGAGTGGCACATGTAGTACTGACTCCCGCCGGTATCGGGGCCGGCGGTGGCCAACCCCAGACATCCCCGCTCATGGCGCTGCCGCGTCCAACTCTCACGCAGCGTGAACCCGGCGGAGCCGGAACCATCGCCACTCGCGTCGCCATCCTGCACCACGAAGTTGGGTACCACGCGATGAAAGATGGTGTTCCGGTATACGCCGGTGGTGGCCAGGCGAACGAACGCCTCCACCACCAGCGGGGCTTCGCGTCCGAACAGCTCCAGCGTCACAGTCCCATGATCGGTGTCGATGAAGGCACGCGTGGCTGGTGCATCGGACAGCACGTACCGCTGCACCAGCGCCTCGTACTCGGCAAGCGGACGCGGCACTGGCGCCGTCGACCGCAGCGCGCGAACGACCGCGCTGTCTCGCGGGCCAAGGCGGGCGCGCGCCGCACGCTGCACCCGTTCGTCGGCATCGGACAGCAGCCGCCGAGCGATGGCCGTGTCGGGGCGGAGTGGCGCATCGCGCTCCACGGTGTTCAAGGCGGCGATGCGATAGCGCCAGTCGTTCACGATCGCCCAGGTCGCTTCGATGCCGGGGGCGAGGTCGACGCTACGCGCGCGCGCCTGCGGCAGCAACGTTCGGCGGACCGCAAGCAGCGTGTCAGCGTCCCAGGCGCGCTGCCAGCGGGCGGCATCACGCCCGGCAACCTCGGCGAACGACTCCGCCGCCGCCATCCGCACATTCGGCGCGGGGTCACGGAGCCGTCGCTCCACATCATCGGCCATGACGGCGCCGAAGCTGGCCGCGCTGCGCACGGCGTTGATCCGCACCCGCTCACTCGGGTCGCCGAGGAGGCTGCCGAGTGCCTCGCGCGCCACCAAAGCCAACGAGTCCCCGACAGTGCTGCGCGACAGCGTGCGGGCCACGTGTTGTCGCACCTCCTCATCGGTATGGGCTCGCACCGCGAGGACGGCGCGCACACCAGCCGGCGCACGCAACCGGGCCACGACATAGGCCGCCGCGCGCACCACCTCGGCATCGGCGTCGGCCAGCCACGGCAGGACCAAGGCCACCGGCGCCGGCCGCAGCTTCACGGTGGCCAGGACGGCTGCGGCGCGAACCGCGGCGACCCGCTGCGCCACGGGACTGCCAATGAGCGGCCGCGCCTGCCCAGCGCCCAACGCGATCGACAGCACGCCGCGGGCCGGCTCGCCTATCTCCCCGAGCGCCCACGCCGCCTCGCGAGCGACCGCATCGGGGGCGCCATCGAGCGCCCGCGCGAGCACCATGACGGCTCCGGAGTCCTTCGCGATACCCAACGCGTAGGCAGCATTGGCTGCGATGCTGGTGTCGCCGTCCACCAGCAGCTGACGCAGCCTGGGGTAACGGGCGCGAATCCTGACCTGGCCGATGGCAAGCGCCGTACGCGCTCGCCGACGCGCATCCGGATCGGTCAGGAGTCGGTCCACGAGCGCCGTATCGGCCTGACGCTGATCGGTCATCGCCAGGAGCCGCGCATCGAGCGAGTACACCGTGTCGCTGCCCGCCGGGACATGTGCCACCGAGCCCGCGGGGCGGGCGCGCGCCGAGGTGCAGCCACTGGCCACGATCATCCCGAGGGCGGCAGCGACCCGCAGCACCGGTGCCGCACGCGGCGCGCTACGCCCCTCACGCGTCATGCGGGCCTCCGGCGATACCGCCCGACTGCGCATGCGCCAGCCAGCCGCGCACCTCGGCGGGCATGGCGGTCAGTCGCCCGTCGGCCGTGATGGACACCAGCGACGTGGTGGCGCTGACCAGCCGCGCGCCGGTGTCGGCCCGCACGATGCGATAGGCGAAGGTCATGCCGCGCGAGCCCAGCGCGATCAACGTGGTGTGCACATGGATGGGATCATCGTAGCGCGCCGAGGCGTGATAGCGTACCGTGGCCTCGGAGACGGCCAGGCGCACGCCATCGCGCTCGAGGTCCGCGTACGACCGGCCAGCGCGCCGAATGAAGTCGGTGCGACCGATCTCGCACCACACCAGATAATTGGCGTGGTACACCACGCCCATCTGGTCGGTCTCGGCGTACCGTACGCGCAACGCGGAAATGGTTTCGAATGCCATGCTGCAAGATGGCCGCGGCGGCGGCTCCCCGCACCGGTGCGCCGGTTTGTCGCCCTGCTGCCCTGGCGTTAGCGTTCCCCCGTGCTTCCGACGCCTTGTCATGTGATCGGTGACGTGCACCTCGGGGTGGCCAGCCCCGAGGCCGAGCGCGCCCTCCTCCGCCTGCTGCGCGACCTGCCTTCACACGGGCGGTCGCTGGTGATCATGGGCGACCTGTTCGACTTCTGGTTCTCCTGGCGCCATGTGATGCCGCGCACCGGTTTTCGGGTCCTTGCGGCGCTCGCGGACCTGCATGATGCCGGGGTGCCGGTGCTGTGGATCGGCGGGAACCATGATTGCTGGGGCGGCGAGGCCCTGCAGGCCGAGACCGGCGCCCGGTATACCCTCGAGCCGTGGCGCGGTCGGATCGGGCCGTGGGACGCACTCCTGGCGCACGGGGACGGCCTCCGCGAGGTGGAGGATGCGCCGTACCGTCGGCTGCGGTACGTGCTGCGTCACCCGTGGTCGATCGCGGCGTACTCCTGGCTCCACCCGGACTTTGCCTCCCGCGTGGCCATGGCCAGCTCGAAGACCAGCCGCAAGGGGCGCGCCCGTGACGGCGGCTCCGGGCTGCTCGAAGTCGGCACGCGCCAACTCGCAGAGCCGGGCGGTCCGGATGTGGTACTTCACGGGCATTCGCACGTGCCCACACTCGTCCGCGCCGGGCGGGGCACCTACGGCAACGCCGGTGCCTGGTATCTCGACCAGCAATACCTGCACATCGACGACACCCGCATCACACGGCGGCAATGGCGTGATGCCGGCGAGCACGAGATCCTGGATGAGGTCGAGCGCGCGGCTGAGCCGCCCGCCGGGTAAGGCGGCAGCTCAGAAGGCGAGCGACGCCACGATCGTCGGGCCGAATCGACCGGGGACCGCCGTGAGCTGGACCGGCATGTCCCACAGTTGCGCGGACACGAAGGCATCCGCGCCGGAGAAGAGGTGGTTGAAGGCCACGACGGCGATCCAGTCCTCGACGTGCAGACGACGGGTGCGCACGAGGTCCGTGGTATACCGCCCCACGAGGGTCCCCGAGGCCCGCACCGAATCACCCACCGGGACGAAATTGGCCGGCAACGTATCGGTGCGGAACCGGCGCGCTTCCCGCAGGTCGGCACTGCTACGCCGCAGCATGACCAGCGCGGCAAGCTCGACGCTCGCGAAGAGCGCACCTGACGAACCCCGGTCGAGCCGCGATTGGCCGAACCCCGGCACCATCGCGGAATACAGGAACGCCCGCTTGGGGGTGAGCGGGGCGCGCTCCCGCGCGATGCCCCCGGCCGCCGCCCGAGGCGGGGAGACGCGTGCGGATGGCGATACGGGCGGTGCCGCGGCGCGCACCGAATCGCCGCGGGCGCGCGTCGAATCCTGCTGGGCAGCAAGCGGCCGCGTTCCCAGCAGGACCATCCCGGCCACCATCGCCGCCACGCCCCACCGCCTGCGCAAGGTCATGCGCTCCCTACCCGTCAGCGCGCCGGAAGAGCCGCGACGAGTTCCACCTCGACGCTCACGTCGCGCGGCAATCCGGCCACGGCCACCGTGGAGCGCGCCGGACGGGCGTCGCCGAGCACCCGCGCGTACACGGCGTTGAAGGCCGCAAAATCGTCCATGGTGCGCAGGAAACAGGTCGTCTTCACTACCTGCTGCCATGTCACGCCGGCTTCCGCGAGGACGGCGGAAAGATTCGCCAGCACCTGTTCCGTCTGGGCCGCGACGTCACCGGCGACGATCTCCATCGACACGGGATCGAGGGGAATCTGGCCGGCGGTGAAAAGAAAGCCGTTGGCCTTGACGGCCTGCGCGTACGGGCCGATGGCCTTGGGCGCGTGGTCGGTGTGCAGCGTTTCGATGGACATGTGCAGTCGATGGAGTGACAGGTCGAACGCGGGGTTCAACGATCGGGCAGACGGAAGAACTGTCGGGTGTTGCGGAGCGTGAGCGCCGCGACGGTTGCCGCCGCCTCTCGGCGCACGGCGGCCAGCTTCTCAATGGTGGCCGGCACCCAGGCAGACTCATTCCGTTTACCTCGATTGGGGACCGGCGCCAGATACGGCGCATCGGATTCGGCGAGCAGGCGATCGTCGGGCACGACCTGCACCACGGCCTCGTCGGTCCACCGGCGGAACGTGACGATGCCGCTGAACGAGACATACCATCCCGCCGTCAGCGCCACCTCGGCCAGCGCCGCAGTTCCGGTGAAACAGTGCAGCACGCCCGAGACCCCGGCGGCCTCGGCGTCGCGAAGCATCGCCATGGTGTCCGCTTCGGCCTCGCGGGTGTGCAGCACGATCGGCCGCTGGAGTTCCGCCGCCAGCTCCACCTGCGCCGCCAGCGCGCGGCGCTGCACGTCGCGCGGTGCGTGGTCGTAGTGATAGTCGAGCCCGCACTCGCCGACCGCCACCGCGCCCAGGGCAACCGACTCCCGCACCGCCTCGCCGTCGCGTGCACCGTCCCAGGTCGCGGCGTCGTGCGGATGCACGCCGCAGGTGTGGAACACGAGATCGGGGTGCCGCGCCACCAACGCGCGGGCACGGACGGCCGCGGCGGGCGACTCCCCGATACACACGAGGGCCCGCGCACCAGCTGCGCGGGCCCGCTGGATCACCGCCTCCGCATCATCAGCGAAGGCGGGATCGGCCAGATGCACATGGCTGTCGACAAACGGCAGCACCGACGCCGCCTCCGCGTTGCGATCCACGCGCCTCAGCGCGCAGCCAACCGCTCCGAGCGGCCGCTCGCCGTGGGCGGCACAGGCTCATTGCCCTTGCGAATCGCCCGCGCCGTCCCGTCTTCCGCTTCACGCGGATAGCGGGACTCGATCCACAGGAGGATCGGGCCGGCCACGTACATCGACGAGAAGGTGGCCACGAACACGCCGAACGCCATGACCCACGCGAACGGGCGGATGACCTCACCGGCGATGAACAGCAGCGCCAGCGTGGCCGCCAACGTGGTGGCGTGCGTCATGATGGAGCGCGGCAGCGTCTCGTTGATGGACCGATCGAGGATGGCCGCCAGCTTCTCGCCCCGGTGGGGCTTTCGGAGATTCTCGCGCACCCGATCGAAGATGATGATCGTATCGTTCGCCGAGTAGCCGAGCAGCGTGAGGATGGCGGCGACAACGGTGAGCGAGACTTCGAGATCGAAGATCTTGATGAAGGCGAAGGTGACCAGGATGTCGTGCGACGTCGAGATCACGGCCGCAGCACCGAAGCGCCAGTCGAAGCGGATGGCGAGGTAGAAGAGCGTGAAGAGCGAGGCGAGGATCATGGCCGTGGCGGCGCCCGACCGGAGTTCGCTCCCGACCTTCGGCCCCACCGCCTCGGTGCGGACGACCGTGACATTGCCGGCCCCGAACTGCTGTTCGAGCGCGGCGCCGATCTCCTTGGAAATGCCCTCGGCACCGGCGGCCTGCGCCTCGACCTGCTTTTCGTCGCGGGCGCGGATGGTGTACTCGGTGGCCGACCCGTACTGCTGGATTTCGGTGCCACCGATGCCGGCCTTGTCGAGCGTCGAGCGGATGACGGCGACGTCCGGGGCCTCCTTGAACTGCACCTGCATGAGCGTGCCGCCGGTGAACTCGATGCTGTACTTCACCCCGCCGGTAATGCCGAAGGTGACGAGCCCCACCACGATGAACGCGACCGTCAGCCCAGCGGCGAGGCGCCAGTGCTTGACGAACTCGAACCGGGTGTTGTGGAAGATACGAATCATGACGGCCTCAGATGCTCAGCGTCTGGGTGCCGCGCGAGCGGTCGAGCCAGATCAGGAAGAAGGTCTTGGTCACGAAGATCGCCGTGAACAGCGAAGCGACGAGGCCGGCGATGAGCGTCACCGCGAAGCCGCGGATGGGGCCGGTGCCATACTGGTACAGCACCATGCCCGAAAGGATGGTCGTGGCTGATGTGTCGATGATGGCGCTGAGCGCGTGCTTGAAGCCCTCATCGATGGCCAGACGGGTGGAGCGGCCCTGATCGAGTTCCTCGCGGATGCGCTCGAAGATCAGCACGTTGGCGTCGACGGCGATACCGATGGAGAGCACGAACCCGGCCAGCCCGGGGAGCGTGAGCACGGCGTTGAAGCCGGCCAGCGTCGCCAACGTGTAGACGAGGTAGAGGGCGAGCCCAACAACGGCCAGGATACCCGCAAAGCGGTAGTAGCCGATCATGATGACCACCACCAGGCCGAGGGCGATGGCCAGCGCCACCACGCCCTTGGTGATGGAGTCGGCGCCGAGGCTGGCACCGATCTGCCGCACTTCGGCCACCTTGAGCGGCACCGGCAGCGCGCCGGCGCGCAGCACGAGCGCCAGGTCCTGCGCCGCCTGGAGCGTGCCGCCACCGAGGGTGATCTGCCCGTTGCGGCCGATCGCGCTCTGCAGGGTGGGCGCGGTGACCACGCGCTGGTCGAGCACGATGGCCATGTTGTCCTTCACGTGCTTGCCCGTTTCCACCTTGAAGCGGCGGGCACCCTCGTTGTTGAGGGTGAACTGCACCACGTTGCCGTCGACCGGATCGGTTGACGGACGCGCGTCCGTGAGCACCTCACCGGTGATGATCGGGCGCGAATCGAGCACGTACAGGGCGCGGAACTTCTCCGTGCCCGAGGCGAGAGAATCGAGGCCCCACCGGATGACCTTGCCCGGGGGCATGGCCGCCTGGATGGCCGGGAGATTGAGCGCCTGCTCGATGGCCGGGTACGCCTTTTCCGGCACGATGTACTGTCCGGGGATCTGGCCCACCTGCACGTTGGTCGAGAAGAGACCACCAGCGACCGGCTTGGCGGTGCTGTCGGTGCCCGCCGTGCCAGCGGCCTTGGTGCTGTCCGCCGCACTGTCCGTCTTCTGCGTGAGCAGCGACGTCACCATGGTAGGCTTGGCCGAATCGCCACCAGCCACGGCGGCGCCCCCGACGGTCAGCCCGGCGCTCTTCGCGATTTCGTCGAAGCGCGGCATCACGCGCTCGAAGGCCTGCGTCTTGTCGGTGATCTGGAACTCGAGGAAGGCCGACTTCTGCACCACGTCCTGGGCGCGTTCGGCATCGTCGATGCCCGGCAGCTCGACGATGATGCGCTCATCACCGGCCTTCTGCACCACCGGCTCCGACACGCCGAATTCGTCGATACGCTGGCGCACGACCTTGAGCGCGCGATCGAGCGCTTCGGACTTATTGGCGACCGCCTGCTTGGACTCGTCGACCTCGAGCGTCAGGTGCATACCGCCCTGCAGATCGAGGCCGCGCTTGAGCGGCACGCGCTTCACGGTGTCGTAGACGAAGACGCCGTTGCGCTTCACCCGCTCGACAACGGTACGCGGAAAGAGGGCCCACGCGGAGGCCGCAAATAGTCCCAGGATGAGCAGGACGCGGTACTTCAGGTTTGCCATCGATGCCGGTGGCCAGAGGGGATGGACAGCGCGCCGGGAGACCAGGCGCCGGAAACGGCGCAAAGTGCGCCAAGCCTCGTAACTTAGAAAGCCGGTCGGCGCCGCGGTAGCCAGTCCCCGCGTCGGTCTGGTCCGTGCGGCTCAGCCCAGGGCGGCGAGCGCGGCGCGGGCCTGCTGTTCGTCCTGCGCCAGTTGCGCCTTCAGCGCCGGCAGGCCGTCGAATCCCGTGGTCCCCCGCAGGCGGGCCACGAAGTCCAACCGCACCCGGGCACCGTACCAGTCGGCCGAGGCATCGAACACGTGGGCCTCGATCCGCCGGCTGGCGTCGCCGACCGTGGGACGGGGGCCGAGGTTGAGCATCCCGCCGAACGACCCCTGGGGTAGCTGGACGCGCACGGCGTAGACCCCGTCAGGCGGCAGCAGCTTGCGCGCCGATGGGGCCGACAGGTTGAGCGTCGGATAGCCGATCGTGCGCCCCATCCGGTCGCCCTGGATCACGGTGCCCGACGCGCTGTACAGGCGCCCGAGGCCCGCGGCGGCGCGAGTCAGGTCGCCCCCGGCGACGGCCCGCCGGATGGCGGTCGAGCTGATGGCGTGGCCGTCGGCGGCGTGTACCGGAGGCAGCACCGTGACGTCAAACCTACGGTCGGCGCCGAGCGCCCGCAGCACCTCGATGTCACCCATCCGGCCCCGCCCGAATCCGTGGTCGTGCCCCACCAGCAGTTCGCGGAGCACAAAACGCCGGCGCAACACCTCATCCACGAAGCGATCGGCCTCGTAGGCCGCCAGTGCCGGCGTGAACGGAAGGACGGCCACGTACGACACGCCGCTCTGCGCGAAGATCTCCAGCTTCTCGTCGTGCAGGGTGAGCAGCGGCGGTGCGGCCGACGGATTCACGATCTCCAGCGGGTGCGGCTCGAAGGTCACGACGACACTCGGCAACCCCCGCGCTGTCGCGTGGCGCACCAGCGTACCCAGCACATCCTGATGGCCGCGATGCACTCCGTCGAAGGTGCCGACGGTCACCACGGCGCCTTCCTCGATGGGCAACCCGCAGTTGACGTCGAGTCCGGTCACGCGGACGCTCCAAGCAGGACCAGGCGCGGCTGCCAGCGGTGTCCATCCACCCGATCGGCGATCGACACCACGTTGCCATCGAGCAGGAGCGCGGCGCGCTCGCCGGCAACGGTGGCGCGGACCCGCCGTCCGTGGCGCAGGTCGGCACACTGCGCGTCATCGAGCGGTTGATGCGCGAGGTCACCGAGGGCCGTCAGCGGGGACAGCAGGGGCACCCGCCCTTCGGCGATGCTCCCCGGCTCCAGCGCCACAGCCGGAACCGCCTGATCGACCCGTGCCGCACCGCTGGCCAGACGCCGCAGTGTCGCACAATGCGCGGCGCTGCCCAAGGCGCGCCCCAAATCACGGGCCAACGCCCGAATGTAGGTGCCGCCCCCGCAGGTGATCCGGGTGACGAGGTCGCCGTCGTCGGCGCCGATCCAGGCCCAATGATGCACGTACACCGGCACGGGCGGCAGGGCGACCGCCTCCCCGCGCCGGGCCAGGTCGTACGCCCGCTGTCCGTCGACATGTTTGGCCGAGTAGGCCGGTGGCACCTGGTGCAGGAGACCGGTGAGCTGCCGCTCTGCGGACAGCCGCACGGGATGCCTGGCGTCGGCCAGCACATCGGCTGCCGGATGCGGAGCCATACGGGTGAGTGTCCCCGTGGCATCGTCGGTGTCGGTCTCGGCGCCGAAGCGGATGCGCGCGTCGTACACCTTCGGCTCGCCCACGATGTACGGGAGCAGGCGCGTGCACGAGCCCACGGCGAGCACGAGCAAACCGGTGGCGAACGGGTCGAGCGTTCCGGCGTGCCCGACCCGGCGGGTGCGGGCGGCGCGACGCACGACCGCCACGATGTCGTGCGACGACACGCCTGCCGGCTTGTCGACATACAGGAGTCCGGAGGACCGGTGGGCCTCCGGCGATGGTGCGCCAGCCACAGCGTCGTCAGTCGTTCGACGACGGGCCCGCAGGCGCGCCCGTGTCGTTTCCCTCGGGCACGGGGTCCGCGTCCCGCTGTTCGCGCTCATCACGGATCTGCGCCAACAGGTGCTCGATCCGTGACGCGCGGGCGACGCTCTCATCGGTCTTGAAATGGATCTCGGGAGCCGACCGCAGCCGCAGCGACTTGCCGAGACGCGATCGCAGGAAGCTGGCTACACTGCCCAGCCCCTCGACCGTGGACTTCTTGTCCGCGTCGTCGCCCATGAGGCTGACGAACACGTTCGCGTGCCGAAGGTCGCGCGTGACGTCCACTCCCGTGACCGTCACGAACGCCTTGATGCGGGGGTCCTTCGCGCCTTCTGCGAGGAAGGTCGCAACCTCTGCCCGAATCGCCTCGGCGACGCGGTCAGGACGTCGCGTTTCGCCCATGCTCCCTCCTCAGGACTTGGCTGCCTGGTCGAGGGTACGAGCCACTTCCTCGGTACGGTAGCACTCGAAGACGTCGTTGATCTTGACGTCGTTGAAATTCTCGATGCCGATACCGCACTCGTAGCCTTCCTTGACCTCGTTGACGTCGTCCTTGAAGCGACGCAGCGAGGCGATGGCCCCGTCGTAGATCTCGATGCCATCCCGGATGACGCGGACGCGACCCTTCCGGTTGATGTTGCCCGAGCGCACGATGCAACCGGCGATGGTGCCGATTCGCGCGACCTTGAACGTTTCGCGCACCTGCGCCTCGCCGTAGACGACTTCGCGCTCTTCGGGGCGCAGCATCCCTTCGAGGGCGGCCTTCACATCGGCGACGGCCTCGTAGATGATGCGATACAGCTTGATGTCCACCCCTTCGCGCTCGGCCGCCGCACGGGCGTTGTTGTCCGGGCGCACGTGGAAGCCAATGATGATGGCGCCCGACGCCTTGGCGAGCAGGATGTCCGTCTCGGCGATCGCACCGACCCCGCGGTGCAGGATTTCGACCTGCACTTCGGGATTGGAGAGCTGGCCGAGTGCGTCGGCGAGCGCTTCCGCCGGACCGCCCTGGTCGGCCTTGATGACCAGCCGCAATTGGCGCTTTTGGCCGGCGCTGGCCTGCGACATGAAGTCCTCGAGCGACACCACGCCACGCGTGGTGCGACGGCTCTTGGCCTCACGATCGAGACGTTCGCGACGCTGGGCAATTTCGCGAGCGGCCGTGGCGTCGTCGACCACGAGGAGCTGGTCGCCGGCCATGGGCACACCCGTGAGGCCGAGGATCTGCACCGGAATGGCCGGACCAGCCGACTTGACCTGCTTGCCCCGCTCGTCGAGCATCGCGCGCACGCGCCCCGAGTGGATACCGCAGATGTAGTCGTCGCCCACCTTGAGCGTGCCGTTCTGCACGAGCACGGTGGCCACGGGACCCTTGCCCTGGTCGAGCTGCGCTTCGACCACCGACCCGACGGCGCGGCGGTCGGGATTGGCCTTGAGCTCGAGGATGTCCGACTGCAGCAGGATCTGCTCGAGCAGTTCGTCGACCCCGGTGCCCTTCTTGGCCGAGATCTCCGAGTGCAGCACGGAGCCGCCGAACTCCTCGAGAATGACGTCGTGCTGGAGCAGGTCCTGCTTGACCTTGGCGATGTTCGCCGTGGGCAGGTCGACCTTGTTGATGGCGATGATGATCGGCACGCCGGCGCTCTTGGCGTGCGAAATGGCCTCGATGGTCTGCGGCATCACCTGGTCGTCGGCCGCGATGACGATGACGACGATGTCGGTGACCTGCGCCCCGCGGGCACGCATGGCGGTGAACGCCTCGTGACCGGGCGTGTCGAGAAACGTGATGGTGCGCTTGCCCGCCACTTCGACGTGGTAGGCACCGATGTGCTGCGTGATGCCGCCGGCCTCACCGGCGACCACGTTGGCCTTGCGGATGTAGTCGAGGAGCGACGTCTTGCCGTGGTCGACGTGACCCATGATGGTCACGACGGGCGGACGCGGACGGAGATCCTCTTCGGCGTCCTCGATCTGCTCGTCCTGCAGGTCGGCGGCGTAGTCGCTTTCCTTGACGGCCTGGAAGCCGAACTCGCCGGCGATGAGTTCGATCTGGTCGAAGTCGAGACGCTGATTGATGGTGACCATGAGACCGAGCGTCTTGAACGCGAAGCCCACGATCTGCGTGGCGGAGATGCCGAGGATCTGCGCGAGTTCGGAGACCGTGATGAACTCGTTGACGCGCACGGTCTTCCGTTCGCGCTCTGCGGCCGCCGCGCGCTGCGCCTCCGCCTCCTCGCGCATTTCGGCGCCGAAGCGGCGACCGGCGCGACCACGCTGCGGCGCACCGCGCATGGCGGTCATCGTCTTGGTGATGTTGGCCGACACCGCTTCCTGATCGACGGCCCCCCGCTTGCCCTTCTTGCCACGACGCTGCTGGCTCTGACCGCCGCCCTGGCTCATGCCCGACTGGCCCGTGCCGACGGCCCCGCCGCCCTGCTGGCCAGTGCCCGGCGGACCACTCGGGCGCCGGTCATCACGACGCTGCCCCTGCGAAAGACCACCGCCAGGCGCGGCGGAGGCGATCGGGCGGGCCGACCCGAAGTTGGGCGATGCACTGGCGACCGGACGCGGACGCGGGGCCCCCGGTACGACCGGGCGCGGACGCGGCCGGTCGGGAGGCAACGTGGACGCCGGCGTCGGCGCTGCCGCGGCCGCAACGGGAGCGGCCGGCGGTTCAGCGGACGGGGCGGCCGCCGGCGGCACGACGACCGGCGCGACCGGCTCGGCGACGGGCGCCGCAGGAGCAGGCACCGAAGCCGGCGTGGCGGCAACCGGGGCGGCCACTTCGGGCGCCGGCACGGGCGCAATCGGCGCGGCCTCGCGCTCAACGTGCCGGACCGGCGCGACGAAAACGGGCGCGATCGGTGCGACGTCGGCGACCGGCGTCGGTGTCGGGACGTCGACGACCGGCGAGGCGACGACCACAGGGGCCGCAGGCGCGGCGACCACCGGCTCCGGCGTGGGCTCGGACGTGGGCTCGGGCAGATCGGCCGCTCGACGGCGCCGCACGGCGGGCGCGGCGGCGACGACTTCCGGCTCGGGCGTCGGTGCCACGTCGGCGGCGGCCGTCCGACGGCGCCGCGGCGCAGCGGCAGGGGCCGGCAGGGCCTTTTCCGCGCGCACGCGCTTCTCGCGCTCCCACCGGGCGCGAATACGGGACACCTGATCGTCGGTCAGCAGCGACAAATGGCTGCGAACCGGGACATCCATCTGGCGCAGCAGCGCGATCACCTCGTCCGCCGAGATGCCGAACTCACCTGCCATGTCATGCACACGAAGCTTGCTCAACCCGTCCTCCTACCGCGAAACGCGCGTCGCGTCGCCTGCCGGGGCTGCCCCGGCTACGGCGCCACGGATACCGCGCGCCAGCGCCTGATCTACGATCCCGATTGCCGCCGTGGTTTCCCGTCCGACGGCGCCGCCCAGCTCGGCCGCACTCGGCCACTCCACCATGTCCACGCACCGGGCC
>JBEILM010000076.1:0-17049 GCA_040379205.1 Gemmatimonas sp.
CTGGCCCGTCGGCGTGCTCAACGCCGTGTTCTACGCCGTCGTGTTCGCCCGGACG
Source organism: Gemmatimonas sp. (assembly GCA_040379205.1). Lineage (GTDB taxonomy): Bacteria > Gemmatimonadota > Gemmatimonadetes > Gemmatimonadales > Gemmatimonadaceae > Gemmatimonas. The sequence continues at coordinate 56 of JBEILM010000076.1, forward strand.
GGACTCTACTCCGACACCGGACTGCAGGGCGTGTACTTCGGGCTGTCGCTCTACGGCTGGTGGTACTGGTGGCGCGGCGGTACCGACCGCGCCCCGCTGCCGGTACGGCGGACTCCGCGCCCGCTCTGGTGGTGGCTCGTGGGCTGCGGACTCGCGGCGTGGGTGCTGCTGGCGACCATCACCGCCCGCATTCCCGGCGCCGCGCTGCCGTGGGTGGATGCCGCACTCGTGGCCACGAGCCTCGTAGCCATGTGGATGATGACCCACAAGCTGCTCGAGAACTGGCTGCTGTGGATGGCGGTGGACGTCGTGTACGTCGGGCTGTTCATCAATCGCCGCCTGCCGCTCACGGCCGTGCTGTATGCGGTACTCCTGGGGCTCGCCTGGCACGGTTATCGCGCGTGGAAGCAGACGCCGCACGCGCGAGACGCGGCCTCACTGCCGAACACCACGGCATGAGCGCCGTCATCCGCCCCGTACGCGTCGTCGTCACCGGGTCCGAGTGCGTGGGCAAGACCACCCTCGGCACGCAGCTGGCGGCCCGTTGCGGTGTGCTGTGCGTACCCGAATTCGCGCGCGGATATGCCGAAGCGAAAGTCGAGCCGCTGACCATCCACGATGTCGAACCGATCGCCCGCGGCCAGGTGGCGTTGGAGGATGCGTTTCTCGCGCGTGCCCGCGACGCAGGTCATCCGTTGATGGTGCATGACACCGACATCCTCAGCACCGTCGCCTACAGCTATCACTACTACGGCGACTGTCCACCGGTGGTCGAGGCGCTGGCCAGCGCACGGCGCGCCGACCGGTACCTGCTGCTGGACATCGACGTGCCGTGGGTACCCGATGGCGTGCGCGACCGCGGCGAGCGTCGCCATGAAGTGCATACGCTGTTTCGGGATACGCTCATGCGATTCGACGTGCCGTTCACCGTCGTGCAGGGCTCGTGGGAGGAGCGACTGCAGGCGGCCGTGGCCGAGATCGACCGGTTCCTCGATCTGAAGCAACGTCCACCGTCCTGAGCGACACGCCAGACCGACATGCATGCCCCCGTCCCGTGTTGTCGTATCCGCGAAATCCGTGACGTCCGCGGTTTCCGTGTTCCACGGGCTGTTGATCTGCGCGCATCGCAGCCAGCCACAGGCGGTAGTGGAATTCGCACGATCCACGCACGCGCGGATGCCGTGGATGAACAGCCATGAAGCACGGAAACAGCGGTAGCCACGGATTTCACGGATACGGCATCACGGCGTGACCGGAGACAGTCCATCGGAACTGCGGGGTCTCGCGAGCAGATTTAGTTGATGGTCTGTGTTCCTCACTCTCTTCGACCTTTCCTCTTCCATATGCCGAACCAGCCGCAGTCCTACGCCAATCACGCGCAGTACACGCCACTCTACCATTTCTTCGCGAGCCCGCTGGCGCTCGTGTTCCTGGTCTGGAGCCTGACACGCTTCTTCGCCAACCCGGGCTACGACACCGGCTACTTCCTGGTGGGTGGCCTCGCGCTGTTCGGCGTCACGGCGGTCGCGCGGCTCTCTCCGCTGCGGGTGCAGGACCGTCTCATCCGGCTCGAGGAGCAGCTGCGCTATCGTCGGGTGCTCACCGCCGAGGTGGCGGCAAAGGCCGAGGCGTCGTTCGCCCCGCGGCACTACGTCGCGCTGCGCTTCGCGAGTGACGCGGAACTGCCGGCGCTGGTCCAGCAGGTGCTCGCCAACCCGTCGATCACCGGCAAGGCCATCAAGCAGCAGATCACCAGCTGGCGCGCGGACTACTTCCGGGCCTGATCCGACAGCAGGAGCTCCACCGGCAGCCCCCCGTTCGTGGTGCGCACCGCGGGGGTCAGCCGCAGCCGCAGCTGACCGGCGAGCGCCCGGTCGGGCGGCACGAGCATGCCGAGCCGCCACCCGGGGCCGCCGGTTCGCAGTACGTCGCCCAGGCGCGCATAGAGCGCGCGCAGGTCGGCGCCGTCGCTCACCCGCAGGCCGTACGGCGGGTTGGTGAGCAGCAGGCCACGCGGCCCAAGGCCGGCGAGGTCGGTCTCCGACAGCGCGCCCTGTTCGATGTGCAGGTCGCCCAGAACACCGGCGCGTTCCGCGTTGGCGCGGGCGGCGGCGATGGCACCGGCATCGCGATCACGCAGCACGATCGGGGCGCCCACGCCGGGGAGTATGGCGTCGCGCGCGGCCTGCCGCACGGCGTTGCAGGCCGCACCATCGGCCCCGGGCCAGCGTTCCATCGCAAAGCTGCGCGCCAGCCCGGGCGCCATGCGTCGCACCCGCAGCGCCGCCTCGATGCCGATGGTGCCCGAGCCGCAGAACGGGTCCACCAGCGGAACCTGACCATCCCACGGCGCGGCGGCCAGCATCATGGCGGCCAGCGTCTCGCGCAATGGCGCCTTGGCCACCGCTGGTCGCCACCCCCGCCGGTGCAGCAGCGCCCCCGAGCTGTCGGCGCTGATCGTGCAGCGATCGCGGTCGAAGCGCACCACGATCAGCTGCGACACCGCCGCGTCGTCGGCACCGTCATCGTCCTCGTCATCGCGCGCCCGGCCGCTGACCTGGACCCCGGGCATCACCGCCGTCAGGCTGCGCGCCACCCGTTCCGCAACGGCATCGGAGTGGTACAGGCGGGACTTCCTGCACGTGACCCGCAGGCGAACCGAAGCCCCGGCCGTGAGCACGCGCGCCCACGGCACGCGCGCGGCCTGTTTCTCCAGCGTGGCGAAATCGCGCGCCTCGAAGTGCGCCAGCCGCACCAGCACCCGACTGGCCAGCCGGGTCCAGCAGTTGAGCGTGAACAGCTCGGCGGGGGTGAGGTCGAGGGCCACGCCAGCCTTGGACACCTCGCGGGGCGTGAGCCCCAGCGCCACACACTCGGCGGCCACCAGCGGTGCCACCCCGGGCGTGGCCACCGCGAACACGTCCAGCCGCGACGATGACACCGCCGACACCGCGTCCGGTGCGCCCGCCGGACGGGACGCCCCAGCGGGAGGCTTATGCGGCCTGGGAGGCACTCACGTCGCGTTGCACGTGACCGGGGAAAGGCGTGTGCGTACCGCGCACCGCCAGTTGCTGCCAGAACACATCAGCGTCGAGCGGCGGCGCAAACAGGTACCCCTGACCAAAGGCGCAGCCGAGGCCGATCAGGTGCCCACGCTGGGCCTCCTTCTCGATACCTTCGGCCACGGTGTGCAGCCGCAACGTCTCTCCAAGTGCCACGATCGCCTGCGCCAGCACGGGGCCATCCTCTCCCTTGTCCACGACGTCCACGAACGCCTTGTCGATCTTCAGCATGTCGATCGGGTAGCGCTGCAGGTAGCTGAGGGAAGAATAACCCGTTCCGAAGTCGTCGATGGCCAGCGACACGCCGAGGGCCTTGAGCGCCATCAGGCGGTTCATCGACAGGCTGGTGTTGTGCATCAGCATGCTCTCGGTGATCTCGAGCACGAGCTGGGCCGGGTCGAGCCCCGAGTCGGCGAGCGCCGCCCGCACGTCGTCGACCACGCCGGCGTCCTGCAGCTGACGCCCGGACAGATTGACCGTGATGCGCACCGGCTGGCCGAGGTCCCGGGTCCAGCGCTGGGCCTCGCGGCAGGCGCGCCGCAGCACCCAGCGGCCGATGGGCACGATGAGCCCCGTCTCCTCGGCGATGGGGATGAACACGCCCGGCGGTACCGTGCCCCGGTCGCGGCAGAGCCAGCGCACGAGCGCTTCGGCGCCGACCACGTGGCCCGTCGCCAGCTCCACGATGGGCTGGTACTGCAGGAAGAACTCCTCGTGCTCGATGGCGCGCCGCAGGTCGGCTTCCACCACCAGGCGTTCCAGCGCCGCCCGGTGCATCTCGGGTTCGAAGAGCACATGCCGTTCCTTACCGCGCGACTTGGCCACATACATAGCCACGTCAGCGTTGCGCACGAGGTCGTCGCACGTCTCGCCAGGCGAGGAGCGGGCGATGCCGATGCTGGCGCTCACGAACACTTCCTTGCCGCCGAGCTGGAAGGGCCGCGCCAGCGCTGCTCCGATGCGTGAGGCCGCCAGCAGGACGTCATCGACCGCGTCGGCCTCCTCGACCAGCACGGCGAATTCGTCGCCACCGAGTCGGGCGATGAGGTCGCCGGTGCGCACACACGAGGCGAGACGGCGGGCCGCCTCCACCAGCAGACGGTCGCCGGCGGCATGGCCGAGCGAGTCGTTAACCGTCTTGAAGTTGTCGAGGTCGAGAAAGAGGACCGTGACCGGCGCCGCGTGCCGCGAGCCGCGGGCCAGCGCTTGCCCCACCTGATACAGGAAGAGCGAGCGGTTGGCGAGATCGGTGAGCGGATCGTGAAACGCCTGATGCATGTACTGCTGCTTGATGACGCTCTGCTCGGTCACGTCGCGCGTGTTGAGCACGAGCCCGCCCACGCCCGGCTCGTGCAGCAGGTTCGTGCCCACCGTATCGACGGTCATCCAGTTGCCCGTGGCGTGCGCCAGCCGCCACTCGGCTTTCAGCACGCCGGATGACGCGGCACCGGGGCGCGCCGTGGTGCGCGCGAGTTCGTCGAGGAAGTGTGTGGCCGCCGGCACATCGTCGGGGTGCAGCAGCGCCAACAGCGGCGTGCCGACGAGGCGCGTGGGATCGTGCCCGAATACGCTGGCCATGGAGGGACTCGCATAGCGGAGCGTGCCGTCCCGCTCGACGATCATGATCACGTCGCTCGAATGCTGCACGAGCGCCTGAAAGCGGGCCTCGTTCTGCCGCACGGCCGATTCGGTGAGCAGACTCACCGTCTCGCGCGTGGCGGCGTACTGACGGGCGAACGCGAGGGCGGTGAGCACCACCGCGCCCGCCACGAGACCGAACAGCGATGGCGAGTTCTGCTCGAGGGCGCCGCGCACGAGCAGCGCGAAACCGGGCAGGACCGCGACATACGGGATCACGCTCGTCGAGCGCAGCGGGCGCGGCCGCGTGTTGCGCACTTCGCGCTGGAGCATCGTGGCGCAGCTGTGCCACCCCGCCGCGGCGATCACGGTCATGGCCAGCAACGAAACGGCCGGCATGACATCGGGCCCCGGCACGCCGCGCCGCATGAGGACGACGGCGACGATATGCCCGAGGAACTGCACCAGCACCGCGATGCCGATCAGGACCAGCGTGGTAGCCCGATGCTGCAGCACCGTCCGGCGCCAGAGCACCGAGGCCACGAGCACGAGCACCAGCTCGAGCACCGCCTGCGTGAACAGCAGGGCGTACGAGAGGCGGGCCGGGACGCCGCCGCTCAGGGGCGTGGTGGTGACCTCGTTCCACGCAAGCAGGGCGCCGCCGCCGGCGACGGTGGCCACGTCCAGCCACAGCTTGACCTGGTCAATGCGGCGGCGCGGGGCGTTCGGGAGCTGCAGCAGTGCAACCAGCAGCAGCAGCGGTCCCGCCAGGGCCGCGAAGAGGAAGCCAGCGCCTCCCAGCCCCGTCGGCAGCTCGGGCACGAGCGGCACCGCCAGTTGTTCGAGAGGGAGCAGGGCGATGACCACCAGCAGCACCCGCCAGAAGCGGCGGGTAGCGTGATCGAGTGCCAGGTCCCGGCTCGCTCGCCAGGCCAGCAACATCCCCACGACGACGATCGGCAGCGGCAACAGGAAGCGCACAAGCGCAGTCGCCACCGCCTGCCCGGTGAAGAGCAGCCAGGCCAGCATGGCCGCCGCATACACCAACGCGCCCCCCGCCAGCACCCGATCGCACGACCGGCTGTACACGACGCCGGACGTCACAGGCACCCCGTGGGGCACGCTGCGGTGGGCGCGATCGGCGGGGCGGGAATGGAGCCGATCGGCTCCGGGCAGAGACGTCATGCAGCCGGGAAACGGGGTGAAACGAGCTTGCGGACGACACCCCGGCCAGCCGCCTACGTCGCAGCCTCCGGGGCCGTGTCGGCGGGGGGGCCGCCCGACGGCGAGCGTCGAGCCGGGCGCCGGAACACCCGGAACGCCAGCAGCGCCGCGACCACCGCTCCATAGAGGATCGGCTCCTCGACGTCCTTCTTGACTGCCCAGAAGAAATGGAGGCAGGCGGCGATGACCGACACGTAGACGAGTGCGTGCAGGCGGTTCCAGCGGGTGCCGCCGAGGCGGCGGATCGACCACTTCGTGGACGTCAGCGCCAACGGAATCATCAGGGTGAAGGCGAGCATCCCGGCCGTGATGTACAGGTGCTCGAGCACGTCCTTGACGATTTCGTCCCAGTCGAAGAACCAGTCGAGCACCGTGTAGACGCTCAGGTGCCCGAAGGCCCAGAAGAAGGCGGCGAGGCCGAGAAACCGTCGTTGGGCGACGAGCCACCCCCAGCCGGTCAGGCGCATGAGCGGCGTGACCGCCAGCGAGCCGGCCAGAAAGCGCAGCGCCCATTCCCCGGAGAGGCGCTCGAGCTTGTCGATGGGGTCGGCCCCGAGCTGGTCGAGCAGGAGCTGCGCCACGAGCACGGGCGCGGGCAACACGACCAGCGCCCAGAGCGCCGGCCGCACCCAGCGCCGAACGACGGGTTCGGCGCGGGCGATCAGGGTAGCCACGCGGTCAGTAGAACTTGCGGAGGTCCATGCCGCTGTAGAGCGACGCGACCTGATTGGCGTAGCCGTTGAAAGGCAGGGTGTTACGGCGCAGGAACTCGCCGATGCGCCGCTCCTTCGCCTGGCTCCAGCGCGGGTGGTCCACCGCCGGGTTCACGTTGGCGTAGAAGCCGTACTCGCTGGGGTTCGCGTCGTTCCAGGTGGTGTTGGGCATGCGGTCGGTGAAGCGGATCTTCACGATGCTCTTGATCCCCTTGAATCCGTACTTCCACGGCGTCACCAGTCGCAGCGGCGCGCCGTTCTGGTTGGGGAGCGGCTTGCCGTACATGCCGGTCGCGAACAGTGTGAGCGGATGCATGGCTTCGTCCATGCGCAGCCCTTCCTTGTACGGCCACGGCAGCACCGCCCGCCGCTGTCCCGGCATGCGCTTCGGATCGTAGAGGGTCGTGAACTCCACGAACTTGGCGCTCGGCAGCGGCTCGACGCGCTTGATGATGTCGCTCAGCTGCACGCCCTGCCAGGGAATCACCATCGACCACGCCTCGACGCAGCGCATGCGATAGGTGCGATCCTGCACCGGCAGCTTGCCGATCAACTCGTCATACGAGTACGGCCGCGGGGTCTTCACCAGTCCCTCGACGTTCACCGTCCACGGCAGGGGCTTGAAGTCCCTGGACAGCTCCTTCGGCTCCTCCTTGTCGGTGCCGAACTCGTAGAAGTTGTTGTAGCTGGTCGCGTCTTCCTCCGGCGTGACCTTGTCCTCCTGGCCCCCGGTGCGGCTCATGGCCTCCAGCGCCGACGGCGCGAGCACGGTGCCGAGCGCGAGCGCGCCGGCGGTGCCGACGAAGGCCCGGCGGTTCTGGTAGAGCCCTTCCGGGGTGATCTCGGAGGACGGCATGTCAGCAGGATGGCGGATGAGCATGGCAAGGCGGGGTAAGGGACGCGTACAGCCTCTACATTCTAGCAGTGGAAACCCCGATCGGTTCCCGCCGGGCTCATTGGACTATCAGTCCGGACCTTTACTCGGCCTCCCAAGTTCCCCGCCATGCGCTTCACCACCCTCGGCTCCACCGGCATGACCGTCTCCCGGATCTGCCTCGGCTGCATGAGCTACGGCACCCCGGATTGGCGGCCGTGGGTGTTGTCGGAAGACGACGCCCGCCCCTTCTTCCGCCGCGCCATCGAGGCGGGGATCAACTTCTTCGACACCGCCGACATGTACGCCCTCGGCGTGAGCGAGGAGGTCACCGGCCGGGCACTCCGGGAGTACGGGCGCCTCGACGACCTGGTGATTGCCACCAAGGTGTACTTCCCGCTCGCCGACGGGCCCAACGCGGGCGGCCTGTCGCGCAAGCACATCGTGCAGGCGTGCGAGGCGAGCCTGCGCCGCCTGGGGGTGGACACCATCGACCTCTACCAGATCCACCGTTGGGATCCGCTGGTCCCGATCGAGGAGACACTCGCCGCCCTCGACCATCTGGTCCGGTCGGGCAAGGTACGGCACATCGGCGCCAGCTCGGGGTGGGCGTGGCAGTTGGCCCGCGCCCTCGGCGTGTCCGAACGCCGCGGATGGGCGCGGTTCGCGACCATGCAGAACCACTACAACCTGCTCTACCGCGAAGAAGAGCGGGAAATGCTGCCGCTGTGCGCTGCCGAGGGACTCGGCGTGATGCCCTGGTCGCCGCTCGCGCGCGGCCTGCTTGCCGGATCGCGCACCTCGGTGGCCGACCGCGCCGCGTCGACCCGCGCGGCCACCGACTCGTATGGCCACACGCTGTACGACGACGACACCAACTGGGGCATCGTCGACGCCGTGCGCGACGTGGCCACCGAACGCGGAGTCTCCATGGCGCAGGTGGCGCTGGCGTGGCTGCTGTCCAAGCCCGTGGTGTCCGCGCCCATTGTCGGCGCCACCCGGCTGTCTCAGCTCGACGAAGCCATCGCAGCGGTCGGCGTGCAGCTCAGCGCCAACGAGGTGGCACGACTCGAGTCGCCGTATCGGCCGCAGCCGGTGCGGGGGCACTGACCCGGTCAGACGTCAGATCTCCGAGCCCGATCCGGTCTCCGACCATCGCCTCGGTGGAGCCCCGTCGATTCTCAGTCGAGCGTCTTGGAGAATCGCCGCACACTTACGGTGAACAACACCGACGCCAGCACCGTGAGCGCGCCGAGTTGCACCAGCAGGTCCCGCACCCCGATTCCCTTGAGCAGCACGCCGCGCAGGATATCAAGGAAGAACGTGAGGGGCAGCAGCAACCCGAGCCACTGCGCCGGCTCGGGCATGGCCGCGCGCGGGAAGATGTAGCCCGAGAGCAGGATGTTGGGCAGCATGAAGAAGAAGCTCAACTGCATAGCCTGCGCCTGGCTGCGCGCCACGGTGGAGATCAGCAGCCCCACGCCGAGCGAGGCGACGATGAAGACCAGCGCCAGCGTGTAGAGCAGCAGCAGGCTGCCCTGCACCGGCACCTGGAAGAAGACGACCCCGAGCAGCAGCACCACCGACATCTGCACGTAGCCCACGAGCACGAAGGGGATGAGCTTGCCGAGCATGAGGCTCGACTTACCGATCGGGGTGACGATGAGCTGCTCGAGTGTGCCCCGCTCCCGTTCGCGCACGATGGCGGTGCTGGTGATGAGCGTCATCGTGATCGTGAGCAGGATCCCCACGATGCCGGGCACGATGAACGTCGCGCTCTTCTGGGCCGGGTTGTACCACGGCCTCACACGGATCGCCACCGGCGGGCGGAGCTGGAAGCGCTGGGCCAGCAACTGCGCTCCGCGAGCCTGCGCCGCCAGTTGCGCACCGGCAATGGCCGCGCCACTCGACTGTGGATCGGCGGCATCGATGAGCAACTGCGCCACCCCGGTGTGCCCGCCACGGATGTTGCGCTGATACTCGGGCGGAATGACCAGCGCCACGCGCGCGGCCCCTCGTTCGATCCACCGTTTCGCGACCGCTCGACTTGGCACGGCCGCCACGACGGTGAAGTTGTCGGTGTTCTGCAGCACCTGCACCAGCGCCCGGCTTTCGCTCGTGCGCGACTCGTCCACGACTACCGTGGGCAGCTTGCGCACGTCGGTCTGGATGGCATACCCGAAGAGCACCAGCTGGATGGCCGGCAGCGCCGTCATCAGCGCAAACGTGAGCCGATCACGCCGGAGCTGCAGAAACTCCTTCCAGAGCATGGGCCATGCCGTCCACCGACGGAGACGCTGCAGGAACGTCATCGTGCCGACGCCACGCCGAGCGCGGCCTCCTGTTCGTCCTTTCGCTGCAGCATGACGAACACGTCTTCCACGGTCTTCGCCCCGAACTGCTCCACCACCTCGGCGGGCGTCCCGAGCCCGATGAGCTGCCCCCGCGAGAGGAACGCGAGGCGCTGGCATCGCTCGGCTTCGTCCATGTAATGCGTCGTCACGAGCACGGTGGTGCCATCACCGGCCAGTTCGTAGATCGTCTCCCAGAACGTGCGCCGCGCGGCGGGGTCCACTCCCGCCGTGGGCTCGTCGAGGAAGACGAGATCCGGGTGATGCGCCGTGGCGCAGGCCAGCGCGAGCCGCTGCTTCCAGCCGCCGCTCAAGGTGCCGGCCCGCTGGTTCACGCGTGCACCCAGCCCGAGGCGTTCGATATGCGCGGCGAGCCGCTCGTTGCGTGCGCGCCCAACCAGGCCGTAGACGCTGGCGTAGAAGCGCAGGTTCTCGCGCACGGTGAGCTCGTCGTACAGACCGTAACGCTGCGACATGTACCCGATGCGGCGGCGCACCGCCTCCGCCGCGGTCGTGATGTCGAACCCCGCGACCTCCGCCGTCCCGCTCGTGGGCACCACGAGACCGCACAACAGGCGAATGGTGGTCGTCTTCCCCGACCCGTTGGGGCCGAGCAGCCCGAACACCTCGCCGCGCGCGATGGTGAGATCGAGTCCCTGCACCGCCACAAGGTCGCCGAACGCCTTGCGCAGCGCATGCGTGCGCACGACCGGGGCGTGCTGGCCCTGCCGCATGTGGCCAGAGGCCGGCTCAGCGATCGCCACGCGGCAACTGCACGGTGACGGGCAGGCCGGCGCGCAGCCGCTGGGTGGTGTCGGCGAACTCCACCTTCACACCGAAGAGCAGGTCGGCGCGTTCCTGCTCGGTGAGCGCCACGCGGGGCGTGAACTCGGCCTTGGTGGCGATCGCGGTGATGCGACCGCGATAGGGAGTGGTATCGCCGTCGAGGCGAGCCACGAGGGTGTCCCCCGACCGCAGGCGCGGCAGCACCTCCGTGGACACGTAGATGCGCGCCCACGGCCGCGTCGGCTGCCCCACGGTGATGGCACTTTGTCCGGCCGACAGTACCTCGCCCGGCTCCACGTTCCGGCTCGACACCACACCGTCCACCGGTGACAGCAGCACCAGGTCGTTGGCGGTGGCCCGCCACCCCTCGGCTGCTGCCTGCGCCCCCTTGGCTTCCGCAGCCGCCGCCTGCCGACGTTCGGCGCGCGCGCCGTCGCGCACCAGCCGCAGCAGTTCCCGGGCCGCGTCGCGGCGCCCCGCGGCCACCCGGGACGCGGCGCGCGCGGCGTCGAGCGCGGCCCGACTCACGTCGCCCTTGGCGGCCAACGGCTCGAGCCGCGCCACATCGGCCGCCGTGCGCTCCGCGTCGGCTTCGGCCGCCCGCAGGTCGGCTTCCGCACGCAGGACTTCGGCAGGGCGCGCCCCCCGCTCCAACTCCCGTGCCGCCTGTTCGGCAGCCGCGGCACGCGCCTCCGCCTGTGCCTGCGACGTTGCCAGCGTGGGCGTGGTGAAGACCGCCAGGGTGTCACCCACCCGCACCGCGTCGCCCTCCTGCACCAGGACGCGAAGCGCCCGCGCCGGCTGCAGCGGCCCCACATCTACCTCGACCATCTCCAGAGTGCCCACCGCCGAATCCACCTCGGCAGGGCCCCGACAGGCGAGCAGTCCTACGGCGAACGAAACCAGCAGGCGACGCAGCATGGGGACGGAGGGGTAGGGAGCAGGTCAGCGCGGCCGTTCCGGCCTCTCCCTCATTCTACGCCGTCCAGGCCGGAATGCTGCGGCCAGGCCCCCCGTGACAACAAGGCCGGTTGCGGGTGCGGCTACCTTTGGGGCATGTCCGAGACGTCTGAAGCCCTGCCGCCGACCCTTGCCCGTACGCTCAAGCAGTTCCGCCTGCTCGGGCGCGAGGACAAGATGGCGGCGCTGCTCGCCTGGTCGAAGAAGCTCGAGCCGCTCCCAGCGCACCTGGCCGCCCTCGACCGGGAGGCGTTTACCGTCCACGAGTGCCAGACACGGGTCGATCTCTTCGCCGAATCGCAGGCCGACGGGACCATTCACTTCTTCGCCGACGTGAACACCCGTCAGTCACCGACAGTGGCGGCGATCCTCGCGATCGTCTTCGCCGCCGTGAACGATCAGCCGCCGGCCGTTACCCTCGCGCTCCCGGTGGATATCGTGCGCCTGCTCATGTCCGATATCGGCCTCGGCGCCCGCGAGTCCGGCCTCAACGCCATGATCGCCCGCCTGAAGCGCCACGCCGCGGCGGCGGCGTAGGCCGCCACGCACCGTTATCGCCGCCCCCTCCTCCCTGATCCCCCTCCGTCCTGTTCCCTTTCGTCAGGACGTCCGCTACCCAAACCTATCCTATCCTGCCCATGCCCATCACCATTACTGTCCGCAAGAACGGCTCGCTCGGCATCAACGCCGAAGACGCTGCCCAGATCGTCCTGCTCGACCATGAAGGCAACGTCATCCCGCCGCGCGCCGAAGGGCGGCCCATGTCGCTGTGCCGCTGCGGTGCCTCCAAGGTGAAGCCGTTCTGCGATGGCGCACACAAGGAAGCCGGATTCTGCGATCCGGCCGACGCGGTGGACAATCCGGACCTGCCGCAGAGCTGACCTGCGATGCTCGGGACGATCCTGAACTGGTGGGCCTGGGTGGAGACCGTGCTGGTCGTCATCCTGGGCACGCCGGTGGTGGCCCTCGTGTTCGCGCTCACCGCCCCCTTCGACAAGGGGCGGTATGCGGCCGGGCGAGCCTTTCGCCTGGTCGGCGTCACCGCCATGCGCCTCAACGGCCTGTGGAACTTCCGGGTGCGCGGAGCTCTGGCCGATCCGCGGCGACCGTACGTGGTGATCGCCAACCACGAGTCGTACGCCGATGTGTTTCTCATCAGCTGCTTCCCGTGGGAAATGAAGTGGCTGAGCAAGGACACCATGTTCAAGATCCCCTGCATGGGCTGGATGATGCGCATGGCAGGTGACATTCACCTCGTGCGCGGGGATCGTGATTCCACGATCAACGCCATTGCCCAGTGCCGCGACCGGCTGGCCAAGAAGGTGAGCGTGATGATCTTCCCCGAGGGCACGCGCTCGAAGATGCAGGAGATGCTGCCCTTCAAGGACGGCGCCTTCCGTCTCGCCATTGAAAGCGGGGCGCCCATCCTGCCCATCGCAGTGGCCGGCACCCGCAACGCCATGGCCAAGGGCACATTCCGCTTCCTGCGTGCGAAGGCGCTGGCGCAGGTGCTCGATCCCATCGAGACCACCGGCATGACGCTCAACGACATCCCGACGCTCAAGGCGATGGCGCGTGAGCGCATCGACCTGGGTCGACAGGCGCTGGCGACGGAACTCGGCATCGCGATGCCGCCGGTGGGTGCGACCGCGTCCGCGTAGGGCGTTCTCCTTGGGAATCGTGGCTGCCACTGGAGTACACTTCGGCCACGGATCACACCGAAACGATGGAAACCACACGGATAACACGAGTACTCGTAGTTGTTGGATCCGTGTGGTTTCCATCGTTTCCGCGTACTCCGCGGCCATGCCGTCGCGAACTCGCCGATCAACGAGGCCCATCCCATGAGCTCCCCGCTGGATAGCGCGCCCGCATCCGAAGCCTCGCTCGAGGCCCGCCTGGCGGCACCCGACGAAGAGACCATCGGCGCGCTCGAGGCACTCGACGGCGACGTGATCATTCTCGGGGCTGGCGGCAAGATGGGCCCGAGTCTGGCGCGCCTGGCCCGTCGCGCGATCGCGGACCGGTCGCGCCGCGTGATTGCGGTCTCGCGCTTCAGTGATGCCAACGCCGCCGCCGCGCTCGAGGCCAGCGGCGTCGACATCATTCGCGCCGATCTGTCCGATCCACACGCCGTCGCAGCCCTTCCCGACGCGGCCAACGTGCTCTGGCTGGCCGGCCAGAAGTTCGGCACCACCGGTGATCCGCTGGGAACGTGGACGCAGAACGTCGTCGCCAGCGTGCACGCCGCCGAGCGCTACGCGGGGTCGCGGATCGTTTGCTTCTCCACCGGCAACGTGTATGGCCGCACGCCGGTCGCACGCGGCGGCTCGCAGGAAGACGAGGCGCTGGTACCCGACGGCGAGTACGCCGCCAGCACCATCGGGCGAGAGCGGGTGTTCGACAGCATCGCGCGACGCACGATGTCGCCGTTGCTGCTGTACCGGCTATTCTATGCGTGCGATCTGCGCTACGGCGTGGTCACCGAAGTTGCGCGCCGGGTGCTGGCCCAGGAACCGATCGACCTCGCCACCGGCTGGGTGAACGTGATCTGGCAGGGTGACGCCAACCGCCTGGCGCTGCGTGCGCTCGGTGTCGCTGCGTCACCCCCGGTGGCGCTCAACGTGACCGGCCCCATGATGCGCGTGCGCGAGCTCGCCGAGCGCCTCGGACTCCATGCCGGTGTCACCCCCGTGTACGTGGGCACCGAGCAAGCCGATGCCCTCGTGGCCAACGTGCACCGTCTGCACACCCTGCTGCCGTACACGCCGTTGCCGCTCGACACGCTCTGTGCGTGGGCCGTGGCGTGGGTGCGGCAGGGTGGGCGCCTTCTTTCGAAACCCACGAAGTTCGAGGTGCGCGATGGGCGCTTCTGAACAGCCCACGTTCAACGTGCGGGCGCACCTGCAGACCGGTCAGGTCATCCCGGCGCACCCACTGGCGTTGACGCCCACGCGCGACATGGACGAGCGCCACCAGCGCGCCCTGACGCGCTACTACGTGGCGGCCGGCGCGGGCGGCATGGCCGTCGGCGTGCACACCACGGGCTTCCCCATCCACGATCCGAAGATCGGCCTGTATCGCCCGGTGCTCGAACTCGCGGCGGAAACGGCCTCGGCGTCCTTGACCGAAACGCCGCGGCCGTTCGTGCGCGTGGCGGGGCTCATCGGCGACACGGCGCAGGCCATCCGGGAAGCGCAGATCGCCCTCGCACTCGGCTACCACTGCGGGCTGCTCTCGCTCGGCGCGTGGCGCGATGCGAGCGACGAGGCGATCCTCGCGCATTGCCAGCGCGTGGCCGAAGTGATCCCCCTGTTCGGCTTCTACCTGCAGCCGGCCGTGGGCGGGCGACGGCTGGGCTACGCGTTCTGGCGGGAGTTCGCCGAGATCGCGAACGTGGTGGCCATCAAGGTGGCGCCATTCGATCGCTACGCCACCCTCGACGTGGTGCGGGCCCTCGCCGATGCCGGCCGCGACGACATCGCGCTGTACACCGGCAACGATGATGCGATCGTTCCCGACCTGGTGACCGATATGCCGGTCACGAGCGGCGGCCGCGGCTACACGCGGCATTTCGTGGGCGGACTGCTGGGGCAGTGGGCCGTGTGGACCTCCAAGGCGGTGGAGATGCTGCATGCCATCCAGACGTGGCGCGCCTCCGGCACCGACATGCTGCGCCGCGAGTGGCTCACGCGCGGGGCCGCACTCACCATGGCCAACGCCGTGATCTTCGACGCCGCGAACGGGTATCGCGGCTGCCTGCCGGGCATCCTGGAGATCCTGCGCCTTCAGGGCCTCGTACGCGGCACATGGACCTTCGACACCCACGAACAGCTGTCACCGGGTCAGGCGGAGGCGCTGGCGCGCCTGTCTGCACAGTATCCGGATCTGGCGGACGACCCGTTCGTGGCCGAGCGGCTGGATGACTGGTTGCGGTGAAGGGTCGGTTTGCTTGACCGATCTCCGCTGATCACGCGGGGAAAGAGGATGTGCGTGGATCACTCCCCTTGAAATCCGCCACCTCGGCGCGATCACCCCACCGGCAGCAATCGCGCCTGCCAACTCTCCCGCGCCGGCTTCTCGAACGCACGGCGCCACGCTCCCACCACTTCGACCGTCGTGTCGAACACCAGCGTGTCGGTGCCAACGGCACCGGACGCCGCCGCCGCGCGAAACCCCGGCCGGTCGGTCACCTGCACCACGCCGTCTGCATCGCGCCAGAACAGGCGCGTGCCGTCCACCAGCGACGTCCCGACCTCACGCTCGGCATCGCGCAGCGCATGGAACAGCGCGTCGATGGAACACCCCGACGCGCCCGTGGCCGCTTCGTCCACGCCAATGGCGAGGAAACGATCGTCACGCCAGTCGCGAGCGCACACCAGCGGAACGCCGTGGGCGCGCCACCGGTGCAGGTGAGCGTCGACCAGCGAAAGCAGCGACTCTGCGGCCGCTCCAGTGACCGGGGCGGCCGCACTGAACACCCACACGCGCGCCGCATCCGGCAGCGCATCGAACGCCACGACCGGCATATCGACGTCCTTACGGGTTCTTGACCGAGCCGGGGAGCTGCATCATCGGCATCGCGCCACCGGTGACCTGCGGCATCTGACCGTTCCAGCGCTTCGCCATTTCGTACTGCACCAGATTACCGGTGATGCTGCGCGACAGCAGGTCATTGGCCTTCGCCTGCGCCTCTGCCTCCGTCAGGATGGCCTTGGCGCGACCCGCCGCCTTGATGCTATCACCCTGCGCCTGGAACGTGTTCTTCTGCAGCTCGTTCTGCGCCGTGAGCGCCTGCTGCTGCATGACGTTCTTGAGCGAGATGGCATCCATCACCGCCTTGGGCGCACGGAACTCGTTGAGCGTGAACTGCTTGACCATGATGCCGTACGGGTCGAGGCGCTTCTGCAGTTGCGCCTGTGTCTGCGTCACCACGTCCGCCTTCTTGGGGCCCAGGATGGCCGCGATCTCTTCCTTGCCCACCACTTCCTGCAGCGACTGGCGAATGGCCTGCCGGATGAAGCCCCGCGCGATCGCCTGCACGTCGGTGCGGAACGTCTGGTAGAGCGCCGGCACCCGAGCCCCGTCGAGTTCAAAGGACATGGAAACATCGAGCGACAGCGGCTGTCCCTCCACCGAGTTCACGTTGATCTCGTCGTTGTTGGGCGAACCATCCGTGCTTTCGCGGGTGAGCACCAGCGTCTGCATGAACGTCGGGTACTCCTGAATCTGCGTGAAGATGGGATTGCGCAGATGGAACCCCGGGCCGAGCGGCTTCGCGGACACGCCGCCACCGGCGCGGTTAATGACGATGCCCACATGCCCCGGTTCGATGTACGCCACTGTCGGGCGCACGAGCAGGATGAGCCCGAGCAGCACGACCGCTGCCAGTCCGAGCTTCGCGAACACGCCACCCCCTCCACCACCGCCGCCGCCGGACATGGAC